>NZ_JBEZHV010000006.1:0-322653 GCF_040650755.1 Streptomyces sp. NPDC048623
TGGACCTTGAGGACCGTCTGGGCGACGGAGAGCTCGTACTCGCGCGGCTTGAGCTCGTAGTCCACGAAGGCGCCGGGGAGTTCGGCCTCGCCGACATGCCCGGAGGACATGGCGATCTCGGCCTCGCCGTGCTTGTTCTGGCGCTGCGCGGGCAGCGAGCTGAACTCGTGGATGTGCTCCGCGAGCGCCGGGGACTGGGCCTGTACGGCGGCGAAGTCGGCGCGGGAGAGGGTGAGCAGGGTGCCGGGGGTCTCGGCGGTGGCGGTGTAGTCCCACCTGGAGTCGGTGTCCAGAAGGGCGTTCTCGCCGAACCGGTCGCCGTCGGCGAGGACCGCGACGGCCACCTCGTCACCGTACTTGCCGACCGAGGTCTGGCTGATCCGGCCGTGGGCGATCAGGTGGATCTGCTCGGCGGCGGCGCCGCGCTCGACGATGACCTCTCCGGCGCGGAAGTCGCGCTGGACGCAGCGGTCGGCCAGGGCGCGCAGCACGTCCTCGTCGTCGAGGCCGCGCAGCAGGGCGAGTTCGCCGAGCTCCCGGGGGATGACCCGGACGCTGGCGCCGTCCTGCACGAACTCGATCACGCCGTCGCCGACGGTGTAGCTCAGCCGGCGGTTCACCCGGTAGGCGCCGCCCTTCGTCTCCACCCAGGGGAGCATCCGCAGCAGCCACCGGGAGGTGATCTCCTGCATCTGCGGGGCGGACTTGGTCGTGGTGGCGAGGTTCCGGGCTGCCGCGGTGCTCAGGCTGGACTGCGGCCGCGGCGGCTCCAGCTCCGTGTCCGGGCCGGTCTCAACGGTCATGGGTCGAGCGCTCCTTGGAAAGAGGAAAAACCGACACGATCTCTGGGATTCCGTGGGATTACGTGGGATTCCGTCCAGATCCGGGGGAACAGTAGCCGCCGGGAGAGACCCCCTGCCCAGCCGGAACGGCGCCGTTACCTCGAAGCAGTGATCTTGCAGATCGCGGGGTTTATCCGGCCGGTGACGACATTCGAGCCACCCCGGGAGGGTGCGTCGGGGCGCACGGAGAATGCCGCGCGCCCCTCTCACAACTCACCTGTGAACGAATGGGGTTGACGATCCGTCTGGTCAGGCATCGGAGAGCCGCCGGCCGGGGGCGCACGACGGCCTGCGCCGAACGAGCGGTGCGATTCGGGTCGGGCCGCCCGGTTTCGGCCACGCCCTTCGGTCCGCCCGCGCGTGCGACGGGTCCGGGGAGGTGAACACCCCCGGACGGCCCAGAGTGCCCCTACCGGGCGAAGAGGAGTCCGAGCGGGGTCGGGGCAGGCGGGCGTCGGCTTCCGCACTCCTGGGTAGGGGTCCACGAGCGGGCCGCGCGGCCCGCGGGAGGGACGCGACATGGATGAAGTGGGCGCCGGGGAGCGGGTGTTGTCGGCGGCCGAGCTGTTCGACGGGCTCGGGGCGGACTACGAGAAGGCGTTCGGGCAGGTGCCGGAGCAGCTGGCGGCGGTCGAGTGGCTCGACGCCCGGCTCCCGCGAGGTGCCCGGGTCCTGGACGTCGGCAGCGGCACCGGGCGCCCGGTCGCCGAGCTCCTCGCCCGGGCCGGGCACGAGGTCACCGGCATCGACGTGTCGGGGGCGATGGTGGAGCTCGCCCGGCGCCAGGTGCCGGAGGCCCGCTTCGAGCAGTGCGACGTACGGGACTTCGACGCCCCGCAGGGCGGTTTCGACGCCGTCTGTTCCTTCTTCCCGCTCCTGATGATGAGCCGTGCCGGCGCCGTCGGCGCGCTGCACCGGATGGCCGGCTGGCTGAAGCCGGGCGGCCTTCTGGTCGGCGCGACCGTCCCGGCCGACGTCGAGGACGTCGAGATCGTCTTCATGGGCCACCGGGCCCGGGTCTCCAGCTTCTCCGCCGAGGAGTACGTGCGGCTGCTGTGCGAGGACTGCGGCCTGGAGATCCTGCACCAGGCCGTCTCCGAGTTCCGTCCCGCCGGACCGTCCGCCGCTCCGGAGGAGCACCTGTTCTGCTACGCGCGGCGCCCGGCCGGGGCGGAGGGCTGATCCACCGCGATCTCAAGCCGTCGAGCGTGCCGCTCGCCCCTGGCGGTCCGCCGCCCCGTCCGGCCTCCGTGGTCGCCAGCGGTACGATCAACGCCATGCCGCAGCAGGCGTCCGCCCACGATCCCGTTTCCTCGGCTGATTCCGTACCCCGGAAAACGCCTGGTCAGGGTAGGCTTGACCATTTGGGCGGGCAGCGGGCAGCGGGCAGCGGGCAGCGCGCAGGCAGCCGGCAGCGGGTCGTGCTCGTGGCCGTACGGTCGGCCGCGGCGTTGCACCGGGTCCTTGACGTGCTGCCCGTGTTCCGGGGGGACGCCCGGGTCAAGGTCCGCTTCACGCTCGTGCCCGGGTCGGACTTCGGGGTCGACGCGCTCGCCGCGCTGGATCGTTCCGGCGCCCGGGTCCTCGCCTGGGAGGACGCCCGCCGGGCCCGCCATGATCTGATCCTCGCGGCCAGCCCCAAGGGAGATCTGCACGAGCTGCGCGGTCCGCGGGTGCTGCTGCCCCATGGGGCCGGGTTCAACAAGGCGGTCCGTGACGACGGCTCGACGGGTGTGGCCTCCGGGCTCGACCCCCACTATCTCCTCCGGACCGACGGCACCCCCTGGGCCGACCTCCACGCCTTCGCGCACGGCGACCAGGTCACCCGCCTCGCCGCCCACTGCCCGCCCGCCGCGGACCGCGCCGCCGTCGTGGGCGACCCCACCCTGGACCGGCTCCTCGCCTCGGTCCCGCGCCGGGACGCGTACCGCGACGCGCTCGGTACGGGCTCGCGCCGGCTCGTCGTCCTCACCTCCACCTGGGGCGCGGAATCGCTGCTCGGCAGACGCACGGAGCTGCCCGCCGAACTCACCGGGCACCACCCGCACGACGCGTACCAGTTCGCTCTGGTCGTCCACCCCAACACGTACAGCGGTACCGGGTCCTTCGACCTGGCCCGGCATCTCGCGCCCGCGCTCGACGCGGGGCTCGTCCTCGCCCGTCCGTACGAGGAGTGGGCGGCGCTCCTGGTGGCCGCGGACGCGGTGGTGAGCGACCACGGGTCGACCGCGCTCTACGCCGCCGCACTCGGGCGGCGGGTCGTCAACGCCTACGACGGCGGGCAGGAGCTGCTGCCCGGGAGCCCGATGGCCCGGCTCCTCGACTCCGCGCCGAAGCTCGCCTCCGCCACCGATCTGGAGGCGGCGCTGCACACGACTTCCCCGGCCGACGACCCGCGCGCCCACGCGGCGCACGCGTTCGCACGCGAGGACGAGGGGCAGGCACTGACGCGTCTGCGCGAACGGCTCTACCCGCTCCTCGGGCTGCGCCCACCCGCACACTCCCTGGAAGCGGCCGCCTTCCCGAGCCCGGGCTCGGCGCCCCGCCGCCCGCCGGCCTTCGTCGTCCGGGCCGAGCCGACGGACGGACAGGTCTCCGTACGGCGCTTCCCCGTCCACAGCCGGCAGGCGCCCCACCACCTCGCGGCCGAGGACCCCACGGCCGGTCCGCGCCCGCTCCAGAGCGCGGCCGTCCTGTGGCGGCGCGCCGGAACCGGCGCCCCCGAGACGCCGTACGCACGCACCGCATGGACCGCGGAGGGCTGGACGGCCCGTGCGCTCACGGAGTACCCGGGGTGCCGCACGGCCACCGCGGTCCTGACGCACGGGCGGCTGCTGCTCAGACACCGCGCGGCCGGGCTGTTCAGCGTGAGCGTGGAGCCCCACCGGGAGGGCGGCCGGGTGACGTACCCCGATCCGCCCGCCGTGGCGTCGGCGGTCCACGCCTGGCTCGGAGCCGGGGGCCGCGCGACCGGGCAGCGGTCGCTGACGTGCGTCGTCGGGACCGCGGTCGTCCGCGTGCGGCTCGGCCCGGCCCGCCCGGAAGACCTGGACTACGAGCTCTGAGACGACGAGCTCGACGAGTCCGACGAGTTCCGCTCGTCCGGTACGACGCCGCCGGCCCGCACCGTGATGTCCCGGGCCCTCGCGCGGTGTCCTTCGGCGGTCTCGGTGTCGCCGCGCTCCTCCGCCAGGGCGGCGAGTTCGGTGAGGACCCGGACCTCGTCCGTACGGGAGCCACGGGCGCGGGCACTGTCGAGCGCGGCGGTCACCAGGGGCAGCGCCTCGTCCGGCCGTCCGGCCAGGCGCAGGGCGCGGCCCAGTTCGAAGCCGGTGCGTGCGGTCATCCGCTCGCGGCGCTGCTCCGCCGCACTCGCGTGGGCCGTCTCCAGATGCCTGACGGCCTCCTCGTACGCGCCGCTGCGCAGGGCGGTGCGGCCGAGAAGGTAGGTCTGGAGCATCACGCCGTACGCGTTGCCGATCCGCGCGTGGACGGCCCTGGCCGTCTCGAAGTCGGCGGCGGCACCCGCCCAGTCCCCGGTCTCGGCCTTCAGGAGGCCCTGGAACTCGACGGCCGAGGCCCTGAGCCTGCGCTCCGCGGGGTCCTCGCCCAGGGACTCGGAGGCGTGGAGGGCGTGCCGCAGGTGCTCCGCGGCCTCCTCGTGGCGCTCCTGTTCCCACAGCGGGCGGGCCAGCTGGCAGCGCATGCGGATCATCGCCGGCAGGAACTCCGTCCGGTCGGCCGCGGCAGTGCCCGTCCGGAAGGCGTCGATGGCGTCGGCGTAGTGGGGATGGTCGAGGAAGCTGGTCCACAGCGGCTCGCACAGCGCCCACGCGTCCTCGAAGAGCTCGGCCTCGTGAGCGAGCCGCACGCATCCGTACAGGGCCAGGCGCTGTGATTCCAGCCAGCGCAGGGCCTCCGCCTTGCCGGCGAACTCGATGTCCGGCACCAGGTCGGAGACCGCCTCGGGGATCTCGCCGAAGGTCATCCGCGGGCCGGCGGCCAGGAGGTCCGCGCGGGCGGCCTGGCGCCGGTACCAGCGGATCAGGGCACGGCGGGCGCGGTCCCGGTCGGCGCCGTCCGGGTCGTCGCGCCGTGCGCGGCGCCCCGCGTGACCGCGCAGGAGGTCGTGCATCCGCCACGCGGCGCCGGCGCCGGCGCCCGCACCCGCACCCGCACCCGCACCCGCACCCGCAGCCTCCTCGATCAGCCCCGCGGTGTGGAGTTCCTCCAGCGCGTCCGCGGCCGTCTCCGGGTCCGCGCCGAGCAGCGCCGCGGCCGCCGGCTCCTCGACCGCCGGGCCGGGCAGCTCCGCGAGGAGCCGGTAGAGGCGCGCTGCCTCCGGAGGCAGCGACGCGTAGGCCGCGTCCCACACGGCTTCGACCATCGGGATGCCCTTCCCGTGCAGTTCCGTGGTCAGTTCGGTGACGAGCCGGGACAGGCTCCGCCTGCGGTGGCGCCGTACCCACCGGCCCGCCACGTGCAGGGCGGCCGGCAGTCCGCCGCACTCCCGGGCGAGGCGCGCCGCCGCGTCCGGCTCGTCCGTGAGGCGCGGATCCGCCACGAGGTGCCGCAGCAGCCGCACCGCGTGCTCGACGCCCAGCGGACCGACCGGGACCTCCACCGCCGCCGTCCCGTCGAGGTCGTACAGCACGCCCTGACTGGTGACGATCACCAGGCTCCGGTCCGAGGCGGGAAGCAGCGGAAGCACCTCGCTCCCGAGGCGCGCGTTGTCGACGACCACGATCAGCCGCTTGTCCCGGGTGCGGGTCCAGAGTTGCTTCGTGCGCCCCGCGAACGACCGCTCCAGCCAGTCGGGGTCGACCCCGAGGCCGGTCAGCAGCTCCCCGACGGCGTCCGCGACCTCGACGGTTCCGTCCCTCCGGAGCGCGTCCAGGTCGACGTAGAGCACTCCGTCGGGATACGCGTCGGTGAGCCGGCGCGCCACATGGAACCCGAGGGCCGTCTTCCCGACCCCGCCGATCCCCGTGAGCGCGACGACGAGCGGCCCCGCCTCGGCCGCGTGCGCCTCCACGGCCCGTGCGATGCGCGCCTGTTCGACGTCGCGGTTCTCGAACCGTACGGGCGCGGGCGGGAGTTGGAAGGGGACGGGGGCCCTGGTGGCCGCGCCGTCCCCGTACACATGCTGGTGCAGCTCCCCGATGCGGCCGGCCTGCACCACGACCTCGGCCCGCCCGTCCAGACTGTTGCGCGTCTCGTCCGCCATGCCCCAACCCTAGGGGGTGGCAGGCCGTCTGACGGGGCGCCACCGCCCGGACACGGCTCGGGTCAGAGCAGCGTCTGCCAGTAGTCCCACCAGCGGGTGGCGATCAGCATCACGATGACCAGGTACCAGGTGACCGGCACGACCCAGTGGAACTCCTGCGCGCCCGCGACGAGTCCGCGCGGTGCCCGGAGGATTCCGTGGCGCAGGTTGTGGACGGTCGTGTACCAGAACATGGCGATGGTGGCGGCCCAGGCGAGCGCGCACCACAGGCACAGCGCGCCGATCTCGTACAGCGCCTGGCTCATCAGCCACATGCAGAAGACCGAGCCGATCGCGGTGCCCGCGTTCAGGCCGAGCCAGAACCAGCGGCGGAAGGCGGCGCCGGCGAGCAGCGCGATCCCGATGAAGGCGACGACGGGGTAGGCGGCGAGGCCGGCCATGGGGTTCGGGAAGCCGAACACGGAGGCCTGGTCGCTCGTCATCACGTTCGTGCAGGACACGACCGGGCTGAGGTTGCAGGACGGGCTGAAGCCGGGGTTCGCGAGCAGCTCGAACTTGTCGATGGTGATCACGAACGAGGCGAGCGTGCCCAGGGCGCCGGTGACGATCAGCAGCCAGGCGAACGCACGCGATCCGGCGACAGCGGCGCCCGCCGCCGCGGTCCCGGGTGCCGCTCCGGTTCCCGGCGCGCCCTCCTCCCGCTTGCGGGGTGGGCGATGCCGGGCGGTCGTGGGGGTGTGGGCCATCGGGTTCGTACCGCCTCAGTGACGTCGGGGAATGGGTGCCCCGGCCCGGGTGGCCCGGCGGCCGCCATGCCAGGGATGCTCCGCAGTGAAGCCGAACCGCGCCACCGCTCCCAAGGGCCGAACGGCCCGCCCACAGGTGTTCGACCCCAGGCTCCAGGTCCCGGTGCCGGGTCCCCGGTCCCAGGTCACGTGCCCGTACGCCGCCGCGCCGCCGCCGCGCCGCTAGCGCGTGGGCGCCGCCGCCTCGCGGCGGACGTGGTCCGGCCAGACGACATCCACGGGGATGCCGCGGGCGAGGGCGTAGGCCACGAGGTGCGCCGTGGCGTCCTTGCCGTTGGACGGCGAGCCGTCCCAGACGGCGATCAGGTGCCGGCATCCCTTGACCAGCTGCTCGTCGGCGCAGACACAGGCGTCACGGTCGGCGGGGTCGTACGCGAGCAGGCGCACCTCGTCCGCCAGCGCGAGCAGGTCCCCGGCCGCGAGGCGGTCGCGCGGCGGCAGCTCCTCAGGAGCGGCGGCACCGGCGGGGAACGTGACGACGAGGCGGTGTCCGGCGGCCTTCGCCGCCCGGGCGAACAGGGCCGGGATCCCCCGCCCGGCCCGTACCAGACCGGCCTGCCCCGCGGGGAGCTCCGCCAGTCTGGCACTCAGTTCCGCCTCGACCGCGGCCCGCGCCGCCCCGCTCAGATCGATGTGTCCCACCGCGACGATCACCGTCTGTTCACCCTTCGCGTGTCCGCTGTGACATCCTCACCCCCGGCAGTGAACCGACCCGCTCGGACGCACGACAAGGGCCGAACGACCCTTCCGCCCCGGCCCGGCGGGTCGTCTACTGAAACCGTCCATCCGTCCGCCCGCCGCTCCGACATTCCTTCCGGCATTCCCGCCGGCAATCCCTCTGCCTCCGTTCCCCCTCCGTTTCCGCCCTCAGGACGCACCCGATGAACGACAGTCCGACCCGCTTCCCCGCTCCGGCCGGCCCGGCGCCCAGCGCCCCCGCCGCGCCCGACAGCGGGCGCCGCCGCACGGTCCCGCTGGATCCCGACGAGGCCCTGCGCCTGCTGGCCGGTGCGCCCCTGGGCCGGATCGTGTTCACCCGGCAGGCGCTGCCCGCGATCCGCCCGGTCAACCACATCGTCGACGACGGGCACATCATCATCCGCACGCACGAGAGCGGTGCGCTGGTGCTCAGCACCAAGGAGGCCGGTACGCGCGGCGTCGTCGTCGCCTACGAGGCGGACGACATCGACACGACCACGCGCCTCGGCTGGAGCACCGTGGTGACCGGCTACTGCCACCTGGTGACCGACCCCGACGACCTCGCCCGCTACGAGCGGCTGCTCACCCCGTGGTCGGACCAGACCATGGACCAGGTCGTCCGCATCCGCCCGGACCTGGTGACCGGCATCCGCCTCGTCCACGTCGCCGAGACCGACTGACGGCCCCCTCCCCGAAACGACGAAACGCCCCGCCCTTGACCTTCCGAATTGCTAATCTTGGCAATTGTCGACTTCATGAGCACCACCTGGAGCCGCGAGGATGAGTGCCATGACGAACGGTTCTGAACGCACACGACACACAGGGCGAGGGCGCGGGAGGCCCTGCGGGCGGTGGGCCGCGTGAGCACACCGCTGTACCAGCTCAAGGCCGAGTTCTTCAAGACGCTCGGCCACCCGGTCCGCATCCGGGTCCTGGAGCTCCTGAGCCTGCGCGAGTACGCGGTCTCGGAGCTGCTCCCCGAGGTCGGCGTCGAGCCCGCCCACCTCTCCCAGCAGCTCGCCGTCCTGCGCCGCGCGAACCTCGTCGTCGCGCGCCGCGAGGGCTCGGCCGTGCACTACACCCTCACCGACCCGCAGGTCGCCGAGCTGCTCACCGTCGCCCGCTCGATCCTCTCGGGCGTGCTCGCCGGCCAGGCCGAACTCCTCGCCGACCTCCGCGCGACGTCTCCGGTTCCGCCACCGGGTTCCGCCCCACCCGCCTGAGGCCCCGGCTCCGGTCCCGGTCCCGGTCCCGTAACCCCCTCGTAGATCAAAATCTCAACAAAGCACGCAAAGCGCAGGGAAAGTTCCGTAACTCCGGCTACCGAGAACTCCGTTAGCCGCCGCGGAGGAGTGTCCTCACCACCCTTGGGAGGGGCGTTCATGGGCTTGTTGCGCAAGATCCGTACCACCGGGCGGGTGGCCGAACCGGCACCGCCCGCGCCCGCCGACGCGCCACTCCCACAGGCCCGGGCGCTCGGCGGTTCGGCCCAGGTCCGCTGTGTGGACGCGGGCTCGTGCAACGGCTGCGAGATCGAGATCACCGCCGCGTTCAACCCCGTGTACGACGCCGAGCGGTACGGCGCCCGGCTCGTCGCCTCGCCCCGGCACGCGGACGTGGCCCTGGTGACGGGGCCGGTCACCAGGAACATGGCCGAGCCCCTGCGGCGCACGGTCCAGGCGATGCCCGAGCCGCCGATCGTCGTCGCGGTCGGCGACTGCGCGATCGACTGCGGGGAGTTCGCCGGCGGGTACGGGGTCGAGGGCGCGGTCTCCGACGTCGTGGCCGTGGATCTGGCCGTACCGGGCTGTCCGCCGGAACCGGCGGCGATCGTGGCCGCACTGCGCCGGGTGACCGGCCGGTGATCGCGGCGGGCCTGGGGGCGGCCGGCGCGCTGGCCGCCGCGGGCGCCGTGGCGGGGGCCGCGCTGCCGGCCCGGGCGCGGCTCGTCGTGGCGGGCGTGTGCACGGCCGGAGTCGGCGCGGCGGGCTGCGCGGCCGGCGTGGGCGCCCTGGGCGGGGAGCAGTGGGGCGGGCGGCTGCCGGGACTCCTTCCGCTCGCGGGCACGGTGTGGCAGGTGGACGCGCTGTCCGGGCTGTTCATGGCGGTGGCGGGCGCGGTGGTCGCCGCGGTGGCGGTGTACGCCATCGGTTACGCCTCCGGGCACGGGCCGCTCGGGCTCGCGTCCCGCACCGCGCAGGCGGTGCTGCCGCTCTTCGCGCTCACCCTGGTGCTCGTACCGGCCGCCGCCTCCGTCTCCACCTTCCTCCTGGCCTGGGAACTGATGGCGGTCTCCTCGCTGTTGCTGGTCCTGGTGGAGCACCGGTCGCGGGCGGAGGTGCGCGCGGCCGGTCTCTGGTACGCGGTGATGACCCATCTCGGTCTGGTGCTGCTGCTCGCGGGTTTCGCGCTGTTCGCGGCGCGGGCCGGCGGGGAGGGCTTCGACGTGCTCCGCGCCCGGGCCGGGGAGCTGTCGCCTGCCGTACGGGGCACGGTGTTCGTGCTCACGGGCGCGGCGTTCGCCTCCAAGGCGGGCGCCGTTCCGCTGCACGCCTGGCTGCCCCGGGCGCATCCCGAGGCGCCGGGTC
Source organism: Streptomyces sp. NPDC048623 (assembly GCF_040650755.1). Lineage (NCBI taxonomy): Bacteria > Bacillati > Actinomycetota > Actinomycetes > Kitasatosporales > Streptomycetaceae > Streptomyces > Streptomyces sp. NPDC048623. The sequence goes on from NZ_JBEZHV010000006.1 coordinate 10,163, forward strand.
CGGTGTCGGCGCTGATGAGCGCGGCGATGGTCAATCTCGGGGTGTACGGGATCGCGCGCACCGGGTTCGACCTGCTCGGCGGCGGGCCGTCCTGGTGGTGGCTCGGTCTGATGGCGATCGGCGGGATCTCGGCCGTGTACGGGATCCTCCAGGCGGCGATCTCGTCGGACGTGAAGCGGCTGCTCGCCTATTCGACGGCCGAGAACCTGGGTCTCGTGCTCGTGGGCGCGGGTGCGGCGGGTCTCTTCGCCTCGTCCGGCGACGGCGGTCTGGCGGCGCTCGCGCTGTCCGCGGCTCTGCTGCACGTCGTCAACCATGCCGCCTTCAAGGCCCTGTTGTTCGGCTCCGCCGGTGCGGTGGTCCGGGCGACGGGGGTGCGGGACCTCGACCGGCTCGGCGGGCTGCGGTCCCGGATGCCGGTGACGGCGGCGTTCTTCGCGGTGGGTGCGCTGGGCGCCGTGGCACTGCCGCCGGGGAACGGCTTCGTCAGCGAGTGGCTGCTGCTGCAGTCGCTGATCCACGGTCTGGAGATGCCGGGCATCGAGGTGGCGATCGCCCTGCCGCTCGCGGTGGGCCTTGTCGCCCTGTCGGCGGGCGTGGCGGCGGCGGTGTTCGTGAAGGCGCTCGGGGTGGGCTTCTTCGCCCGCCCGCGCAGCACCCGGGCCGAACAGGCGAAGGAGGCACCGCCGTTGATGCTGGCGGGCCTTGGCCTGCTCGCGCTGGGGTGCGCGGTGCTCGCGCTGCTGCCCGGGCTGCTCGCCCCGGGCCTCGGGCGGGCGGTCGCCGCCGTGCGGCTGCCGGCCGGCGGTTCCGTCACAGGCACCGGGGCCGTGGCGGACGACGGTCTGGGCGTACGCCTGCGCGACATCTCGGCCGCGCTCTCGCCGCTGTGGGTGGCGCTCGGCCTCGCCACGGTGTTCCTCCTTGTCACGGCCCTTCCCCGGATCCTGGGCAACCGGCGGCGCAGGGCCAGGCTGTGGGACTGCGGCGGTGGCTCCCCGACCCCGCGCATGGCGTACACGGCGACCTCGTTCGCGGAGCCCCTGCAGCGCGTCTTCGACGACGTGCTCGCTCCCGAGCAGGACGTCGACGTCACCCACGTACGCGAGTCGGTGTATCTGGTCGAGCGCGTACGGTTCCGGGCACGGGTGCCGGACCGGGTCGAGCACCGTCTCTACGACCCGCTGCTCGCCCGGCTCGCCCGGACCGGGCGGGCGGCCCGCCGCCTCGCCGGCGGCAGTGTGCACGTCTATCTCGGATACGGATTCCTCGGGCTGCTCTCGCTGTTCGTGGTGCTGGTGGTGGGCTGGTGAGCGTCATGGGGTACGCGGCGGTCGCCGTGCAGGCGGGCGCGGTGGTGGGCGGGGCGCCGCTGCTCACCGGTCTGATGCGGCAGGTGCGGGCGCGGCTCGAAGGGCGGGCGGGGGCCGGGGTGCTCCAGCCGCTGCGGGACACCCGCAAGCTGCTGCGCCGCGAGCCGATCGCCCCGGCGGGCACCGGTCCGGCGTTCCGTGCCGCGCCCGCGCTGCTCGTGGCGACGACGCTGGTGGTCGCCACGCTCGTTCCGCTGCTCTCCACCCGGACTCCGGTCGCGGGGCGGGCGGATCTGATCCTGGTGGTGGCGCTGCTCGCGCTCGGCACCGTCACGCTGGCGCTCGCGGGTCTGGACACGGGCACCGCGTTCGGCGGCATGGGGGCGTCGCGGGAGATGACGATCGCGGCCCTGGTCGAACCGACGCTCCTGATGGCGGTGTTCGCCCTGTCGATACCGGCCGGGACCACCAATCTGCCCGAGATCGTCGACGGTGCGGTGCGGGAGCCGGACCGGCTGGCGTCGCCGGCGGGGCTGCTCGCCGCGGCGGCCCTCGCGGTCGCGGTGCTCGCGGAGACCGGCCGTATCCCGGTCGACAATCCGTCCACGCACCTGGAGTTGACGATGGTGCACGAGGCGATGGTCCTGGAGTACGCGGGCCGGGACCTGGCCCTTGTGGAACTGGGCGCGCAGATGCGGCTCATGGTGCTGCTCGGGCTGCTCGCCTCGCTGTTCGCGCCGTGGGGCATCGCCACCTCGGCCTCGGCGGGCGCCCTCGCGCTCGCCCTGCTCGTGTTCGTGGTGAAGGTGGCGGTCCTGGGCTCGGTGCTCGCGGCGGCCGAGGTGTTCTGGGCGAAGGTGCGTCTGTTCCGGGTGCCGGAACTCCTCGCGGGTTCCTTCCTGTTGGCGCTGCTCGCGGTGACCGCCTCGTTCTTCCTGAGCGGGGAGTGAGACGGAGTGAGGCGCGTATGAGCGACAGTGTGTACGTACAGCTGCTCGATCTGGCCTGCGGGGCGTTCCTGCTCGCCGCCGTGCTGATCCTCTGGCGGCGTGAGCTCTCCGTGATCGTACGGATCTTCGCCTTTCAGGGCGTCGCCCTGGGCGCGATCGCCCTGCTCCTGGGCATCCACGAGGAGCGGGCGGACCTGGTCGCGGTCGCGGTGGGGATCGGCGTCCTGCGGGCCGGGGTCCTGCCGTACGTGATGCGCCGGGCGCTCTCGGCCGTGACCGCGGACCGGCATCCGTACGACATCGGGAGCGCGGAGACCCGGGAGACCCGGCCCGTGGTGAACGTGGCGGCGTCGCTGCTCGCGGCGGCGGCCCTGACGCTGCTCGCCTACGCGGTGGCGCGTCCGCTGGTCGAGCTCGATCCCTCGCCGGCGACCCGTGCGCTGCCGGTGGGCCTGGCGGTGGTGCTCATCGGGTTCTTCGTGCTGGTCACCCGGCGGCGCGCGCTGTCCCAGGTGGTGGGCTTCCTGCTGCTGGACAACGGCATCACCGCGACCGCCTTCCTCGCCGCGTCCGGAGTGCCGCTCATCGTCGAACTGGGCGTCTCCTTCGACGTCCTGCTCGCGGTGCTCGTCCTCCAGCTGCTCACCGCGCGGATGCGGGCCGCGTTCGGCACCACCGATCTCGACGATCTGAGGGAGCTGCACGACTGATGCAGGCCACCATGACCGCTGCCGTGCTCGCCGCACCCGTCGCCGTACCGTGCGGCGTGGCCGCCGCCCATGCCGTCGCCCTCGCCCGGCTGCGGCGCGCGATGCCGCGCGACGTGTCACGTCCGGTGCCCGCCCTGGTCGGGGCGGCGGGCGAGGAGGCGCCTCCCGCCCCGCCGGCCCCTTCGGCCCCCGAACCGCCGCCCGCTCCGGGCACGGCGTGGTGGGGTGTGCTGTCCCCGGTCGCCGTCCTCGTGTGCGGGGTGCTGCTCACGGCCGCGCTGCCCCGCGGCGGCGCGCTCACCGCGTTCGGCGGACTGCTCCGGGCGGACGCGCCCACCGTGTGGATGCTGCTCGTCGTGGGCGCCGTCGCGCTCGTCGCCTGTGCCACGCTGCCGTCGTACGGGTCCGGTGAACGGCTCTCCGCGCGGGCGACGGCCCTGCTGCACACCCTGGTGCAGGCGTTCCTGGCCGCCATGTGCCTGGCCGTGGTGACGGCCAACCTCGGTGTGCTGTGGGTGGCGGTCGAGGCGACGACGATCGTCACCGCCTTCCTCGTCGGCCACCGGCGCACCCGCCGATCGGTCGAGGCCGCCTGGAAGTACGTGGTGATCTGCTCGGCCGGCATCGCCCTCGCGTTCCTGGGCACGGTCCTCGTGTACTCCGCCGCCCGGCATGCCGGGATCGACGAGGCGCACGCCCTCGACTGGCCGACGCTCGTCGCGCACGCCGGCGAGTTCGACCCGTCCGTCACGCGGCTCGGCGTCTCCCTGGTCATCCTGGGCTTCGGCGCCAAGGCCGGCCTCGTCCCCCTGCACGCCTGGCTGCCGGACGCCCACAGCCAGGCACCGGCCCCGGTCTCCGCCCTGATGTCCGGGGTGCTGCTCTCCGTCGCCTTCCTCGCGATCCTGCGGTACGAGACGATCGCGGACGCCGCCCTCGGGCACGGCTGGACCCGGGTGCTGCTCAGCACGATCGCCCTGCTCACCCTGGCGCTCGCCACCGCGCTGCTGCTCGCCCAGCGGGACTACAAGCGCATGCTGGCCTATTCGAGCATGGAGCACATGAGCCTGATCGCCCTCGGCACGGCGATCGGCACGCCGCTCGCGCTCGCGGCCGTCCTGCTGCACATCGCCGGGCACGGCCTGGCCAAGTCGGTCGCCTTCTGCGCCTCGGGCCATGTGCTGAACCTGACCGGGACGACACTCGTCGGGCGGGTACGGGGGCTGCTCGCGCGGCTCCCCTGGCTCGGCGCGGTCCTCGGCCTCTCGGTCCTCGCGCTGCTCGGCTTCCCGCCGTTCGCGCTGTTCGCCTCCGAACTGGGCATCGTCCGGGCCGGTTTCGCGGCCGGGCTCGGCTGGGTGACGGCGGCCGCGCTGCTGCTCGTCCTGGTCGCCTTCGCCGCGCTCGCCGCCCGTACCGCACGGATGGTCCTCGGCCCCGCGCCCGCCCACTCCCCCGCTCCGGCGGCCTCGTCGGCCTCGTCGGCCTCGTCGGCTTCGTCGGCCTCGGTGCCGGCGGGCGCCGTCTGGCCGCTCGTCCTCGGGCTGGCCGCCTGCGCCGCGCTCGGCATCGCGACCGGACCGCTCACCGATCTCCTGCACGATGCCGCCGCCGCGATCGGAGGCCACTGACCATGCGTACCACCCACGAGATCGGCATCGACGAACTCCCCGTCCGTACCGCCGAGTTGCTGGACGGCGGACACCGGCTGGCCCTCGTCGCCGCGCATCACGACAACGGCGACCGGATCCGTGTCGTCTACCTCTTCGCCGCCGGCCCTCCGGACGTGCGCACCGAACTCCATGTGCACCTGGACCCCGACAAGCCCGAGGTCCCCACGCTCGCCCATCTCTCCTTCCCCGCGGGCCGGTTCGAGCGCGAGATGCGGGACCTGCACGGTGTCGTCCCGCTCGGTCACCCGCTCCCCCGCCGCCTGGTGCGCCACTTCCACTGGCCCAAGGGCTGGTACCCGATGCGTCCCGACGCCGGGCCGCCGCCGCCGTTCGCCGAGCAGGAGGGGCCGTACCCCTTCCTGGAGGTCGAGGGCGACGGCGTGTACGAGATCCCCGTCGGCCCGGTCCACGCCGGGCTCATCGAGCCGGGCCACTTCCGCTTCTCCGTCGTCGGCGAGACGATCCTCAAGCTCAAGGCCCGGCTGTGGTTCGTCCACCGCGGTGTCGAGAAGCTCTTCCAGGGCCGGACCGTCACCGCGGGTCTGCCGCTCGCCGAACGCATCAGTGGCGACACCGCCGTCGGCCACGCCCTCGCGTACTGCCTGGCCGTCGAGGAGGCCACCGGTACGGAGATCCCGGCCGCCGCCGCCCGCGCCCGCGCGCTCCTCCTCGAACTGGAGCGCCTGCACAACCATGTCGCCGACCTCGGCATGCTCTGCAACGACGTCGGCCACGGCATCCTCAACGCCCATGCGCAGCGGGTCCGCGAACAGCTGCTCCGGCTCAACGCGGAGGTCACCGGCCACCGGCTGCTGAGGGGCGGAGTCGTCCCGGGCGGCGCGGCCCTGCGCTCCCTCCCGGCCCCCGCCCGGCTCGCCGCCCTCGGCCGCGACATCCGCGAGATCGCCGGTCTCGCCCTCCATCACTCCACGGTCCTCGACCGGTTCACCGGCACCGCCGTCCTGACCGCCGAGGCCGCCCGGGACATCGGCTGCCTCGGCTACGTCGCCCGCGCGAGCGGCCTGCCCGGCACCGACGCCCGGGTCGCCCACCCCTTCCTCTCGTACGACACCGACCTCGCCGTCCCCGTCCACGACACCGGCGACGTCCTCGCCCGCTTCCTGGTCCGCGCCGAGGAGATCGACGTCTCCCTCGCCCTGATCGACCACCTCGCCGAGGGTCTCGCCCCGGGCCCGGCCGTCGTCCCCGTGACGCCGCGCGCGGGCTCGGGTGTCGGCCTCGTCGAGTCCTGGCGCGGCACCCTCGCCACCCGCGTCGAGACCACCGCCGACGGCCACCTCACCCGCGTGAAGCCGGTGGACCCGTCCTTCTTCAACTGGCCGGCCCTGCCTATCGCCCTGACCGACACGATCGTTCCCGACTTCCCGCTGACGAACAAGAGCTTCAACCTGTCGTACGCGGGAAACGACCTCTAACCCCGCCGTCGGCGCGCGCGCAGGACAACGGCGGCGACGGCGACGGCAGCGAGCACGCCGCCGCCTGCCATCAGCCATGGGCCGCGCCCCGGGCCGGGCTCGGGCTCAGGCCCGGCAGCGGCCGGTCTCGGGGCGGAGGCGGTCGACGGCTCCGCGGAAGGGGTCGGCGGCGTGGTGGGTGCCGGGGGTGCGGTGGCAGACGGTGACGCCGGGGTCCCGGGGGAGACCGTGATCTCCTCCTCGTCCCGGCCGAGGGCCGGGAAGCCGGCCTCGACGACGACCGTCCAGCGGCCGGGCGGCAGTGCCTCGGCGGTGGTCCAGCCGGTGGCGGGCGCGGGTTCGCGGACCAGTTTCCACGGTCCGGCCGTACGGCCGTCGGCGCTGCGGGCGTTGACCGTGGCGGCGACGTTCCCCTCGACGGGGTCGTGGTCGTTCTCCCAGACGACGCTCGTGCGCACCCTGCCGAAGTCGTGCCCGGTGATCTCCACGTTCAGGGTGTCGCCGTGGGCCAGGGCGGTCCCGGCGGCGACGGTCAGGGACAGGGCCGCCCCTGCCAGGGTGGTGGCGACGGCGGCGGAAAGCGTTCGGCGCATGGTGATGTGCTCCAGAGGAGGAAGGCTCGGACGGGCGGGCGTGGGGACGGCCGGCGGGACAGGGCCCGCCGGCCGTCCGAAGGCGCGGTTCAGGACGCGGTCTGGACCGTCCAGGACTGGGCCGGTGCGCCGGTCGCGCTCTGCAGCTCGATCAGCCAGGACCCGTAGTACGGGCGGTTGCTGACGCCGAGGACGTAACGGCTCGCGCCCGCGGCGATCGTCACGCCGCGCCCGTTCCCGGCGGCCGTGATCCGCCACTGCTGGGCGGCGACGTCCCGGCAGGGCTGCTGCGCCACCCACATGCCGGCGCTCGGGGCGCCGCCCACCTGGAGGCACTTGCCGGAGACGGCGGAACGGATCCGGCTGGAGCCGTTGCCGGCCTGGTCGACGTACCACTGCTGCTGGGCGTATCCGTTGCGCTGCGAGCCGACGAGCACGGTGTTGTCCGCGCTCCGCCCGCCCCAGATCTCGGCGGCCGTGCCGGTGGCTCCGTTGACGAACAACTGGCGTGCGCCGGGCTGAGGCGTCGTGCCGCCACCCCCGCCGCCCGCGGTGCGGAACGAGGTCGCCCTGCCCCGGCCGCTGTCACGCCCGGAGGTGTCGCGTACGGAGACGGCCACGGTGTAGCCGGTGTCGGGCCTCAGGTTGTAGAGGCGGACGCTGGTGGTCTGCACCCAGCCGATCGCCCGCCCGTCGAGGAAGACCTGGTACCAGGCCGCGCCGGCGACCGGCTTCCAGGTGGCGACGGCGGAGTCGGCGGCGATCTGTCCGACGGTGACGGTGGGCGCGGTGCCGGGGCCGGCGGTCGGCGTCGGTGTGGGCGTGGGCGTACGTGTGGGCGTCGGGGTCGGGGTCGGACCGGGGTTCGGGTTCGTTCCGCTGTCGCTCCGCATCAGGAACTGGTTGTCGGCGATGTTCCAGTGCGTGGCCAGGTAGCTCCCCGGCCGGGGGCTGGTGTGGAAGTAGTCGTCGTGGTTGCAGTCGAGGCGGTTCTCGTAGTTCTGGTCCTGGCAGACCGTGCGCATCCGCGGGTAGTACGGGCTGTCCGAGTAGCACATCACGTCCCACTCGTCCGTGCAGTGCGCGCCACGGCTGGTGTTGGGCGCGCTGTTGTTCACCGCGCCCAGATTGTGGCCGAGTTCGTGCGCCGCGGTGTGTCCGCCCCAGCAGCCCGCGTCCGTACGCCCGTAGGAGGGACCGAAGTTGCTGAGGTTGCTCTGGCCCGGGCGCTCGTCTCCGGCGAAGGTGCCGATGCCGCAGTAGATCTGGGTGTCCGAGAAGATCATGTACTTGCGGTCACGACGGTCGAGCCCCTTGGCCGCGAGCGCCCTGTTGGTGGCGCTGAACTCCGCGAGGGCGGCGTCGGAGAGCTCGATGTTGAGCACGGTGGGCGTGCAGTCGGCCGCCGTCACGTAGCGGATGTGCCGGACGCCGCCGGTGTCCTTGGCGCTCTCGGAGTAGATGAGGTCGGCATCGGCCGCCCACTTGCGGAACGACGCGAAGTACTGCGCGTACCGGTCCCGTCCGGGTGCGTGGGCGTAGACGACCTGCACGCGGTTGCCGGTGCTGCCGTCGCCGTCGCACTGCACGGTCTGGCCCGTGGGCCCCTCCGCCGGAGTCTGTGACGTACCGCCCGGCCCCCCGGCCGGACGGGACGCGGCAGCGCTGCCGGACGCGGTGGCGTCGAGCGCGGGGGCTGTGGCGGCCGGGCGTGCGGCGGGCGCGGAATCGCCGCGCCCGCTGCCCGCCTTGGTGGGGTCCACCGCGGCTGCGGTCGCCGGAACCGCGGGCGCGATGCTCTTCTTGATGTCGACGCCCTTGGGCGGAGCGTCGGGGCCGTGCGTGCACTCGCCGCGGGCCGTGCGGTACACCCCCGTGCACCGGTCACCCTCGGGCGCGACGGCCAGCCCCCGGTAGACCAGGCCCCGCCCCGGCTCGCTCTTCGGGACCCGGGTCAGCGGCTCGGGTTCCTTCTCGCGCGCCGGCTCCTTCGCCGGCTCCGTCGCAGCGGCGGGCTCCCCCAGGGCGAGCGGCTGCGGGCGGCTCTCCCCCGGCCCGGAGTTCAGACTCCCGTAAGCGACCGAGCCCGTCACCGCCATCACGGCGACGGCGGCCGCGGCGAGTATGAGCCGGCGGGCCCTGCGGCGCTGGGGTCTTTTGAGTCTTCGCCGTCCGGACATATGTGCACCTCTTCCTTGGTCAGGGAACGGTGCGCGGCAGCCTGCCAGACGGCTTTTGCGGAGTATTCAGAAAAAAGGGACGGACCGCGTGCGGTCCGTCCGGTCACGAGCGTTCTTGAATTGATGACCTATCAAGTCGCTTTGTTTTCAAGGGAGTTACGCGCGTCGCTCACCAGTGGTCGAGTCCAATTCCAGAATCTCGTGACAAGACCGTGACAAGCGGGAAAGTTTCATTGACGCAGCATCAATTCACGGTTCCACCGTGTGAATTGGAGCGGTCACGAACGGTGCTCCCGGCACGGGGGCAACGGCGCTCCTGGCGGGGGCGGGGCCCGTCACATCGGGGTCATCGAGCTCTGCAGGCCCGGCAGCAGCCAGTCCTGGAAGGGTGCGAGCACCGCGAGCACCAGGAACCCGACACCGGCCACCCGGGCCAGCTGCGGACCCCGGTACCAGAGCTTCTCCAGGAAGATCAGTGCCGCCACCCCCGCCATCGCCGCGACGTTCATGACACCCAGCGGGATCAGCAGGACCATCAGCGCCCAGCAGCAGCCGACGCAGTACGCGCCGTGGTGCAGCCCCACCCGCAGATCGCGCAGCCGAGGCCGGTACGAGGCGTACCGCATCAGCTGGGCCATGGGGCTGCGGCAGTGCCGCAGGCAGATGTCCTTGAGCGGGCCCAGCTGATACAGCCCGGCCAGCGCGAAGGCGGCCGCCCCGATCCACCTCCCGACGTCCGGGTCCCGGTCGACCAGGGCACCGGTCAGCGCGAGCCCTCCGTACGCGAGGAGGCCGAACACCGTCCACGCCGTCAGGTAGCCGACGATGAACTCGGTGGTGCGCAGCGCCCGTCCGGCACCGCTGGACTGGCGGGCTATCCCCCTGACCCAGGTCAGCGCGACCGGGGCGACGGAGGGCAGCATCATCGCCGCCATCATCGCCACCCAGAGCAGGAGGAAGAGCGGCAGCGCCATCCCCATCGTGCCGGGCTCGACCCCCATGTCCCGGGCCTGGCCCACGGTGAGCACCCAGGCCAGGACCGCGATCAGGACGATCAGCGACCAGGCCACGGCGAGGTCCCGGACCGGCAGCAGCACCCCCCGCCGCAACGGATGACTCTTCGTGTCCGGCCGCTGAACCGTACGCATGACGCACTCCCGTCCGCCCCTTCCAGCACAGCACGGATCCCGGCCCCGCACACTCGCCCGCGACTGGCTGCCCGCGCGGCCCGAGCGCACGATGGAAGAGAGAGCATGAGGGGTGAGAGCGATGACACAGGCGGCAGAAGCCGTGCCTGCCTGGCATCTGGCAGGCGACTGGTTCGACGTGTGCAAGTGCGACATTCCGTGTCCGTGCTCGTTCGCCCAGCCACCGTCCACCGGTGACTGCGAAGGCATCCTGGTGTGGCACATACGTGAGGGGAACTACGGCGACGCCCGGCTGGACGGCCTGAACATGGTGATGCTGGGTTCCTTCGTCGGCAATGTCTGGGCGGAGCACTCGGACTCGTACGCGGCGTTCCTCTTCGACGAGCGGGCCGACGACGGGCAGCGGGGCGCCCTGCAGATGATCTTCAGCGGGCAGGCCGGCAGCTGGCCGGCGCAGCTGGTGAGCATGGGAGCCTTCGAGGTACGGGGCATGGACTTCGCCCCCATAGAGGTGGAGATCGACGAGGACCTGGCCACCTGGCGGGCCAGTGTCCCGGGACGGGTCGAGGCCCGCGCCGAGGCACTCACCGGCCCGACTACCCCGGACGGGGCCCGCGTGCAGTCGACCAACCTCCCCGGCTGCGAAACCGGCCCCGGCCAGCTCGCCACCTGGGGCCGCGCCATCACCGACCAGGCCGACGCCTTCGGCTTCGCCTGGAACCGCACCGGCAAGTCCAGCAAGACGATCACCTTCGACTGGTCCGGCCCCGACTGAGCGCCGGCGTCGCGCGGCTCCCGGTCGCCCCCGGGCGCCCCCGGACGCACGAAAGGCCGCCCTCCCACGGATGAGAGAACGGCCTCCGACCTGCGTTTCCGCATGGTCGGGACGACAGGATTTGAACCTGCGACCCCTTGACCCCCAGTCAAGTGCGCTACCAAGCTGCGCCACGTCCCGGTGCCCGTCTGACCTGGGGTTTCCCTGGCCGAACGCGCATGAGAACAATACCGCACTTCGGCGGGTGCTCACGAACCGGTTTGCCGGTCGCCCTCAAGCGGACGTGAGGTGGCACGGTGAGTAGCGGGACGAACACACCACGGCCGACCGCGCACGCTCCGTAACGTGCGGGTGACTCTGGCGGATCCGGCATAGCACCCCTTCGGCGACGAAACGATCTATGCGCCGACCCACACCCTCTCGACCGCATATGCCCATGTATCCCTTGCCGTCGGCATGTGGCAGAAAGTCGACCTTGCCGAACGGCCCCCGCCCGGGCCGGGCAGGCCGACACCGCACCAAACACACTCAGAAACAAACGTCAACCGTTCAGGTTTCGGACAAACTTGGTGCCGATATTGAACCTTCCCGGAAAGATCAAGAACGATGAAGCCGTCGGCCTGTTCGGGACGGGACCACTGCCGATGTTCCACCTGCTCGAACCAATCGACGGGCAGGCGATTCGTAGTGAGGGACTCGTATGGACGGCTACTTCAGCAGCCGACTGCATCATCAGCTCCGGCAGGAGGTGCGGGACTTCGCGGAGCGTGAGGTCCGGCCGCGCATACCGGAGATGGAGGCGTCCCGCACGGTCCACCACGAGCTGTCGCGGCTGATCGCCGCCCAGGGCTGGATCGGCGCGACCATCGGCCGCGAGTACGGCGGCATGAACGCCGGCCACCTGGCCAAGACGATCATCATCGAGGAGCTGGCCCGGGTCAGCGGCGCGATGGGCGCCATGGTGCAGGCCTCGCAGCTGGGCACCGCCAAGATCGTGCACTACGGCAGCGACGAGCAGCGCAAGACCTGGCTGCCCGCCATCGCCGCCGGCGAGTGCCTGCCCACGATCGCGGTCACCGAGTACGAGTCCGGCGGCCATGTCCTCGCCATGGAGGCGAGCGCGGTCCGCGACGGCGACGACTACATCCTCAACGGCCGCAAGGTCTACGTCGGCAACAGCCATGTCGGCGACCTGCACGGTGTCGTGGTGCGGACCGGCCCCGGCTCGAAGGGCCTGACCGCCTTCCTCGTCGAGGCCGACCGCCCGGGCTTCCGGACCGGTGAGCAGAAGCCCGCCATGGGTCTGCACGGCTTCAGCTTCGGCGAGCTCATCTTCGAGAACTGCCGGGTCCCCGCCGCCAACCGGCTCGGCGACGAGGGCGACGGCCTCGCCGTCGCGTACTCCTCCAGCGTGCTCTACGGCCGGTCCAACCTCACGGCCGTGTCGCTCGGTGTCCACCAGGCGATCCTGGAGGAGACCACCCGCTTCGCCACCGAGCGCATCCGCTACGGCAAGCCCCTCTCCGAACTCCCCACGATCAAGCTGAAGCTGGGCCAGATGCAGTCGCGTCTGATGACCGCCCGGCTCGCCGCGTACCACGCCGTGCATCTGCTCGACCAGGGCCTGTCCTGCGACGCCGAGCTGATGAACGCCAAGCTCGTCAACGTGGAGGCGGCGATCGACTCGGGCCGCGCCGCCATGGAGATCCACTCCGCGGCCGGTCTGTACACGGACCGCCCCCTGGAGCGGTACCTGCGCGACGCGTTCCACATCTTCGCGCCCGCGGGCACCTCGGACATCCAGCTCGTCCGGCTCGCCGAGATCGCCCTCGGCCAGGACAAGGGCAGCTGGTCGGAGCGGCTCTCCGACGTGGTCCGCATGGAGCCCATGGAGCCCGCGCACGTCTGACGTTCAGTCAAGAAGCAAGAGATGCCCCGGTGTCCGGCGAGTAGGCCGGACACCGGGGCACCCTGCGACACGGGCCGGATCGACCGAGCGTCAGATCAGACCGTCCTCGCGCCGGTGGATCTGCTCCACCAGCTCGGCGGCCATCGCCTTGATCGTCTCCAGGCCGGCCCGGCCCCAGGGACGTACGTCCGTGTCCACGACACAGATCGTGCCCAGCGCTATCCCGCTGCGGTCGATCAGCGGCGCGCCCATGTAGGAGCGGATGCCGATCTCGTCCACGACCGGGTTGCCCGCGAACCGCGGGTAGTCGCAGACGTCTTCGAGGACCAGCGCCTTGCGGCGCACCACCACGTGGGGGCAGTAGCCGTGGTCGCGGGCCATGAAACGGCCCACGCCGCCGCTGCCGGCGGCGGTGGCGCCGAGGTCGGTGCCCGAGTGGGTGCCGGCCGGGGTGTGCAGGCCCGCGAAGAACTGCCGGTTCTCGTCGATGAAGTTGACCATCGAGTACGGGGCGCCGGTCACCTCCGCGAGCCGGTGGGCGAATTCGTCGAAGGCCGGGTCGGGCTGCTCGCCGAGTCCCAGCTCACGCAGGCGGCGCACCCGGGCGGGCGCGTCCCGGTCGATCGGGGTGAGCAGCAGATGACCGGTCGGGTCGTAGGTCATGTCGTGGCTCCGTAGGTCGGCGCGCTGGCCGGGATGTTGGTGAGCAGATGCTGGACGAGGGTCAGCAGGGTCTGGATGGCGGAGCTGGAGATCCGGGCGTCGCACAGCACGACCGGCACGTCCGGCTTGAGGTCGAGCGCCGCCCGCACCTCGTCGGGGTCGTAGCGGTAGGCGCCGTCGAACTCGTTGACCGCCACCACGAACCCGATGCCGCGCCGCTCGAAGAAGTCCACGGCGGAGAAGCACTCCTGGAGGCGACGGGTGTCGGCGAGCACCACCGCGCCCAGGGCGCCCTCGGAGAGCTCGTCCCACATGAACCAGAAGCGCTCCTGGCCGGGGGTGCCGAACAGATAGAGGACGTTGCGCCCGTCGAGGGTGATGCGCCCGAAGTCCATGGCGACCGTGGTGGTCGTCTTGGACTCCACGCCCTCCAGGCTGTCGGTGGCGGCGCTGACCGAGGTGAGCAGCTCCTCCGTGCTGAGCGGTTCGATCTCGCTGACCGCGCCGACGAAGGTGGTCTTGCCCACCCCGAACCCGCCCGCCACCAGGATCTTCAGGGCGGTCGGGAACGGGTCGCTCGCGAAGCCTTCGTGACCTCGGTCGTGGCGCTCGGGGCCGTTGTGGCGCTCAGAGCCGTTGTCGTAGGCCATCGAGCACTGCCTCCAGCAAGGAACGGTCGGTTGGGTTGGCGTGGAAGCGGGGGGCGCGGGCGGTGAGCGCCCCGCAGTCCACGAGATCGGAGAGGAGGACCTTCGTGACGACGGCCGGCAGCCTTAAGTGCGCCGCTATCTCCGCCACCGAGGTGGGCCCCTCGCACAGCCCGAGGGCCAGGCTGTGCTCGGGACCCAGGTGGGCCTGCGGCAGGGAGCCGGTCGCCATCACCATCGAGAGCAGGTCGAGCGCGGCCGTCGGCCGGGTCCGCCCACCGCTGACGGTGTACGGGCGGATCAGCCGGCCGGCCGCGTCGTCGAGCCAGGGCCCTTCCTGGTGGGAGCCCATCGTCACTGGGCCGCACTGCCCGCCGCGCCGGCGGCCTGCCTGGCCGGGGTGACCAGATACGGCCGTACGCTCTTGACGAGCATGGCCATCTCGTAGCCGAGGACGGCGGCGTCGGCCTCGCGGCCGGCCAGCACCGCGAGACAGGTGCCGGAGCCGGCGGTGGAGACGAAGAGCAGGGTGGAGTCCAGTTCGACCACGACCTGGCGGACCTCGCCGCCGTCGCCGAACCGGGCGCCGGCGCTGCGGCCCAGGGAGTACAGGCCGGAGGCCAGCGCCGCCATGTGGTCGGCCGCGTCGGGGTCGAGTCCGTGCACGGACTTCACGAGGCCGTCGGAGGAGAGCAGTACGGCGTTGCGGGTGTAGGGGACCCGCTGGACCAGGCCGCTCAGCAGCCAGTCGAGATCCGAGGAATGGCCGTGCGGCACATTGCTCGCCATGTACATCTACTCCTTGTGCGCGTCGCCGTGGGGACGCAGCGATTCACGGGGGGCGGGCTGGGATTCGGCGAGTCCGATGCCACGCTGGAAGGCGGCCATCAGACCCGGGTCGTGCAGAGCGGGCTCCCCCTCGTCCTGGCGGACCAGGGGCTCCTCGCGCAGCTGCGGTACGAGGTGCTCCTGGGCGCGCCGCTTGGGGAGGTCCGGCCTGCCCGGTGCTCCGTTGCGTGCGGCCGGGGGGACCACGGCCGCCGGAGCGGGGGTTGCGGGGGTTGCGGGGTGAGTGGGGTGGGTGGGGTGAGCGGTGGGATGGGGGTGAGCGGTGTGTGCGGTGTGGGCCGTGCCGTGCCCGGCGGGCGCGGCGGGGGTGTGCTGGTGCGGTACGCCGGGCCGGGCCGGGTGGTGCGACTGCGCGTGCGCGGTGACGGGGACGGGCGCGGGCGCGGCCGGGGACTGCGGCACCGGGGCCTGGACCGGGGCCGGGGTGACAGGGGTGGTCCGGTCCAGGATCAGCGGGGCCGTCGGGTGGTCGCCCGGGAGCCCGGAACCGGCGTGGACCGGAGCGGGGGCCGGGGCCGCTGCCGGTGCCTGGGGCTGAGGCTGAGGCTGGTGCTGCGGCTGGTGGTGCGGTACGGGCGCGGGGGCCGGCTGGGCGGGCTGCTGCCCCGGCCGGCCCGCGGGGATCTGCGCGGCGGCCGCCTGTGCCGCCGCGGCCTGGGCCTGGGCGACCTGCGCCCGGTCGGCCTCGCCGCGGGCCAGGCCCTCGGGGTCGGCGCCGAGCAGGCCCTGGGGCAGGACGAGCACGGCCTGGACGCCACCGTAGATGTTCGACTGGAGCCGTACGGCGATGCCGTGGCGCCGGGCGAGCGCGGAGACCACGAAGAGTCCGATGCGCCCGTCCTGGAGCAGATGCGCGACGTTGACCTGGTCGGGGTCGGAGAGCAGCGCGTTCATCTTGTTCTGCTCGGCGACGGGCATGCCGAGTCCGCGGTCCTCGACCTCGATGGCGAGGCCGGCCGTGACGTACTGGGCGCGCATCAGCACGGTGGTGTGCGGGGCGGAGAACAGGGTGGCGTTCTCGACCAGTTCGGCGAGCAGGTGGATGACGTCGGCGACGGCGTGGCCGCGCAGGGTGCCGTCGATCGGCGGGACCAGCTTGACCCGCGGGTACTGCTCGACCTCGGCGATGGAGGAGCGCAGCACCTCGGTCATGGTGACCGGATTCGACCACTGGCGGCGGGAGATGGCGCCGCCGAGCACGGCGAGGTTCTCGGCGTGGCGGCGGATGCGGGTGGCGAGGTGGTCGACGTGGAACAGGCCCTTGAGCAGCTCCGGGTCCTCGACCTCGTTCTCCAGCTCGTCGAGCAGCTGGATCTCGCGGTGGACGAGGGACTGGAGGCGCCGGGCCAGGTTGACGAAGACCTCGACCTTCTGCTCGTTGCCCACGCTGCTGGAGAGCTGCGAGGCCTGCACCACGGCGTCCAGGGCGGCCTCGTGAGAGCGCGTCAGCTCCTCGGCGAGGCGGTCGAACTCGTCACCGGCAGGGGTGCCGGCGGGCAGCGCGGGCCGCGGCGCGGGGGTCTCGCCCCTGCGCAACTGCTCGACGATCGCCCGCAGTTCGTCCTGTCCGCGGACGCTGTTGCGGCGGAGCGCGCCGGCCCGGTCGAGGATGCCCTTGGCGGCGCGGTCGGCGCCGATGGCGGCGGCGGTCACGGAGGCGACGGTGATCGCCGCGGCTCCGGTGAGCGCGGCCCACAGGCCGGGGCCGGCCTCGGCCCCGGTGGTACGGATCGTGAACAGCTCGGCCGCGGCGCCGCCGAGGGCGACGGCGACCGCCGGAAGCACGGAGGTACGCAGGAGTTGGGAGCGGATCCGGGCCTCGGCCGGAAGCGGCGCGGGGGACGGCGCCGGGGACTGGGTGGGGCCGGCGCCGGTCGGGCCGGCGGGCGTGCGGGCGCCTGACCGGCCGTGCCGCCCGCCCTCGCGGCGGTCGGACCGCGCGGCGGGTGCGCGAAGTTGAGACATGAGTGTCCTTGGTACGTGCCCAGGAATCGGCGTACGACGGGGGTGCACTTCGGGGGAGGTGTTACGTGAGTGAGATGAGCCTACCGATGATCACCAAGCAGCCACGATAGTCGTCAACCGTTCACGTCCGGTGCGCAGTTGGCAAACTTACCCGTAGACCGCCCCGGTCTGGTATCGCCGATGCGCCATCGGCCGGGAATGATTGGCCGAAACTCGTCGCTCACGGATGCGCGCACACCGGCCGGAGGCCGGGCCAGGGCCCGTTCGGCGTCACCCGGGACCCGCATCGGCCCTGACCGGAATCCGGTGCATGCCACGCTCCGGTTCCTATGTCACGGGCCGGTCCGCACCGCATTCCGGTGCGGACCGGCCCGGTCCGTATTCGCTATCGCATCCTTCGCGTTCTAGGCGATCTTCGCTATCTTCGCGTCCCGTACGAACACGGCGGACGGACACCGGGAGCGTGCGACGCACAGCGCACGACGGCGCCTGCTCACGCCCCCGGTCAGCGCTGATACGTGCCGACCAGGGTGCCGACGGCCAGTTCCCTGCCCTTGACCGCGCGGTGCACGGTGTCGACGGTCGGCCGGTCGTGCAGGGCGAGCGGCGCGGAGAGCGCGTACAGCCGGAAGAAGTAGCGGTGCGGCCCGTGGCCCGGCGGAGGCATCGGGCCGCCCCATCCCTGACGTCCGAACCCGTTGGGCCACGGCAGCCCGCCCCGGGGCTTCTGCCCCTCCTCGGCCGCGGTGATCCCCGGATCGATGCCGGTGACCAGCCAGTGGAGGAAGCTGCCTCCCGGTGCGTCCGGGTCCTCGCAGAGCAGCACCAGCTCCGCGGTCCCCTCGGGCACCCCCGACCAGGTCAGGGGCGGGGAGACGTTCTCCCCCTCCCCGCTGTACCGCCGCGGGATGGCGGTGTGGTCGCCGAACGCGGCACTGCTGAGTTCCATTCCGGTCATGGGCGGCGCCCTACCCGCGTGCGGTGCCGCGGACACCGGCCCACCGCGCCGACCACCCGATCAGCGGCGCCCCACCCGCCGGACGCGCGCCGGGCGGGTCTTCGCGGCTCTCGGCGGCCGGCCCTCAGCCGCGGGCTTCTGGGCGGGCCTCCGGACGGACCTCGGGGCGGGCCCAGGGCTTCCTGTGACGGGTCTCGTCCTCCTGGGCGAGGCGGCGCAGGACGGCCAGGACCGGTTCGAGGAGGAGCACGACCATCGCGGCGTGCTCGGCGAGCCGGAGGCGGTCGTCGAGGTCGTCGACGCCGTCGAGCAGGTCGAGGTCCAGCCGCGCCGCGGCGGCGGCCAGTTCGGCGTAGGGCAGCAGGTCCTCGGTGCCGAAGGCCATGCCCAGACGGCTGAGGTCCATCAGGCCGGCGGCGAGCGCCCGGCGGTGCGGGGACGTCTCGGAGATCTCCCAGCCCATGGCCCGCAGCAGTTCGTCGACCTGGGGCGTCTGCTCGTCGACCGCGTCGGTCTCCGCGGCGTCGACCGGCACGGGCAGGGCGTAGTGGACGACTCCGAGTGTGCTCAGGGGATCGAGGGGCTGGTCCATCGCCGCGAGGACCTCGCGGGTGGCGGCGATGGACAGACCGCCGCGGGCGGTCAGGGCGCGGATCAGCCGCAGCCGCCGGACGTGCTCGTCGCCGTACAGGGTCAGCGTGGCTCCCAGGGAGCGGCCGGGCGGCAGCAGCCCTTCCCGCAGGTAGTACTTGATGGTCCCGATCGGCGTACCGGTCAGGCGGCTCAGGTCGGAGATCTTCATGCGCTCACTCGCTCGAACGGTTCTGTTCTGTGTACGACCACGTTCCCAGTGTGACCTGTCTCCCACTCCCCCAGGTGGACGCCCCTCTTCGATAGTGCCACTATCGAGCTGGAAAGTCGTGGTTTCCAGTGTGCGCCCGACCCGTCACGGCGCCCGGAACCAGTCCCTTTCCCCGTCCACACCCATCCAGCGCCACCACGGCGCGGCCTCGTCACGGGAGCACCATGCCGGCCCCACACCCCACCGGAACCACTCCGCCCCGCGCGCTCAGGGTGAGCGCGCGCGGACTGCTGCGCAGGCGAAGCCTGTGGCTGCCGTCGGCGGTGGTCCTCGGGCTGCTGTCGTTCGTCCTGTCGCTGCTCTACCTGGGCGCCAACAACGATCCGGTCGGCTCGATGAAGGACCTGCCGATCGCCCTGGTCGACGAGGACCGGGGCGCCCAGGTCTCGGGCCGGGAGGTCGACCTGGGCGCGCAGATCACCGCGCGGATCGCCGCATCCCCCGATCTGAAGGGCAAGGTCGCCTGGAAGCAGGTCGACCGCCGCAGCGCCGACGACCTCATGGGCCAGGGCAAGGTGTTCGGCGCACTCGTCGTCCCGAAGGACTTCTCCGCCTCCGTCGCGGCCCTCGCCGGCCCGCTCCAGCACGAGCCGCACCCGCCGACCATGACGGTGCTCACCAACCCCGCCGCGGGCAGCTTCGGCTCGTCCATGGCCGCCGAGATCAACCGCGAGGTGGTCAGGACGACCTCCGCCCAGGTGGGCGACCAGCTCACCCGGCAGCTGGAACGGCAGGCCGGGAGCCGGGCCGCGTCCGGCGCCGCCGAGCGGCCCGCCGCGCCTGGCGCGGCCGCGCAGCTGATGATCGCCGACCCGGTCAGGGCCGTCGTCACGGAGGGCCACCCGCTCGGCGCCCACAGCGGCCTCGGACTCAGCGCGTTCTTCTACACCCTCGTCCTGGTCCTCGGCGGCATGCTCGGCGCCAACGTGATCCACGCCCAGGTGGACACCGCCCTCGGCTATCTGCCCAGCGACACGGGCCCGTTCCGCACCGTCAAGCCCGTGCAGCACATCAGCCGCGTACGCCACTTCCTGGTCGGCTCGGTCCTCATGTGCGTCCTGTCCATGCTCACCTCCGCCCTCGCCATGGCGGCGGCCATGGGAGTCGTCGGTATCGACGCGGCCCATCTGGCCCACCTGTGGATCTTCGGGACGTGCGCCACGGCCGCGATGGGCATCACCGCGCTCGCCCTGCTCGCCGCCTTCGGCAGCCCGGGGCCGATCGTCTCCATGCTCGTGCTGATCGGCCTGGCCATCCCGTCGGCCGGCGCCACCATCCCGCTCCAGGCCCTGCCCGGCTTCTACCGCTGGCTGGCCGACTTCGAACCGTTCCGCCAGGTCGTCGACGGCGTCCGCGCCCTCCTCTACTTCGACGCGCAGGCCGACGCCGGGCTCGCCCGCGCCTGGGCCATGGTCGGCTTCGGCTTCACCGTCTCGCTCCTCCTCGGCCTCGTCGTCACCCGCCTCTACGACCGCAGGGGACTGCACCGGTCCGCGACCCCGGCCCCCGCGCCCGCGCCCGCTCCCACCCCGACGCCCGTCCCCGTCGGCTGACCCGCTGCCCGCCCCGCCCCGCCCCGCCCCGCCCCGCCCCGGACGGATGCTCGACGAACTCCCCCTTTCCGGTGGAGGCCACCGCGCCACCGTCACCTGTCCCTCACTGCACAGTTACGAAGGGGCACGTATCGAACCAGGCCCGGACGGACGGGCCGTGGAAGACAGGTGACGGGCATGCGCACCGAGGCCACCCAGCGGGTCGAACTGGTCTTTTCCCTCTTCGACACCAACGGCAACGGGGTCATCGACTCCGACGACTTCGACCTCATGACAGGCCGCGTTCTGGAGGCGGCGGCCGCATCGGACGACGGCGCCAAGGAAGCCGTCCGGGCCGCGTTCCGCCGCTACTGGACGACGCTGGCCACCGAGCTGGACGCCGACGGCGACGGTGTGATCACCGCCGACGAGTTCCGCCCGTTCGTGCTCGACCCCGCGCGCTTCGGCCCCACGGTGGCCGAGTTCGCCAGGGCTCTCTCGACGCTCGGCGACCCCGACGGGGACGGCCTGGTCGAGCGTCCGCTGTTCGTGGCGCTGATGACGGCGATCGGCTTCGAGGACGCCAACGTCCACGCGCTCTTCGACGCCTTCGGCCGGGACGCCCAGGACCGCATCACCGTGGCCGCCTGGGCCGCCGGCATCAAGGACTACTACGCGCCGGACAAGGCCGGAATCCCGGGCGACCGGCTGGTGGCCGCACCGGCCGTCTGATCCAGCCCGCTCGCCAAGGTCCCGGGGCGGCACAGGCCGTCCCGGGACGCCGTCGCACACCGCAGGAGGGGAACAGGGTGAAGCCGGTCATCGGACTCGCCGTCGGCCGGGGCACGGGGGCGGAGCTCGCCGCCGTCTTCGAGCAGGTCCTGAACAGGATCACGCACCTTGACGGGACCGGGACCCGGACCGGGAGCCGTACCGGGACCCGGACCGGGATCGAGGTCGTACGGTCCCCGCGCACGTACCACTCGTACGTCTCGCTCAAGGCCGAGGAGGGGGACGCCGGGAAGATCGCCCGGCTGACCGACGAGGACGCGGTCCACTACGAGCGGTTCTGCCGCGAGCAGGCGCGGCTCGGCACCGCCGCCGTGTTCCGTACCGCGATCAACGCCCAGTCGCTCTACCTCGTGCGGCAGCGCCTGCAGGCGGTCAAGGTCGAGAGGCTCGCCGCCGGGGACGCCTCGGTGCTCCTGGTCCGGGACCAGGCCCAGGGCTTCTACACCGGGGAGAACCGCCACGCGCCCGGATCGGTCACCCGCACCATGGAGTTCAGCCGGGAGACCACCGAGAAGATCCTCCGGTTCGCGGTCGAGCGCGCCAGGGACGAGTGGCCCGGGGAAGGGCCGGACCAGGTGCTGATGGCGTACAAGTTCCATCTCCTGGACGGCGTCCTCGACGACTGGGTCGCCGCCTTCCGGGCCCGGCACGGTGTCGACGTCCGGCTGTTCCAGCCCGACACCGTGAACCGCAACATGATCGCGCACGGTCTCGCGGACCGCACCGTCATCGTCGCGGGCAACGAGTGGGCCGACATCATGCACGTGGTGCTGCTCGACCGGTTCGGCTCCGAGCGGCAGGAGAACCGCTGCACCGAGAACGTCTACCTGCACCCGGAGCTGAACGGACTGGTCGAGTACCAGACGGTGCACGGATCGGCCGACGACCTGGAAGGGACCGACACCGTCAACCCCACCGCGACCGTGCGGGCCGCGGCGCTGGTCGCGGAGCGGCACGGCGGGTGCGAGGGTGCGGTGGCCGCCGTGGAGACGGCGCTGGCCGCCGTGTACGACCGGGGCATCCGGACACCGGACCTCGGTGGCCGCCACTCCACAGGTGCGACGGTCACCGCCCTCCTCGACGCGCTCGCATCGCGGCTCCGCCCATGAGCGCCGCGAGCAGCACGGCACTGGTCGTGGTCGACCTGCAGAAGGACTTCTGCACCGGGCCGGTCGCCGCCGCCCGCTTCCCCGGAGACCCCGCCCGCCTGGAGCGGGTGGCGGCCGGCACCGAGCGGGCCGTGGCGGCTGCCCGCGCGCACGGCATCGAGGTCGTGTTCGTCCGCTTCCTCGGCGACGTGCGCCTCCAACGGGCGAGCTGGCGGCACCGCGACGCCGTCCAGGGCAAGCGCCCGAAGTGCCTCGACGGCAGCCGGGGTGCGGAGTTCCACCGGGTGGAGCCGGCCCCGGGCGAGGCGGTGTTCACCAAGCACGCCTGCTTCGACGCCTTCCTCGCCGACGGCTTCGAGCAGCACCTCGTCGGCGGCGGGGTCGGGCATCTCGTCCTCACGGGGCTGTTCACCGATGTCTGCGTGGACTCCACGGCCCGCACCGCCTTCCAGAAGGGCTTCCACGTCACCGTGCTGCGGGACTGCACCGCGGCGCTCCTCCTGCCCGACGAGTCGGTCCTGCGGTTCATGAGCCGGTTCTACGGGGCCCGCGTCACCACCCACGACCGGACCGGCGAGTGGACGCGCGGCCCCGGGGAGGAGGACGAGTGGGCGCGGGAGTCGAGTCCGGCGTCGGTCTGACCGCGCTGATGGTCGCTGCGGCCCGGGCGATCGAGACCCATCGCCCCGATGCCCTGGCCACGGATCCGTACGCCGAGCACTTCGTGCGCGCGGCCCACGCCTCCGCGCACTGGCCGGTCCACCCCCGGCAGGTCCCAGGCGGCGAGGCCGACCCGCTCTGGGGGCGGCTCGGCCGCTACTTCGGTCTGCGCACCCGGGTCCTGGACGACCATCTCCTCGCCTCCGCCCGGGCCGGCGCCCGCCAGGTCGTCCTGCTCGGGGCCGGCCTGGACACCCGGGCGTTCCGGCTGGGCTGGCCACGCGGGTGCACGGTCTTCGAGCTCGACCGGTCCGCTGTCCTGGCCTTCAAGCAGGACGTCCTCGACCGGCGGGGCGCCGCACCGGCGACCCGCCGGGTCCCCGTGGCGGTCGACCTGCGGGAGGACTGGGCCGCGGCCCTGCTCGCGGCGGGCCTCCGCCCCGAGGCACCCACGGCCTGGCTGGCCGAGGGCCTGCTGCTCTACCTGCCGTCCGCCGCCGAGCGGTCCCTGGTCGACACGGTCGACCGGCTCAGCGCCGGCGGCAGCACGCTGGCCTACGAGGCCAAAATCGGACTGGAGTCGGACGCCGTCCGTTCCCACCCGGTCTACACGGCCGCGCGCGTCCGCATCGGCGTCGACCTCCTCGCCCTGTTCGACGGCGACCCCCGGCCGGACACCCGCGCCGACCTGGTCGGGCGCGGCTGGTCCGCCGCGGACCACACCCCGTACGACTTCAGCCGCCGCCACGGCCGCGGCCCGCTCCCCGAACCGGACGACGCCCTCGCCGCCAACCGCTGGGTCCTCGCCCGCAAACCCCGCCGGTGACGCTCACCGCCCCCGGAGCGCTTGTCGCCCTCCGGGGGCGGCTGTGACGCGATCCGCCGCGCAGTCCGGACAATGTCGCGGCCATGTCACCACCCGATCCGGCTTCCGCACAACGCTGGGCGCTGCCCGCAAACTTTGCCATCGTGATGCCTCGTCAGGGACTTCAGCTTCACCAAGTCCTCCCACAACAAAGGGAATTCGGGGGAATCATGTCTCTTCCCAGCCGGCTCACCCGCCGCGCACGGCTCACGCTCATAGGCGTCGCCGCCGGAGGCGTCGTGGCCGCCGCGATCGCCGTCGTCCCGTCGCTCGCCGACAACGGCGCCTCGGATCCGGCGTCGGCCGCCGGGCAGCAGGAGGCGGCGTACGGGCCGGAGCCCGAGGCCGACAGCCAACTCGTCACCCAGCCCGGCGAACTCACGACCCTGGCCACCGCCACGCTCTCGCGCGACACCATGATCAACCGGGCCCGCACCTGGCTCACGGCCAACGGCGGGGGCCCTGTCCCGTACAGCATGGAGCGCGTCTGGAAGGACGGCTACCGCCAGGACTGCTCCGGCTTCGTCTCGATGGCCCTCGGACTCGGCAAGCCCGGTCTGAACACCGTCGGCCTCGCCGACTCGCGCAACGGCGTCACCACCCGGCTCAGCAGCGTGAGCCAGCTCCAGAAGGGTGACCTGCTGATCGACTACCGGACCGACGACGGCGACTTCCGGCACGTGGTGATCTTCGAGAAGTGGGCCGACACGTCCCACAGCGCCTACTGGGCATTCGAACAGCGCGGTACGTACGGCACGACCCACCGGCAGCTCAGATACGGGATCGGCAACGACCACTACGACCCGTTCCGCCCGGTCAAGCTGGGCAACGGCGGCAGCACGGGCGGGGGCGGTGGGCAGCTCCCGGCCCCGAGCGCCTCCTGGCCCGTGCTCAAGAGCGGCTCGCGGGGCGCGGACGTGCAGTCCGCCCAGCAGCTGCTGACCTCGCGGGGCTACAAGGTCGACGCCGACGGCGCCTTCGGCCCCAAGACCCAGGCCGCGGTGGTCCAGTTCCAGAAGTCCCGGTCCCTGGCCGCGGACGGCGTCATCGGCCCGAACACCTGGTCCAAGCTGATCCAGACGGTGCAGTACGGCTCGTCCGGCCCGGCGGCGAAGGCGGCGCAGACGCAGCTGAACGTCTACGGCTACGCCCTCAAGGTCGACGGCGCGTTCGGCGCGAACACGAAGTCGGCCGTGCTCGCCTTCCAGAAGAAGCACGGCCTGCAGGCAGACGGCATCGTCGGCCCGCAGACCTGGCGGACGCTGCTCGGCAGCCGCTGACACGAACGGCCCCGACGGCCGCCCGTCCTCGTCCGGGCGGCCTCAGGCCGGCTTGCGCCATACGGAGATGTGCTTCGCGGAGTCCTGGGTGAACGGAGCCCCGTCCCAGTCCGCGACGCGCCGTTCGAGCTCTAGCCCGGCGATCCTCGCCATCAGGTCGAGCTCGGCCGGCCAGGCATAGCGGTGCCGGGAGTTGTCGCGACGGTAGCGGCCGTCGTCGCCCTCGCCTTCGCCGTCGCGGGTGAAGTGGTGCGAGACGAGGATCTGCTCGACCAGGTCGAAGGTGTCGAAGCCGAGATGCCGCTCGGAGACGTCGAACGGCACCGCGACCTGGCCGGGCGGCAGGAACCGCAGCGGCGGCACACCCAGCTCGATGACGAATCGGCCGCCGGGCTCCAGGTGACGTGCGGCATTGCGGAAGCACTCGACCTGCTCGTCCTGCGTGAGCAGGTTGGTGATGGTGTTGTAGACGAGGTAGACCAGGGTGAACCCGCCGGGAACGACGGTGGTGGCCATGTCCCCGATGACCACCGGGAGCGTGTCCTCGTCAATCTTGCGCCGCAGCACCGCTGCCATGTGCTCGGACAGTTCGATGCCCACGACCGGCACGCCGCGTTCCCGGAGCGGGACGCCCACGCGTCCGGTCCCGATGGCGAACTCCAGCGCCCGGCCCTCTCCGGCGAGTTCGGCGAGGAAGGCGAGAGTCGGTCCGAGTACGGCGGCGGAGAACATCTCGGCGTCCTCGGCGTCGTAGCGGTCGGCGGTCGCACGGCTCCACAGCTCACTGCTCGTCACGGACGGCCACTCTGCCGGGAATCGAGGGCGCTGTCGACGCATTTTGCGTCCACGAGCGCGACGAGGGCCCGGCGGCCCGGCCGGGCCCTCACTCGATCAGCGGCTTCGGCTCTGCCCCTGGGCCAGCCGGCGTACGTCTCGAACTCGGCGACCGCGAAGCTCCGCCATGCTCCGCTCACGCCGATGACCACGGCTACGCCTTGACTTGTGCGGCCGACCTGGCGGCCTGCTCGATCTTCGCGCGGTGGGCGGCACGGGCTTCGACGTCGATCGGCTTCTCGTGTTCGGGGCGCATCCCGGTCCGGCCGTCGACGCTTTCGCGCAGGATGTCGGCGTGTCCGGTGTGCCGGACGGTCTCGCCCAGGACGTGGATCATGACGGCGAACAGGTTCGTGTTGAGGTGAGGCTCCGGCCACCACGGCACGTGGCCGGGGGCGTCGAGGGCGAGCTCGTCGATCGTCGCGTCCGAGTGTTCCCACGTGCGCCGGTAGAACGCGATGATCTGGTCGCGGGTCTCGTGCTCGGCCGCCCACTGGTCGCTGCCGTCGGAGTCCTGCCACCGGGGCAGCGGTTCCGGGGAGGGGCGGTCGAAGACCTCGCCGAAGTACCTGGCCTCGACGGTGGCCACATGCTTGACCAGGCCGAGGAGGTTGGTCCCGGTCGCCGTCAGAGGCCGGCGGGCGTCGTACTCGGACAGCCCGTCGAGTTTCCAGAGCAGTGCCTCGCGGTCCCGCCGCAGTCTCCCGTGCAGGTTGTCCTTCGCGAATTCATCGATCATGCGGAATGAGCCTTCCTTCGGTTGTTCGTGGTCTCAAGATCCCGTACATGGTCCGCAACGGCCGGCGCATGCTGTTCGGTGCCGTTCTCCGATCCCGTTGAGCAGTTCGGGACGGGGACCCGGGAGGTGGGCGGGTGCCAGAAGTGAATCCAGCCGGCGGTGAGCGCCGCCGCGCCGCCTGCCAGGGCGATGGCGCCGCCTGTTCCGATGCCTGCGGCCACCGCGCCGAAGCAGGCCGGCCCGACGCCCTGCAGCGTCATGCTGCCGGAGCCGAGCAGGCCGAAGGCCTGGCCCTGGCCGTCCGGCGGCAGGGCGTCCAGGAACGGGCGTTGCAGGCCGAGACCGTAGGCGAATCCGAAGCCGCAGAGCAGCAGCAGACAGGACGAGACGCCCACTCCGGGCTCGGCGGCGAAGCCGACCAGCGGCAGTCCCATCAGCGCGGTCAACGGGACCACCAGTCGCTCCCGGGTGGGTGGCCGCAGCAGTCGCCCCACCAGCAGGTCACCGACCAGCATGCCGACCGGCAGACAGCCCATCAGCACCGCGTACCAGCCGGGCGCGAAGTGGCGTCCTCCCGCGTAGGCGACGATCAGGCCTTCCGCTCCCGCTACGAACGCGGGCGGTAGCCACTGGGCCAGCATCAGACGTCGTACGGTGCGTCCGCGCAGCAGCCGGCCGGCACCGTGCAGGCTTGCGCGGACGGCCCCGCCGTCGGACTCTCCCGGCTGCAGTCGGGGCAGCCGGATGCGGATGGCGAGCGCGCAGCCGAGGTAGAGGGCGGCGCTCACCCCGAGTGCCCGGTGCGGGCCGAGTACCGCGACGGCCGCGCCTCCCAGCGCCAGACCGGACAATTGCGCGCCGGAGGCGGCGATGTTGTTCAGTGAACGGCCCAGGACATACGCGTCGCCCTCCAGCCACTGCGCGACCAGCCGACCCGACGCGCCGCTGAACACCGGTGTGGCGAGGGCGACCAGCCCCACGACCCCGAGGCTCGCCGCGACCGGCATCCGCACCAGGGCGAGCAGCAGGGCGGCGGCGCACTCCAGGGCGTAGCCGCCGACGATGAGCGCGCGGGGCGGCAGTCGGTCGGCCAGTGAGCCAAGCAGCAGCGAGCCGAGCAACTGCGGGAGAAAGCCGATGCCGAAGGCCAGTGCGCTCAACAGCGCGGAGCCGGTGGCCGCGAAGACCAGCACCGAGAAGGTGGTGATCCGCAGCGCGTCCGCGGTGATCGCGACGGCACGGGTCGAGAAGAGCAGCCGGAATCGCGGCTCGGCCAGCACCTCCCGGTAGGTGGCACGGTGGTCGCCCTGCGCGGGTTCGGCGGTCGGGGTCATGACGCCCAGCCTCGGCGTGCGCCCGTGCCACTCACCAATGATTCGTCGCTGGACGAATCGGAGCAGAGGTGCCGCGGTAGCCTGGCCGGGTGCTGCGCTTCGAAGTCTCCGTCGATGACCTGCTGCGCAGCCGCTTCGCGCTGTCGCCCGCGCTGGACCTCTGCTTGCTGCTGCGCTCGCTCTCCGGCCAGGGCCGGCCGCTGCCGCGAGCCTGGGCCGCCCGGCTCCTGCCGGCCTTCGAACGGCTTCGCCGCGAGACCGAACTGGACGCCGTCCTCGCCCTGCAGACCCCGCAGGGCGGACCGAACTTCGTCGCCCCGCCCCCGCGCCGCCTCAACCAGACCTGGGCGGACGACCTGGCCATGATCCGGGCCACACCGCTGGAAACGGCCCGCCATGAATGCGCCGCCACCGCGACCGGCCCGTCCGCCCGTGATCCCCGCGTACGCGAGGTGCTGGACTCGCCGGACGCCGTCTCCAGGATCGCCGAGGCGATGGACCGGGCGTGGCACGAGCTGCTCGCCGCGGACTGGCCGCAACTGCGCGCGATCTGTGAGCGCGATGTCGTGCACCGGGTGGGGGTGATCGGTGAACACGGCTGGGCCGCGGCCATCGAGAGCCTGCACCCGGGCATCGCCTGGCGCGCCGGCGGCATCGAGATCGGCTTCCTCCGAGGCGGAACCATCCGCCTCGCCGGCGACGGGCTCCTGGTGATCCCTTCGGTCTTCGTCGGGCATGTCGCCGCCCACATGGAAGACCCCTGGCCCAGGACCTTGATCTACTCGGCCCGCGGCACCGCCGCCCTGTGGGACGGGCAGGAGACCGTCCCCCGGCCGGACGCGCTGACCGCTCTGGTCGGCCGGGCCCGAGCCCGGCTGCTGGTGGCGCTTGACGCCCCGGCCAGTACCAGCCACCTCGCCCGAAGTCTCGCCATGGCACCCGGCGCGGTAGGAGACCACCTCGCCATCCTGCGAGACGCGGGGCTGCTCGTCCGCGCCCGCTCCGGACGGTCGGTGCTCTACCGGCGCACCCCGCTCGGCGAGGCACTGGTCGCCGGTTCGGGCTGAGGGCTCGGATCAGTCATCTGCTGGAGGCCGAGCTGCGGGGGCGGGGCCATGACGTGGTGGCGGTGGACCTGCCCTGCGACGACGACTCGGCCGGGCTGGCCGAGTACGCCGACACCGTGGTCGACGCCATCGGCGATCGCACCGACCTGATCTTGGTGGCCCATTCCTTCGGCGGGTTCACCGCGCCGTTGGTGTGCGACGGCGTGCCGGTGGACCTGCTGTTCCACCACGACACACCGCCGGCACTGGCCGCCGAGGCCCAGAAGCACACGCGCGCACAGTCGGCCACACCGTTCATGAAGCCATGACCCCTGGCCGCGTGGCCGGATGTGCCCACGAAGTTCCTCCTGGGGCGGGCCTGTCAGGCCGTCCGGTGGATCTGCTCGCGGTGGACCGGGTGCGCGAAGGGCCGGCCCGCGGTGTAGCGGGCGAGCTCGTCGGCGGCGGCCGCGGCCATGCGGTGCAGTTCGTTGCCGAGCGAGCCGGCCATGTGCGGGGTGAGCAGGACGTTGGGCAGGTCGTACAGCGGTGAGTCCGCCGGCAGGACGTCGGGTTCGGTGACGTCGAGCACCGCGTCGAGCCGGCCGGAGACCAGCTCCTCGACCAGCGATTCCTGGTCGATCAGCGATCCGCGCGAGGTGTTGATCAGGGTGACGCCGTCACGCATCAGGCTGAGCCGCTCCCGGCTGATCAGGTGCCGGGTCTCGGGAAGCTGCGGGGCGTGGACGCTCACCACGTCGCTCTGTGCGCACAGTTCGTCGAGGGGTACGAGACGGGCGCCGAGGGCCGCGGCCCCGTCCTCGTCCAGGTACGGGTCGTGGACCAGCAGCCGGAGGTCGTAGGGGCGGAGCAGCTCGATCACCCGGCGGCCGATCCGGGAGGCGCCGACGATGCCGACGGTGCGGTGGTAGTTGCCGATGTCCAGGTACTCGGACTCCCAGTCGAACGGGCCACGCCGTTCTCGGTAGTCCCTGCTGATCCGCAGCAGCTTCTTGTTGGCGAACAGCACGGCGGCGACGGTGTACTCGGCCACGGGCAGGGCGTTGAGATCGGCGGCGGAGGTGACCCGGACGGCCCGCTCCCAGCAGGCGTCGGTGATGTGGTGCTTCACGGATCCGGCGGCATGCAGCACCGCCCGCAGCCGGGGTGCGGCGGCGAGCACGTCCTCGGTGATCGGCGGGCACCCCCAGCTGCTGATGATGACCTCGGTGTCGGCGAGGGCGGCGACCGCCTCAGGAGTGGTGAAATCGTCCAGGACGAGCGACGGGTCGAGATCGGCCAGCCGGGTGAGGCGGTCCAGGGTGGGGCGGTCGATGAGCCGGGGCGCGAGCCACGGATGCATGGCAAGAAGCGCCTTGGGGCGGTGGTCCGGCGGCTCGGGGGCGCGCGGTGGCGCGACGGGCGGGTTCGTCCGGTGGGGCACGTGGTTCTCCGGCAGGGGGTCGAAGTGGCGGGGCGGGAGCGTCACTTGACGCTGCCTGCGGTGAGGCCGGCCTTCCAGTGCCGCTGGAGGGCGATGAACGCGACCACCAGTGGAACGACCGCGAGCAGGGAACCGGTGACGACGAGCGGGTAGAAGTCGGGGAACGCGCGGGTCTCGGCGTTCCAGGAGTAGAGACCGAGACTGACCGGGAAGAGCCGGTTGTCGGAGAGCATCACCAGAGGCAGGAAGAAGTTGTTCCAGATCGCGGTGAACTGGAACAGGAAGATGGTCACGTAGCCGGGCATCACCATCGGCAGGCCGATCGACCAGAAGGTGCGCAGCTCGCCGGCGCCGTCGGCCCGGGCCGCCTCCAGGACCTCACCGGGCACGTATCCGGCGCAGAAGACCCGCGCCAGGTAGACCCCGAAGGGGTTGACCAGGCAGGGGATGAAGACGGCCCAGAAGGTGTTCACGATGCCGACCTCGGAGGCGAGCAGGTACATCGGCAGAGCGAGCGCGGTGGTGGGCACCAGCACGCCGAGCAGCACGAGCCCGAACAGCTTCTCCTTGCCGCGGAAGGCGTAGACGTGGAAGGCGTAGCCGGCGCAGACGCAGAGGAACGCGCAGAGCAGGGCGCCGAGTCCGGCGTAGAGCAGCGAGTTGAGGTACCAGCGGAAGTAGATGCCGCCGTCCGCGGTCGCGAGGTCGTGCAGGTTCTGTCCGAGGTGGAAGGCGGACGGAGTGAGGGCGTTGCCGCCGAGCAGGTCGGGGGTGTTCTTGGCGGCGGCGGTGAGCAGCCAGCCGAGCGGCAGCAGGGTGTAGAGGGTGGCGAGCAGGAGCGCGCCGTTGACGGCCGCCTTGGAGAGGGTCCAGGGCCGCCCCGCGCGCGTTCCGGGGGCCGGTCCCGGCCGGGAGGGACGCGTGACGGCCCGCTTCCCGGGTGCGAGGGTGGTCATGCGGCGGCCTCCGCGCGAGGCTGGGACCGGACTCGGGTGGCCCGGGTGATGAGGAACGACAGGGCGGCCGCGACGAGCGCGAGCAGCACGGAGGAGGCGGCGGCGAGGCCGTAGTCGTTGCGTTCGAAGGCCGCTGTGTAGGCGTACATGTTGGGCGTCCAGGAACTGACCACGGCCGGCGTGGTGGCGTGCAGGATCATCGGTTCGGTGAAGAGCTGGAGCGAACCGATCATGGTGAACATGCCGACCATGGTGATCGAGGCGTGGATCAGCGGGATCTTGATGCTGAGGGCCGTCCGCAACGGGCTCGCGCCGTCCACGACCGCGGCTTCCAGCACCTCGCGGGGGATGGCCTGGAGCGCCGCGTAGAAGATGACCATGTTGTAGCCGGTCCACTCCCACACGGCGATGTTCACCACGGCGGGCAGGGGATGGCCGAGCAGGTCGAGCCGGCCGCCGGCCGAGTCGAGCGCGCTGATCACCGGGCTGATGCCGGGGGTGTAGAGGTACGTCCAGATCAGGGCGGCGATGATGCCCGGTACGGCATGCGGCAGGAACAGCGCCAGTTGGAAGAAGCGCTTGGCCCGGGCGAGGGCCGAGTCGAGGAGCAGGGCCATGACCAGCGACAGGCCGAGCATGAGGGGGAGGTAGATCAGGCAGTACCGGCCGATGGTCAGGAATCCGTCCCGGTAGGCCCCGTCCCCGAGCGCCCGGGTGTAGTTGCCGAGACCGGTGAAGACCGTCTCGGCGTCCCCGAATCCCAGTCCGGAGCGACGCTCGGTGAACAGGCTCAGGTGGACCGCGTAGCCGATCGGGACCAGCGTCACCGCGGTGAACAGCGCGAAGAAGGGGGCGAGCAGCAGCGCCGGGGCCCCGCGCCTCCCGCGCCGCCGCCCGATGGCGACGGCGCGGGAGGCGGTGGTGTCGGGCCGGCTCACTGGGCGACCTTGAGTCCGCGGTTCTTCATCTCGGTGAGAGTGGCCTGCTGGGACGCGTCGACGGCGGACTGGATGGTGCCGCCCGCGCCGAGCTTGCCGAAGGCGTCCTTCATCGAGGAGTTGGTGGTGCCCATGGCGGGACCCCAATGCCAGCCCTGCTTGACCGACTTGGCGGCGTCGACGAAGACCGCGTAGATGTCCTGGCCACCGTAGAAGTCGGTGTTGAACGCGGCCCTGGCCACCGGTACCAGGTCAGGGGAGGCGGGGAACATCGAGGAGGTACCGGAGGCGATGCGGGCCCGGATCCCTTCCGGGGTGGTGGTCGCCCACGTCGCGAACTCCACCGCGGCCCTGGCCTTCTTGCTGTCCTTGGAGACGGCGAAGGTGGAGCCGCCGAGCATGCCGCCGGCGGGCTTTCCGTCCCAGGTCGGGACCGGGGCCACCGCCCACCTGCCCTTCGCGTCGGGGGTGTCGGCGAGCGTGCTCCTGAGCACGCCGCCGCCCCAGGCGGCCCCGACGTACCCCGCGGTCTCGCCCTTCTGCAGCGAGGCCGTCCACTGCTGGCTGAACGACGCCTGGGAGTGGACCAGGTCGTCGGAGACCAGCCGCTGCCAGAAGTCGGTGACCTGCTTGGTCTCGGGGCCGTCGAGGTCGACGGTCCAGGTGTCGCCGGACGCAGCGAACCAGCGCGCCCCGTTCTGCCAGGCCAGTGCCTCCAGGACGCCGGGGTCGTCCGGGAAGAAGGTCCCGATCCGGGTCTTCGGTGACATGGCCTTGAGCTTCTCGGCAGCGGTGCGGTACTCGTCCCAGGTCTTCGGCGGGGCGGTGATGCCCGCCTTGGCGAACAGGTCCTTGCGGTAGAAGAACGCCTGCGGGGCGGCGTCGAGGGGCAGCGCCCAGGTGCGCCCGCCGAGGGTGGTCAGCTCGACCGACTGGGGCAGGTACTTCGCCTTGAGCGTGTCCGGAACGAGCGGGGTGATGTCCTGGACGGCGCCCTGGCTGACGAAGTCCGGCAGGGCACCGTACTCGACGTTGTACACGTCGGGGGCGTTGCCCGCCTTGACCGCGTTGGAGATCTTGGCGTAGCCGCCGGCGTTGCCGGACGGGATCTGCTCGAAGGCCACCCGGACGTCCTTGTGGGAGGCGTTGAACGCCTTCACCACGTCCTCGGTGCCCTTGGCCCATCCCCAGAAGGTGATCGTGACCGGGGATCCGCCCGCGTCGTCGCCGGCCGGGTCACTGTTGCCGCAGGCCGCGACCAGCCCCATCGACAACGCGGAGACGGTGACGGCGGCGGCGAGCCGGAGGGTTCTGCGACCGCGGCGTGAGCTGCTTCTGAAGGACATGGCTCGGCTCCTGTGGATGGGGCGGCGCGCCCGTGAGGGAGGGGCCCCGGTCGGCGAACCGTCGCCGGCCGGTGCGAGTGGCGCCATCGTGCGACTCCCTCTGATCGAAGTCAAGAGATTCAGATCAAATGAGCCCATGTGATCACCCAGGGGTGGCGCCCCAAGGGGAACAACCCCTGATTTCAACAGGATTGATGGCAGCTCAACCTGGCGGTTGTCAGAGCATTCGGTCGATCCCTTGACGTTCGATCTGACTCTCCCTAGATTCGGTCCGCCTGATCGGACCAAGGAGCGGCCCCATGTCCTCGATCCCGCTTCCGCCGGAAGACCGCGTGCTCAGCCCGTACACAGGCTGGACCAGACGGCACTGGGAGGCGGTCGCCGACGGGCTGTTGACGGCGGTCCTGCGCCACGCCGGTCCGGAACACGCCCTGATCTCCCTGCCCGGTCCCCGCCCGAGCATCTCGGGGACGCGCTCGGACGGCCTCGAGGGGTTCGCCCGGACCTTCCTGCTGGCGGCCTTCCGGATCGCGGGGGCCGGCGGCGACGATCCGCACGGCTTCCTGCCCCGCTACGCCGAGGGTCTGGCAGCCGGGACCAGGGCCCCGACCACCGACCCCGACCTCACCCCGGGCGATCCCGCCTCCTGGCTCGCCATCGGCGACCGCGGCCAGGCCATGGTCGAGGCCGCGTCGATCGCGCTCGCCCTCCGGATCACCCGCCCCTGGCTCTGGGACCGGCTCGACGAGCAGGTGCGCGAGCGGACGCGGGCCTGGCTGACCGGCGCCCTGCGCCACACCCCCGTCGACAACAACTGGTGGCTCTTCCCGTTCACGGTCGGGGGCTTTCTCGCCGACGCCGGCGCGGACCAGGACGGCGCGGCGCGGGCCGCCGTCGCCCGCGGACTGGCGAAGATCGAGCAGTGGTACCTCGGCGACGGCTGGTACACCGACGGCCGTCCGCGCGCCTTCGACCACTACAACGGCTGGGCCTTCCACCTCTACCCCGTCCTGCACGCCCACCTCGGCGACGACACGCGCCTGCTCGATGTGTACGGTCCCCGGCTCGCGGCGCATCTCGACGGCTATGCCCGCACCTTCGGCGCCGACGGCTCCCCGATGCACCAGGGCCGTTCCCTCACCTATCGCTTCGCCGCCACCGCGCCCCTGTGGGCCGGAGCCCTCACCGACAGCACCCCGCTGGCACCGGGCGCGACCCGCCGTGTCGCCTCCGGCGTGCTGCGTCACTTCATGGACCGCGGCGCCCTGGACGAGAACGGGCTGCTCACCCTGGGCTGGCACGGCCCCCACCTGCCACTCGTGCAGGAGTACTCGGGGCCCGCCTCGCCGTACTGGGCGAGCAAGGGCTTCCTCGGGCTCCTCCTTCCCCCCGGACATCCGGTGTGGACGGCGGTGGAGGAGCCGGCCCCGGTCGAACGCGCCGACGCCGTGGTCCCGCTCCCGAGGCCCGGGTGGCTGATCCAGTCCACAGCCGCCGACGGAATCGTCCGGCTCCACAACCACGGCAGCGACGACCAGCCCGCCGATCACGTGGAGCCCGACAACCCGCTGTACGCCCGCCTCGCCCACTCCACCGTCACCGGCCCGGTCCTCGACGGCACGCCCGACAACCACTTCGGCGTGCTGGTCGGCGGCGAGCTCAGCCGGCGCGGCCGGATCAGCCCCTTGGGCGCGGGCGACGGCTGGGCCGCCTCCGCGCACCACCCGCGCGTCCGGGGCGGTGAACTCCCCGGAGTCACCGTCACCTCCGTGGTCCTGGTCGCGGGAGCCGACGAGGTCCACGCGCACCTGGTCACCGGGGCCCACGCCGGCACCGAGGTGCGGCACAGCGGCTGGGCGGCGGCGGGCACGGCGGTCGAGGAGCGCGCGGACGGCCTGTCCGCCCGGGTCGTGGCCACCACCGCCGACGGCACGCGACTGCTCTCGTCGATGGAGAACGTCCACGGCTTCACCGCGGCCGACACCCACCCCCTGCCGGCCGGCACCGCCTACGGAACGGTGGGCGCGGTACCCGCCCTCGACGGCCGGACGAGCGGTGGGGACTCGCTGTTCGTCGGCACGGCGAGGCTGACCGGCACCGGGTCCCAGTCCCACGCGGCACTCCGCGTGCGCGTCACGGGAACCCGGATCCGTGTGCACCGGCCCGATGGCACCGAAGTCGAGGCCCTGCTCGCACCGGAGGCCGTCACCGTGACCGTACGCAAGGCGAGTTGACCGCCGTACGAGGGGATCAGCCGACGCCGCCGCAGGAGGTACGGATCTTCAGCTCCGGCAGCAGCTCCACATGATGCACCGGCAGTCCCGCGTCGCCGCTGTCCAGCCGGCGCAGCAGCAGTTCGAGGGCCGCCCCGCCGACGGCCCGCTTCGGTGGGGCCACGGCGGTCAGCGGCGGCGCGGCCAGGGCCGCGAACACATCGTCGTACGAGATCATCGCCACGTCCTCGGGCACGCGGAGGCCACGCGCACGCAGGATCGGGACGAGCTGGATGGCCTCCTGGTCGTTGTGCACGAGAACCGCCCGCACCCCTTGCGCGACACCCTCGGCGATCCGCTCCGCGACGGCCTCGGAGTCCTGGCCGGGGTGCTCGATGCCGATCACCGGTTGCGGCTCCAGACCGAGCAGCCGCACGCCCTCGGCGTAGCCCGCGCGCACCTGGAAGGCCGTCCAGGTGTCCTGTCGCGCGGCGAGCATCACCGCACCGTGACCGAGTCCGGTCAGGTGGCGCAGGGCGAGGATGACGCCGTGGCGATGGTCGGACGCCACCGAGTCCAGGCCCGCCCCGGCACTGTCGGCAGGGGCGCGGCGCTCCACGAGGACGGTGGGCAGGGGGAGTTCGCCGATCCAGGCGCCGACGCCGCCGGGGCCCTCCGGGGTCCAGTTGGGGGTGACCAGCAGACCGTCGACACCGGACTCGAGCAGCTGCTCGGCCTGGGCGCGGTCCTCTGTGGCCCCGTAGGGCGCGATGCCGAGGACCAGGCGCGCCCCGGCGGCGGTCGCGGCCGTGCGGGCACCGTCGATGATCTCGTCGAAGTACGAGCCGACGGTGGGCACGAGCATGCCGATGACCCGGTCACGACCGGTGGGGGCCGGCGCGGCCGCTCCGCGCGGCAGCGACACGGCGCCGTGCGAGCGGTGCAGCAGCCCGTTGTCGGCGAGCGCGGCGATGTCCCGGCGTACGGTGACGGCGGCGAGCCCGAGGCGCTCCGCGAGGTCCACCACGCGGACCGTACCGAGTTCGCGGACAGCATCAAGGATCCGCGCCCGACGTTCCTCGGCGGTGAGAGCCATGATTTCCCCTGCCTGCCGCGCGTACGTGGGCGAATCGCCGCTGTGCGCGGCCCCTGTCAGATCAATTTGTATCATTCGATCGGCGTGGTGCGGCAGGCGTGCGCTGCCGTCGGGCCGGGCGAACGGCGACGGTCCGTGCCCGGCGGTGGAGACCGCCGGGCACGGACCGTCGGTCAGCGGGCCGGGACTCAGCCGTCACCGCCCGCCCTGACCGTCAGGTAGTCGATGTTCGGTCCGTCGTTCTCGGCCGCCGTGAGCCGGACGGTGTTGGCCCCCGCCTTCAGGGGCACCGTCGCCGTCACGTCGGACCAGGTGGACCACGACCCGGTGACCGGGTAGGTGCTCGTGCTGATCGTGCGGCCGTTGACCGACAAGGTGAGCGGGCGGACGCCGGACAGCAGTGCGTAGCGGATCGCCAGGGTGTGGTCGCCGGCATCGGCCGCGTTCACGGTCCACTCGATGAAGCTTCCCGCTCCGGACGGGTAGTTGACGTAGGCATCGCCGCTCTGTCCTCGCGCCAGTGTCTCCACCGACGCACCGCTCAGTACCGCGTCCTCCGCCTCGCAGCGGATACCGGGCCGGCAGTCGACCGTGATCCTCTGGTGGGTCAGGGCGGTGGCGGACAGGCCCAGGTAGCCGGTGGTCGCCTCACCCGTGATGTCGTACGAGCCGGGCCTCAGGCCGGCCGGGGCCAGCAGGGTGTACGAGATCTTCAGCGTCTCGCCGGGCGCCACGCTCCGTGCGGTGGTGGGAGAGGACGGCTTCAGCGTGAACCCGGCGGG
The DNA here is from genome assembly GCF_040650755.1 of Streptomyces sp. NPDC048623. NCBI lineage: Bacteria > Bacillati > Actinomycetota > Actinomycetes > Kitasatosporales > Streptomycetaceae > Streptomyces > Streptomyces sp. NPDC048623. The sequence goes on from NZ_JBEZHV010000006.1 coordinate 47,760, forward strand.
CGCCGTCAGCTTCACCTCGACGTCGGTGGCCGGGGCGGCGCCGTGGTTGGTGAAGGTCGCCGTGAACGGGACCTCAAGGCCCGGGCTCGCCTTGACGCCGTCGACGGACAGGGTCAGGGCGCCCGTCAGCGGGCACCCGGAGCCGGTTTCGGGGGCCGGGCCGAGGTCGTCGACCACGAGTTCGTCCACGGTCACCGCGCCCCTGCCGCCGGCCGAGGTCAGCGCCAGGTACGCGTCGCCGCACGCCTCCGCGCCGGTGGAGAACACCGTGCCGTACTCCTTGCCGGGCGCGCTGTCCTGGGGAGGCGCGCTGTCGTCCCAGCCCGCGGGCCGGGGATCGGCTGCGGACGGCCAGCTGTCCAGCGCGCGGTCGGTCGTGGCGGGCAACGGGTCGTCGACCAGGGCCCGGTCCCCCGCACCCGCGCCGCCCGAGCGGACCTGCAGCCGGTACTGGCCGGCGCGGTCCGACTGGTACCTCAGCCCGACACGGTAGGTGCGGCCCGGCTTGAACTCCAGCGTCTGCGGAACGGTCCGCCACACCTCGCCGCTGCCGATCTGGAAGGACTTGAAGGAGAAGTCGCCGCTGATGGTGTCCCGGGTGTAGCCCTCGTGACGTTCCGCGCGGTGGCTGTGCGGGTTGTCGCTGCCCGAGCCCTCGCTGTTGACGAACGGGCCCCAGGCCCGGTCGGCCGCCTCGAAGTCCTCGTAGAAGTAGTGCTCCGCGGCCTTCGGGGAGACCTTCGTGGGGGTGACCCGTACGTCGGCGAAGTCGGCGGAGGTGCCGTCCGCGCCCGCGGCGCCGGACAGGCCGATCTCGGCGGTGCCGTGTCCCTCCGGCACGGTGAAGGTGACGGTCGCCTTCTGGAACCGGGTGCCCGACCAGACGTTGACCGGGTCCTTCAGGTCGGCGGGCGAGGTGTCGGTGGACCGGCTCACCGGTGCGGCGCCGGGGGCGTCCACCGCGAGCGTGGCCGTGCGGCCGCCCGTGACCCGGACGTACGCGGAGGCCGCGTAGGTGCCGGGCGCCAGCCCCTTCAGGGTCTGCGTCAGCCGGCCGGCCTCCGGGCCGTCGAAGCGTGCGAACTGCCAGCCCTTGGCGCTGGTCTCGATCCGGGCGTCGCCCTCCCGTGACCAGGCGTCGAAGGTGTGGCTGTTGAAGGAGCCGTCCTTCACGATCGCCCCCTCGCCCCAGACGGTCTTCTGATGCGCGGCCTTGTGCCGGTAGAGGACGTACGCGGTGCGGGCGTCGGCCGTGATCGTGACCGTGCCGTCCTCGACCTTGAGGACGGTGCGGTCCTGGCGTCCGGTGTCCGTGAGGCGGTACAGCACGACGGAGTCCTGGCCCCGCCATGCCGGGGGCAGCTTCCATGTGCTGGTGCCGCCCGCGTCGTTCCAGTGGTAGATCTTGTCCTGCTTCTTCGGGTCCCAGGGCAGGAACAGCGTGTCGCCCTCGGCGAGCTTGGTGTCGCCCTGGAAGAGCTGCCAGGTGCCGGACGCGTCCGTCGAGTACACGCCGTCGGTGAAGTCGACCCTGTGGTCCGTCCACCGGGTGATGGGGAAGTGCTGCATGAACTTGGTCGGCAGGTTGTTGGTGAAGATCTTCCGCTGCCAGGCGTCGAGGTCGGTCTGCCCCATCCAGCCGCCGTACGAGAGGTTCGACAGGCCTTTGAGGAGCGTGGCGTCCTTGCGGTACCAGATGTCGCGGTCGGTGTTCTGGATGAAGCGGACGATCTGCGACCGGACCCCGTTGCCCTCGTACTGTCCGGCACGGTGGTACCAGAGCGTGTCCCGGTCGAGGTAGTCCTCGAACTCGGTGTGCACCATCCAGCCGTTGCGGTGCTGGAGCCGGGCCAGCTGGTAGGCGTTGTAACCGCGGCCGAAGTACACGTCGTTGTAGATGAACGACAGGCCGGGCACGTCGGCGGCGAGGGCGTCGAGGCGCCTGCCGAAGGCGCCCGACTGGACGTCCTTGTCGCGGTTGATGTGGTACGAGACGTCCCGGTAGATCCAGCCGGTGTCCTTCTCGCCGTTGGTCATGTCCCAGCGGAAGTTCTTCGCGTCCGGGTACGCCTCGGTGGAGTTGATGTGCACGCCGACGGCGGCACCGTACTTCTTGGCCTTCTCGACGAGGAGTGCGAGGTCCTTCCGGCCGCCCGCGCCCTCGTTCAGGTGCCCGCCGTAGTCGGGATGTCCGTTGTCGTGCCCCTCGGCCTGGTAGCCCTTCAACTGGACGAGCTGACCGAGCCCGTCGGTGAGCAGACTGCCCTTCTTGATGTCGTCGAGAACGCGGGTGAAGGGGTGGCTGGCGAAGCTGTTGGTGTTGTACTCGATGTTGGAGACCACGTAGTCCTTGGTCTTCTCGGCGCCCAGCGGACGGTACATGATCTCCCGGTACGCCATGGCGCCGTCCTGCCAGTCCACGGCCGCGTCGGCGTTGCGGTCGCCGGTGAGGACGACCTTGGCATGGGGAAGTTCGGTGGGCTCGGGGTCCTGGCCGGCGACGGGCTCCGGCCGCCAGGTCCAGGTGCCGCTGGACACCGAGGTCGACTTCGTTCCGTCGGTCTGCGTGGTACGGACGAGCAGACGCGACTGGTCCTCCAGCGAGTTGGACTCCACGGAGGCGGCGAGCCGGCCCGTGGTGAGGATCGCGTAGCTGGTGCCGCGCGGTGCCGCGTCGAGCGGGGCGTCGACGAGCGCGGTGTGCCGGTCGATGTCGGTCTCGGATTCGTAGGCGCCGCTGAACGCCAGTCGCGCGTCGGCGAGTTCGGCACCGGGCTGGTCGGCGTGCGCGGAGATCAGCCCCTGGTCGGGGATGGCGAGGGTGCGGAGCTTCTCGGCGCCGCCTTCCTCGATGCCCGTGACGTTGAACGTCAGGACGTGGCCGCTGACCGACAGCCGCGCCCGGAGCGTGAGACTCAGCTCACCGACCTGGAGCACGTAGTCGACGCCGTCGGCCCCGGCCGTGCTGTGCACGGTGGGGGTGTACGCCTTCCCGTTGACGACGATCTGGTCGGCACCGCCGGCGCGGCCGTACAGGACCGAGCCGTCGGCCGTCCATGTGTAGCGCTGGACGGCCGGGAAGGCCGGGTCGACCTGGACGGTCATCTCCGGCGTGGAGAGGGTGAGCGAGCCGGTGTCCGCGTACGCGGTACCCGTGGTCGCCGCGTGCAGGGGAGCGGTCACGGCCAGACAGGCCACCGCCGCGGCAAGCCTTCGGGGTATGCGTGGTCGTGCTCTTCGGGGCATGGGGAGTTCCTCCGTGATTCCCTGGGGACGGCGGCCCATGCTGCTGAGGGGGAAAGAGAGGAATCAACGAGAACTGCGCGACGACCAGGGAGACGCGCCGCCGCAGGATGCCCGCACCACCAGCCTCGGCCGCAACCGCACCTGGTGCACGGGACCGGTTCCGTCGTCGGCGAGCCGCTGCAGCAGGAGCTCCGCGGCGAGCCGTCCCAGGCGGTGCTTCGGCGGGGAGACAGCGGTGAGCGGTATCTCGGCCACGTCCGCGAACTCGTTGTCGTAACTGATCAGGGCGAGGTCCTCGGGCACCCGCACGCGGGCCCGGCGTGCGGCCCCGAGCAGCAGTGCGGCCTCCCGGTCGCCGAAGCACAGTGCGGCGGTCGCCCCGTCGGCCCTGATCATGTCGACGGCCATGTCGGCCTGCTCGGCATCCCAGTCGTCCCTGGACTCGCTGACGGGAACGGTCTCCGGCAGACCCAGCTCCGCCACCGCCTCGTCGAAGCCGCTCGTGATCGCCGCGGCGTGCGGACCGTCGCCGCGCAGCAGCAGAGCGATCCTGCGGTGCCCGAGGTCGTACAGGTGCCGCACGGCGTCATAGGCACCGCTCTCGTGATCCGTGCACACATGCTCGGTGGTATCACGTGACCCGGCCGCGGCAAGCCGGCGCTCCATCAGCATCACGGGCACGGGCAGCCGCATCAACTCGGCGGCGCGCTCGAGCGGATCGGCCAACTCGTGCAGGAGGGGCACCAGAAGGAGCCCGTCGACGCCGGACCCCACGAGACGTTCGACCGCTTCGCGTTCGACGGCCCGGTCGTACTGCGAGCAGGCGAGCACCATACGCGCACCGGCCGCCGCCAGCGTCATCTCGACGCCCTGGAGCACCCGTGGGTAGTACAACGATGTCGTCGGCACCAGGACCCCCACCACCCGGCCGGGGGAACGGCCTTCGCCCGGCCGTACCGCGGCGAAGGTCCCGGCGCCCTGGCGCCGCTCGATCAGCCGCTGCTCGACCAGCACTTCGTAGGCCCGCCGGACCGTGGTCACCGAAAGCCCTGTCTCGGCGGCCAGCGCCTGCTCGGTGGGCAGCTTGCTGCCCTGGGGCCAGGTCCCGTCGAGAACCCTCCGTCGCAGCTCGGCGGCGAGTCGCCGGAACTTCAGCTCGCGTGCGGACTGCGGTCGGGCTTCCATCCACTCCCCCGTTCACAGAGCTCGATCGCTGACCCGTCCGGCCGCCCGGGGCGCAAGCGGGGTGCGGTCCGGCGCACGGCCTCTTTGAAGTCATCCTCCCCTTCCCCCGCCGTCAGCGGTCTCCCGCGAGGTCGAGATCGCGCCTGGGCGCCTCCGCCGGAGCTTCCACCGGCCGGGGGCGGCGCCACGGGCGGGCGAGGGGACGGGACACCCCGCGCCACCACGGGTCCTCGGGCAGCTTGCCCGCGGGCTCGAACGGGTCGCCGGGACGAGGGAACGCCGCCGTCTGGCCGGCCTCCTCCGCCTCGTCCCTGGTCCACTCCCCCGGCTCCGCCCACGGGTGCGGCGCCAGATTGAAGGTGCCCCAGTGGATCGGCAGCAGCACACCGTGCGGGCGGCCGCCCTGGAGGTCGAGGTGGGCGCGCAGGCCCTCGGCGGGGGTCATGTGGATGTCGGGCCAGTACTCGGAGTAGGCGCCGATCTGGATCATGGTGGCGTCGAAGGGGCCGTGGGCGGCGCCGATGTCCTGGAAGCCGGAGAAGTAGCCGGTGTCGCCGCTGTGGTAGATCCGGTGCTCCGGGCCCTCGACGGCCCAGGAGGCCCACAGGGTGTGCTGCTGGTTGCGCAGGCCGCGGCCGCAGAAGTGGCGGGCCGGGGTGGCGGTCAGGCGCAGGTCGCCGACCTCGGTGGACTCGTTCCAGTCCAGCTCGCGCAGCTGCGCCGGGGACACGCCCCAGTGCTCCAGGTGGGCGCCGACGCCGAGCGGGACCGTGAAGAGGGTGTCGGTACCGGCCAGGGCCTTGATCGTCGGGAGGTCGAGGTGGTCGTAGTGGTCGTGGGAGATCACCACGACGTCGACCGGGCCGAGCGCGGCGAGCGGCGCGGGGACCGGGTGCAGGCGCTTGGGCCCGACGAAGGCGAAGGGCGAGCAGCGCTCGCCCCAGACCGGGTCGAAGAGCACCCGGCGCCCGTCGATCTCGGCGAGGACGCTGGAGTGGCCCATCCAGGTGAGGCGCAGGCCGGTGGCCGGCGGCTTGGCCAGGTCGGCGATCGTGGTCGGGTGCACGGGGATGCGGGCGTGCGGGGCCCGGTGCGCCCGTGCCTCCGCCTCGAAGTAGATCTTGGCGAACTCCAGGGTCGAGCCTGACGGCCGGGTCCTGGCCTGCTCCGGGTTCTGGAAGACCCCGTCGGCGAAGTTGGGGGAGCGGCGGATGCGCTCCAGCCGCTCTCCGCTCGGGTCGGCGCCGAAGGCCGCGGGGCGCAGCGCGCGCAGCCGGGCCCGGAGCGAGGGGTCGGAGCCAGTGCGGGTCACAGGGCCTCCTGAGGTTGGGGGTCCCTTCATTATGGGCGGACCGCCGGTTCCGGCGCCGTGGCGATCAGGTGTTTGTCATGTGCCGGGCGCGGCGGTCCCGCTTATCCCGCCCGCCACGATGCCCGCGGCCCGTGCGGGACACGGGCCGGGCCGGGCCGGATCGGGACCGTGGCCGGGCCGGCGGGACCGGCAGGACCGGAGCGGGACCGTGGCCGGGCCGGCAGGACCGGAGCGGAACGGCGCCGCACGGCACAGCACGGCGCCGCACAGCCTCAGAGGAGCTCGTACACCGCCGTGACCGTCACGTGCTCCTCGATCTCGCCCGGTGCGAGCGGCACGCTCGCGCCGCCGTCGGCGGAGGCGGCCGGGGCCGCGCCCTGCGCCGGGCGGACGCTCTCGCCCTCGGTGAGCGAGACGAGGCGCCCGAGCCGCCGGCCGCTGAGCTCGGCGTGCTGGGCGGCCTTGTCGTGGGCGTCGCGGTGGGCGGCCTCACGGGCGGTGGCGCGCAGCGCGGTGGGGTCGGAGACGTCGAAGACGACGCCGTTCACCCGGCCCGCGTCGCCGGTGGCGTCGTTGGCGGCGCCGATGACCTGACCGGTGCGGTCGATGTCGCGGACCTTGACGGAGAAGATCTGCCCGGCCTGGTAGCCGGTGACCTTGCTCTCTCCCCCGGCGGTCTGGGTGTAGACGGGGGTGAGGGACAGGTTCTCGGTGCGGATGTCACGGTCGGCGACGCCCTGGGCGTGCAGCGCGGCGACCAGGGCCTTCGACGCCGTGTTCTGGGCGCCCATGGCCTCCTTCGCGGTCTTGCGGCCGGCCTCGACGGCGACCGAGATCACCGCCAGGTCGGGCGCGGCGGCGGCCCGCCCGCTGCCGGTGACCGTCACGGTGCCCGGCTCCGCGGCCCGTACGGCGGCCGGCGGGGCGACCGCACCCGGCGCGGCGGCGGTCGCGGGGGCCGCGGCACCGAACAGCACGCCGCCGAGGGCGGCGCCGACGGCGAGGGCGCGAATCGTTCCGGCGAGGAGTGTCGCTCGCGCTGCCGCTGTCGGTCTCGCGGGCAGGTCGTGTGGGTGACGGGGTGTCATGGAGGTTCCCTTCGCGGGTGGTTCCGAGTTCACGGCCTGGCCGGATGTCGGCGTTCCGGCCGCGCACATCCCACCAGCAGTCGCCCGCCCCGCCCCCGCGCCACGACCGTACGACGGCGTCCTTCACCTCTCCGTACCAGGGCCTGAGCGGCTCGGGGAGGGCGACGGGCCGCCGCGGCAGCCCGTCGCCGCCCACGCCCCCGGCCCGGTACGGGCGTTGTCAGTGCCGCTTGGTAGAACTTCTGACATCGCCGTCCACGCCGTCCGGCGGCCCCTCTGGTGTCTGGAGCGTTCATGACCATCGGGAATTACCTGCGGGTGTTCCACGACCTGCCCGTGTTCGAGTTCCCCGCTCCCGGCGGGGAGGCCCAGGCGGCCTCGCTGCCCGATCCCGCCTCGGTGGCCTGGCGGCTCTCCGCGCCGACGTACAGCGAGCCGGAGGACGAGGAGTGGGAGCAGCTCTTCCCGCGCTTCCTCGACACCGTGGACACCACGAAGGTCCGGGCCGTCGTCGTCGGCGGCTGGGACGAGGCGTACGAGAACTCCTCGGCCGCCATCGTCGAGGCGCTGGTCGCGGCCAAGGACCGACTGCCCGCCCTGGAGGCGGTGTTCCTCGGCGACATGCTGTCCGAGGACTGCGAGATCTCCTGGATCATCCAGTCCGACGTCACCCCGCTGCTCGCCGCCTACCCCGGGCTGCGCACCCTCGCCGTGCGCGGTGCCAGCGGACTCGCGTTCCCGCCGCTGCGACACGAGGGCCTGCGCCGGCTCGTCGTGCAGAGCGGCGGTCTGCCGGCCGCCGTGGTCCGGGACATCGGTGCCTGCGACTTCCCTGCCCTGGAGCACCTGGAGCTGTGGCTCGGCCGCCAGGACTACGGCAACGACTGCACGCCCGCGGACCTGGAGCCGATCCTGGCCGGCACCCGGCTGCCCGCGCTGCGGTATCTGGGACTGCGCAACAGCGAGACCCAGGACGACGTGGCGGCCGCCGTCGCGAACGCCCCCGTCGTCGCGCGCGTCGAGGAACTGGACCTGTCGATGGGCGAGCTGACCGACAAGGGCGCCGAGGCGCTGCTCGCGGGGCAGCCGCTCACCCATCTGAGGCGGCTCGACCTGTCGCACCACTACCTGTCCGAGGAGACCGCCGAGCGGGTCGCGGACGCCCTCGCGCCGCACGGCGTCGACGTGGACGTGAGCGACCGGCAGGTCCCGGACGAGTACGACGGCCGGCTCTACCGCTACACCGCGGTCGGCGAGTGACCTCCGCCGCGGACCTCCGCTCGGGCCTCCCTTCGGGCCTCCGCTCGGACCTCGAATCGGACCTCCGCCTCGCCGTCGTCGGCAACGCCGGGAGCCGCCGGGTCCGGTTCTTCCTGGACGCGGTGGCGGCCGCCGGGCTGCCCGCGGCGCGGGTGGTGCCGTGGCTCGACGTGCTGCGCGGCACGGCGGTCTTCCACGCCGGCGAGACCGTCCGGGTGGACACCCCCGGGGAGGACCCGGAGGTGGACCTGCTGCTGCGCGGCGAGGAGGACCCGACCCGGGTGGAGGGTTCGCGGCGCTGGTACGAGCGGTTCACCGACGCCCTGCCGGAGCTCGCCGCGCGGGTGGCGGCGGCCGGGGCGGTCCTGGTGGACGACCCGGCCGAGACGCCCGTCCTGTTCGACAAGCGGCTGACCCACGGGCGGCTGCGGGCGGCCGGCGTCCCCGTGCCGGACTCCCCCACCTCGGGCTCCGGCGCGCCGCCCGTACGGGGCTGGGCGGACGTGCGGGCGCTGATGGCCGACGCGGGACTGGCCCGGGTGTTCGTGAAGCCCGCCCACGGGTCGTCCGCCTCGGGCGTCCTCGCCGTGGAGACGGCGGGCGGCGGCCGGGCCCAGGCCACCACCTCGGTGGAACGGGCCGCGGACGGGCGTCTGTTCAACTCGCTGCGGGTGCGCCGCTACGGTACGGAGGCCGAGGTCGCCGCCCTGGTGGACGCCCTGGCCCCGGACGGGCTGCACATCGAACGCTGGATACCGAAGGCCGCGCTCGACGGCCGGGCCGCCGACCTGCGGGTCGTGGTGGTCGACGGCCGGGCCACCCACGCGGTGGTCCGCACCAGCCGCTCCCCCCTGACCAACCTGCATCTGGGCGGCGCCCGCGGCGACCTGGCCGCCATCCGGGCGGCGACCGTCGCGGCCGGCGGCCGGTTCGCCGACGCGCTCGACGTCTGCGAGCGGGCCGCGGCCGCCTTCCCCGGCACCCGGTGCGTGGGCGTCGACCTGCTGCCCGCCGCCGGCTGGCGGCGCTTCTCGGTCGGCGAGGTCAACGCGTTCGGCGACCTGCTGCCCGGCCTCACCGGACTGCCGGGCGGCGCCGCCGAGGGCCTGGACACCTACGCCGCCCAGGTCGCCGCCCTGCTCCGTACCCGTACCCGTACCCGCACTCGTACCCGAACGACTGTCACCACTCCGAGCACCACAGGAACCAGCACGCCGTGAACACCCCGACCGCAGACCCCGGCCCCACGCTCGACATGAACGAGATCGTCGGCAGCCACGACCTGCTCCTCGTCACCCTCGACACCCTGCGCTTCGACGTGGCCGCCGAGCTCGCCGCGGAGGGCCGCATACCGAACCTGGCCCGGCATCTGCCGGGCGGGGCCTGGGAGCGGCGGCACGCGCCGGGCAGCTTCACCTACGCCTCCCACCAGGCGCTGTTCGCGGGCTTCCTGCCGACCCCGGCGACACCCGGGCCGCACCCGCGGCTGTTCGCGGCCCGGTTCGCGGGCAGTGAGACCACCGCCGACGGCACGTATGTCTTCCACGACACGCCCGACCTGGTGTCGGCGCTCGCGCACGAGGGCTATCGCACGGTGTGCATCGGCGGGGTCGGCTTCTTCAACAAGCAGCCGCCGCTCGGCACGGTGCTGCCCGGCCTGTTCCAGGAGAGCCACTGGGAGCCGTCCTTCGGGGTGGCCTCGCCGACCTCCTTCGCGTCCCAGGTGGCCAGGGCCGAGGAGGTCGTGGCCGGGCTCCCCCGGGACCGCCGGCTCTTCCTCTTCGTCAACGTCTCGGCGCTGCACCAGCCCAACTGGTTCCATCGGGAGGGCGCGACCCGTGAGGCCGGCGACTCCCGGGAGACCCACGCCGCCGCCCTGGAGTACGTGGACCGGCACATCGGGCGCCTGTTCGCGGCGATGAGCAGCCGGCGCGCCTGCTTCACCATCGTCTGCTCCGACCACGGCACGGCCTACGGCGACGACGGCTTCACCGGGCACCGGCTCGGTCACGAGAGCGTGTGGACGGTGCCGTACGCGCAGTTCGTGCTGCCCGCCCCGGGTCGGGACGAGAAGGAGTCGGCCGCGTGAGCACCACGACCGAGACGGTCCGCCCGTACACCGGTTACGTCTACGCCTATCCGCACAAGACGGCCTACCGCCCGCTGCCCGACCGGCCCGCGCTCGCCGGACTGTGGGCGGACGAGCCGAAGGACGCGCTGTCCCTGTACGCGCACATACCCTTCTGCGAGGTCCGCTGCGGCTTCTGCAATCTCTTCACCCGGATCGGCGCCCCGGACGAGCTGACCACCCGCTACCTCGACGCGCTCGACCGGCAGGCCACGGCCGTGCGCGAAGCGCTCGGCGACACGGCGCCGGTGCGGTTCGCCACGGCCGCGTTCGGCGGCGGCACGCCCACCTTCCTCAGCGCCGCCGAGCTGGACCGGCTGTGCGACATCGCCGAGCGGCGCACCGGCGTGGACCTGCGGGCGGTGCCGCTGTCCGTGGAGACCTCGCCGGCCACCGCGACCGCCGACCGGCTCGCCGTGCTCGCCGAGCGCGGCGCGACGCGCCTGAGCATCGGCGTGCAGAGCTTCGTCGAGTCGGAGGCCAGGGCGGCGGTGCGGCCGCAGCGCCGGGCGGACGTCGAGGCGGCCCTCGGCCGGATCCGCGACACCGGTGTCCCGGTCCTCAACATCGACCTGATCTACGGCATCGACGGGCAGACCGAGCGGTCCTGGCGCCGTTCCCTGGACGCCGCCCTCGCCTGGCGGCCCGAGGAGCTGTATCTCTATCCGCTGTACGTCCGGCCGCTCACCGGCCTCGGCCGCAAGGGCCCGGCCGAGAGCGACCGCGCGTGGGACGAGCGGCGGCTGCGGCTCTACCGGTACGGCCGCGACCACCTCCTCGCGCACGGCTACGAGCAGGTGTCGATGCGCATGTTCCGGCGCGCGGACGCGCCCGCGCTCGGCCCCGACGACCACGCCTGCCAGACGGACGGCATGATCGGCCTGGGCTGCGGCGCCCGCTCGTACACCTCGCGGCTGCACTACTCCTTCGACTACGCGGTGGAGATGCGCGAGATCCGCTCGATCATCGACGCCTACACCGAGACCGCCGACTTCTCGCGGGCCGAGGTGGGCCGCCCGGTCGACGACGGCGAGGCGCGCCGCCGGCATCTGCTGCAGTCGCTGCTCCAGGCCGCCGGGATGCCGCTCGCGGAGTACGCGGCCCGGTTCGGCGACTCGCCGTTCGCCCATTTCGGGGACGAGCTGGCCCGGTACGAGGAGCGCGGCTGGCTGGACGCCGGCGCCCCGGCCGGGCTGCTGCGGCTGTCCCCGGAGGGCCTGGCGCACTCGGACGCCCTCGGCCCCGAGCTGTTCTCGCCGGCGGTACGGGCGGCCATGGCCGCGTACGAGGCCAAGTAGGGGGGCAGCGGCCATGGATCTGACCCTGCTCTACCGGGGGCCGCTCGCCTCCTGCGACTACGACTGTCCCTACTGCCCCTTCGCCAAGCGGCGGGACAGCCCGGAGCGGCTGCGGGCCGACCGGGCCGCGCTCGGGCGCTTCGCCGGGTGGGCCGCCGGGCAGACCGGCGACCGGCTGCGGATCCTGTTCACGCCGTGGGGCGAGGGTCTGGTGCGGTCCTGGTACCGGCGGACGCTGGTCGAGCTGTCGCGCCTCCCGCACGTGGAGCGGGTGGCGATCCAGACCAATCTGAGCTGCCGCACCGAGTGGCTGGCCGAGGCCGACCTGGACACGGTGGCCCTGTGGTGCACCTACCACCCGGGCCAGACGCCGTACGAGCGCTTCCTCGGCAAGTGCCGGGAGCTCGCGGCGCGCGGGGTGCGCTTCAGCGTGGGGATCGTCGGGCTGCCCGAGCACCGGGAGCACGCCCGGCGGCTGCGCGCGGAACTGCCGGAGCAGGTGTACCTGTGGGTGAACGCGGCCGAGGGCCACACGTACACGGACGCGGAGGCCGCGGACTGGACGGCGCTCGACCCGCTCTTCCCGTACAGCCGGCATCCGCACCCCTCGGCGGGGCTGCCGTGCCGCACCGGCGAGTCGGTGGTCTCGGTGGACGGCGACGGGACGGTACGGCGCTGCCACTTCGTGAAGGCCGAGCTCGGCAACCTCTACGACGGCTCGTACCGGGCGGCGCTGCGGCCCCGGCCGTGCCCGCTGGCCGTGTGCGACTGCCACATCGGCTACGTCCACCTGGAGACGCTGCCGTTGTACGACGTGTTCGCCGGGGGCGTCCTGGAACGCGTCCCGGCGCACATCGCGGCGCACACGCCCTAGAGCGGCATCAGGTCGGGGCGCTTCGCCTCGACGTGGTCGCCGGAGCTCTCGCCGCGCAGTCGGCGCCCGATCCACGGGACCAGGTACTCCTTGGCCCAGTGGATGTCGTCCTTGCGGACCTCCAGGGTGCCGCGCGGCGGCTCCGGGGGCCATGCCTGCTCCGGGTCGGCCGGCACCGCCATGCCGAGGACCTGGGCGGCGCGCAGCGCGACCCGGGTGTGGCCCTCGGGCGAGAGGTGGAGCCGGTCGTCGTCCCAGGCCCGCCGGTCCTGGACGGACTTCAGCGACCACAGGTCGAGCACCGGGCAGTCGTACCGGTCGGCGATGGCCCGTACGTGCCCGTTGTACGTGGCGATCTTGCCGCGCAGGTGCTTGAGCAGGGTCACGTCACGGGTGTCGAAGCCGGTCGTCACCATGACGGTGCCGACGGCCGAGGTGAGGTCGGCCACGGCGCGCTCGAAGCGCTCGGCCACGTCGTCGGGGTCGGTGCCGGGGCGGATGATGTCGTTGCCGCCGGCGCAGAAGGTCACGAGGTCGGGGGCGAGTTCCTTCGCCCGCGGGACCTGCTCCGCGACGATCTGGTCGAGAAGGCGCCCCCGTACGGCGAGGTTGGCGTACCGGAAGCCGTCCTGCTCCGGCAGCTCGTCGGCGAGCAGGACCGCGAAGCGGTCCGCCCAGCCGACATACGTCCCGTCGGGGCCGGGGTCTCCGACGCCCTCGGTGAAGCTGTCGCCGATCGCCGCGTACGACCCGAATGCGTTCTTGTCTGTAGATCTCGAATCGTCTGCCACGGGACCACATCTTTCCCCGCCCTGTGTGACCTACGCGACCGTAAGGAGGGGTTGACGCAGGGTGACATATGCCACCGCTAAAGATTCCGCCAAGCCGGAATACGCCGGTGGCCCGGCATGTGCATGCCGGGCCACGGGGTGTCGGGAGGCTGCCGACGTGACGTCGGACGCCCGTCAGATGCTCACGCCGTGCTGGCGCAGGACGGCCAGCGGGTCGATGTCGGAACCGTAGTCCGGCCCGGTGCGCATCTCGAAGTGCAGGTGCGGGCCGGTGACGTTGCCGGTGGCGCCGGAGAGGCCGATCTGCTGGCCGCCGCTCACGGTCTGGCCGGCGGAGACGGACAGCGAGGAGAGGTGGGCGTACTGGGAGTAGGTGCCGTCGGCGTGCTTGATGACGACCTGGTTGCCGTAGGCGCCGCCCCAGCCGGCGGAGTACACGACGCCGGGGCCGACCGCGTGGACGGTGGTGCCGGTGGAGGCGATGAAGTCGACACCGGTGTGGTAGCCGGAGGACCACATGGAGCCGGAGGCGCGGTACGGGGTGGAGATGCCGCCGCTGACGGGGGCGACCCAGCCGGAGGAGGTGGTGGCGCCGGCCGAGGAGGACGAGGCCGAAGAGGAGGAAGAGGAGCTCGCGGCGGCCGGGGCCGAGGCGCGCTCGCTGCCGCGGGAGGCGCGGGAGGGCGCGGTGTCACCGTTCTTGGCGGAGCTCTTCGGCGCGGCGGCCTTGGGAGCCGGGGCGGCCGGGGCGGCCTTGGCGGGAGCGGCCTTGGCGGGGTTCTTGGCGCCGAGGGTGAGCTTCATGCCGGGGAGGATCAGCGAGGGGTTCCCGCCGACGACCTGGCGGTTGTCGCGGTACAGCTTCTGCCAGCCGCCGGCCAGGTGGTGCTCGGTGGCGATCTTCGACAGGTAGTCGCCGCGCACGACGGTGTAGCTGGTGCCCGCGGCGGCCGGGGCCTTGGCGGGGGTGACGGCGGCGGGCGCGACGGCGGCGACGGCCTGGCGGGCGGCCGGGGCGGCCTGCTCGGCGGCGTGCGCGCCGGTGGCGCCGATCAGCGGGAGGGCGACGACGGCGCCTCCGGCGCCGGCGGCCACGAACCCGCGGGTGATCGGGTTGGCCTTGGTACGGCGGTGCTTACCCTTCGCGGGCATGACGGTTTCCTCTCCGTCGCCTGCGAGGTGAGCTGTCGGGTTCGGACGGGAGATGTCCGGTCGCGCGGTCGCACGACTTCACCCCGAGCCGTCCTTCTTCGAAGGGGCCGGCGTCTTACCTGGGTCCCCCGCTCCTGCCGTTCACGGGTGAGTGCGGATTCCGGTCGGCGGCAGGATTCGGCGGTCCGTCCGGAGTGAGCGCGACGCTAGACGAGCGGGGACGACGGGAACAAGCCACCGGTTCCACTCGATCTCGAATTCCTTGATATCCGCCCGGAATTCCGGTCACCCTCCGTGGATGACGGTCTCTCGATCCCCCTTTGCCGAGGGGAATTTGGAAAAGACGATCAGGCACGGTCCGTCATGTTTATGACGCTGCTCACGCCCGCGAGCCCATCTCCCCTGCAACCAGGGCGCCTTATACCCAATCACTCAATACGGACAGATCGCCCATTCCATCCCGATGGGGTGTCCCTGGGGCCCGCCCGCGATGATGATTGCGCCAGGAACCGATCTCAAGAGCAGGAGCAACCGTGACGCGAGCGACGACCGAGCCCGAACTCACCGGCGTACGCAACTTCCGCGACCTGGGCGGACTGCCGACCGTGGACGGCCGGTCCGTGCGCCCCGGGCGGCTTTTCCGCAGCGGTCACCTGGCGCACGCCACGCCCGAGGACGCGGCCTTCCTCACCACCCTGGAGCTGCACACGGTCTTCGACTTCCGCAACGAGGCGGACCGGCGCATCGAGGGCGCGGACGTGGAACTCCCGGGCGTACGGAACGTGAACATTCCGCTCAACGACCCGGCCGACGGCAAGGAGTTCTGGAAGCTCGTCCGCGACGGGGACCTGGCGCAGCTGCGGGGGATCCTGGGCGACGGCAAGGCGGCGGCCCGGATGTCCGATTCGTACCGGAAGATGATTGTCGCGCGGACCGCCGAGCACAGCCGGATCCTGCACGAGATGGCCGAGGACAGCGTCCCCGCCCTGATGCACTGCGCGGCCGGCAAGGACCGGGCCGGTCTCGCCATCGCCATATCGCTGCTCGCGGTCGGCGTGGAGCGCGAGGCGATCGAGGCGGACTACGTGAAGTCCAACGCCCCGCACCGCCGCTACAAGGTGCAGCGCAGCTCCACCGCCCCGGACGGCATGTCGCCCGAGGTGATGGAGCTGCTCGCGCCGCTGTTCGACGCGCGGGTGGAGTATCTGCGGGCCGCCTTCGGGACCATCGAGGAGACCTGGGGCTCGGTCGAGGCCTATCTGGCGGAGGGCCTGACGCTCGCCCCGGAGACCCGGGAGCGGCTGCGCGCGCGGCTGCTCACGACGGCGTAGCTACTTCGCGCCGCCCAGCGTGAAGAGCAGGTAGAGGAACCCGGCGAAGAGGTGGCCGGCGATCAGGTACGCGAAGAGCCGGAGCACCAGGCCCTTGGGGAACTTGCCGTCGCCGCGTTCCTCGCCGGTGACATCTAGGGACTTCTCGGACATGTCAGCCCTTTCTGGTGGTCAGCGCTGAGGGTCAGCGGCCGTGCGGGGTGCCGTCGCCGAGGCACAGGTCGGCGGCGGGGCTCTGCATGAGCGTGTGGACGAAGAGCACCTCGGCGCCGGCCTGTCCGGCCGCGCCGATCCGGTGCGGGGTGAGCGAGTCGTAGTGCGCGCTGTCCCCGGGGTCGAGGAGGTGCACGGTGTCGCCGAGGGCGAGCCGGACCTGCCCCTCCAGGACGTGCAGCCACTCCTCGCCGGGATGGACGCGCACGATGTCGGCCCGGGTCGCGTACGGGATGTGGACCCGCAGCGCCTGCATGGCCCGGCCCGCGCCGCCGGCCTGCCGGTAGATCCAGCCGTCGGCCTCGACCGGCTCGGAGCGCCCGGCCCGGACGACCGGGTCGCGCTCCGGCGGCGCCTCGCCGAGCAGCTCGGAGACCGTCGTACCGTAGATTCGGGCGAGGGCGAGCAGCATCGGCAGCGAGGGCTGCCGGTTCCCCGTCTCCAGGCGCGACAGATGCGCCGGCGAGAGCCCGGCCCGCTGGGCGGCCGCCTCCAGGGTGAGCCCGCGCCGCCGGCGCAGGGCCCGCAGCTGGGGGGCGACGTCCGGTACGACGTCGGTGACGTGGTCCATGCGTCCATTGCGCCAGGCTTGTGCCTCTGAGGCAACTTTCTTGCCCCAGAGGCAAAACCCCGATGGAGCCGGGCCTCCGGCGGGCCGGCCCGTAAGCCCGCTACCGCTGCGCGACCGCCTGCTTGACCAGTGTCTTCCCGAAGTCCCACATCAGTCCGCCGCCCCCGTGGGCGTCGTCCATCACCGCCGTGAAGGCGGTCACGAAGCGGTCGATGTCCGCCTCGTCGATGATCAGCGGCGGGATCAGCTTGATCACCTCCAGGTGGTCCCCCGACACCTGGGTCAGGATGTGGTGGCGCTGGAGCAGCGGCACCACGACCATCTGGGCGAAGAGTCCCTTGCGGGCCGCCTGGAGCATCGTCCAGCGGCTGCGCAGGCCCAGCGAGGACGGGCGGCCGAACTCGATCCCGATCATCAGCCCGCGGCCCCGGATCTCCTTGAGGAGCTCGTAGCGCGGGACGAGCTCGCGCAGGCGCGAGGCGAGCAGCTCGCCCACCCGGCGCACCCGCGCCACGGTGTCCTCGGACTCCATCACCGAGAGCACCGCGAGCCCGGCGGCCATGGCCTGGGCGTTCCCGCCGAAGCTGGCGGAGTGGACCAGGACCCGGTCCATCGAGGAGTAGACCTTCTTGAAGATCCAGTCCTTGCCGAGGGTGGCGCTCACCGGCACATAGCCGCCGGAGAGGGCCTTGGCGACGCAGACCAGGTCCGGCTCGACGCCCTCCTCGTGCTGGTACGCGTAGAAGTCGCCGGTCCGGCCGAGGCCGGTCTGCACCTCGTCGGCGATCAGCAGCGCGCCGTGCCGGTGCAGGAGGTCCTGGGCGGCGCGCAGGAAGCCGGGCGGGGCCTCGTGCACGCCCTTGCCCTGGATCGGCTCGACGATGAAAGCGGCCACGTCGCCCTTGCGCAGCTCCCGCTCCAGGGCGTCGAGGTCGCCGAGCGCGATCGGGGTGTCCGGGAGGAGCGGCGCGAAGCCGTCCCGGAAGCCGTCCTCGCCGTTGACGGAGAGGGAGCCGGTGGTGAGGCCGTGGAAGGCGTGCGCGCAGTAGACGATCCTCGGCCGGCCGGTGGCGTACCGGGCGAACTTGAGGGCGGTCTCGACGGCCTCGGTGCCGCTGTTGCCGAAGAAGACCCGGTCGAGGTGCGGGCTGTGCGCGAGCAGCCGCTCGGCGAGGAGTCCGGGCAGCGGCGGGCAGTCGAAGCGGGTGAGGTCGGCGAGCTGCGCGTCGAGCACGTCGTGCAGCGCCTGCCGGACGACGGGGTGGTGCCGGCCCAGGCCCATGACGCCGAAGCCGGCGAGCATGTCGAGGTGGTCGTTGCCGTCGGCGTCCCAGAAGTGGGCGCCCTCGGCCCGCTCGTAGACCTTGTCGAAGCCGATGGTGTGCAGCATGCGCGGGAGCTGGTGGTTGAGGTGGCGGGCGTGCAGCTCGTAGCGCTCGCCACCGCGCTCGGCGAGCAGTGCCCGCAGGTCGAACGTGCCGCGGGGGCCGGACTCCCCCGTCGTGCGGGGTCCGGACTCCCCCGTCGTGGCCGGGTCACCCGTCATCGTGCGTCACCCGTTTCCGTTGACGGTCTCGCGCACCGCGCGGAGCGACTCCTTGAGCGAGCCCATGGTGGCGAGGACGGCGGTGGGCTCGTAGCCGCAGTGCGCCATGCAGTTGGCGCAGCGCGGGTCCCGGCCGCGGCCGTACTTGTCCCAGTCCGTCTCCTCGATGAGTTCGCGGTACGTCGGGACGTAGCCGTCGCTCATCAGATAGCAGGGGCGCTGCCACCCGAAGAGCGAGTAGTTGGGGATCGCCCACGCGGTGCAGGGGAAATCGGCCTTGCCTTCGAGGAAGTCCAGGAAGAGCGGCGAATGGTTCAGACGCCAGCGGCGCCGGTTTCCACCCGCGAAGGCCTTCTTGAAGAGCTCCCTGGTCTGCTCGACCCCCAGGAAGTGTTCCTGGTCGGGAGCCTTCTCGTAGGCATAGGCGGGCGAGATCATCATTTCGTCGACCTGCAGGTCGTCGTTGAGGAAATTGAGCACCTCGATGACGGTCTGCGGGGTGTCGGTGTTGAAGAAGGTGGAATTGGTGGTGACCCGGAAACCGCGCCGCTTGGCCTCCTTGATCGCCGCGACCGCCTCGTCGAACACCCCCTCCTTGGCCACCGATTCGTCGTGTCGCTCACGCAGCCCGTCGATGTGCACGGCGAACGCGAAATACGGGGAGGGCGTGAACTTGTGCAGGTTCTTGCGCAGCAGCATGGCGTTGGTGCAGAGGAAGACGTACTTGCGCTTGGCCACCAGCTGGCGTGCGATCTCGTCGATCTGAGGGTGCATCAGCGGCTCGCCGCCGGCGATCGAGACCATCGGCGCCCCGGACTCCAGGACGGCGCCGACCGCCTGGGCCACCGGCATGCGCTGCTTGAGGACGCCGGCCGGGTGCTGGATCTTGCCGCAGCCCTCGCACTTGAGGTTGCAGGCGAAGAGCGGTTCGAGCTCGACGATCAGCGGGAACTTGTCCCGCTTGCGGAGCTTCTGTTCGAAGAGATAGGTCCCGACCCGGATGGACTGACGGAGCGGCATGGCCATAACTCGTTCACCTCCTGGGGAGCAGCAAAGAACGGTGCCATTCGAAGAATGCGGGTAGGACCGCACGCAGGACACGGAAGGCCGATATTCCCCCGCGTACCGTGCCGATCCGGACCAGTTCATGTTCTGGGGCGTCCACGACCACCCGGACGGCCGCAACCGGGCGGTCTCCGGCGGCCAGGGCGGTGCTCAGGGTGGCGGCGGACTCCATGTCGACGGCGATCGCGCCGCCGGCCCGCAGCGCGGCCCGCTCGGGACCGCGTACGACGTGGTCGGAGCCGGTCAGCGGGCCGGTGTGGACGGTGCGGCCGGGCAGCGCCCTGGCAAGCGCCTTCACGAGCAGATCGGTGCCGGCGCAGGGGGTGGTGCCGTCGGGGCCGCGGGTCTCCTCGGCGACGACGATGTCGCCGGGGTGCATGCCGGGGGCGAGGCCCGCGCAGAAGCCGGAGGCGATGACGGCGGCGTCCCGCCAGGCTTCCCGGCCGAGGGTGCGCGCGACGGCCCGCCGGGCGTGCGCCGGGCCCATCCCGGTGCGCACGACTGTGACGGGCGCGGGCGCGCCGCCGCGGTCGCCGCTGCGCAGCGCCAGCTTCTCGATGCCGAGCGCGCAGGCGACGACCAGCGGCGGTACGGCGGCCCCGGCGGCCGGGTCCTGGTCCCGGCCCTGGTCCCGGTCCATCAGCGGGCCTCCCGGCCGGGCAGTGCGGGCTCCCCGTTCACGTAGCGGCCGAGCGCGGTGAGCGGGAAGACCTGGCGGTAGAGGTGGTAGTTGATGGAGAAGTCCCAGGGGAACCCGGTGCCGGTGAAGTACGGCTCGTCCCAGGAGCCGTCCTCGCGCTGGGTCCCGGCGAGCCAGGCGACGCCGCGCCGGACGGCCTCGGAGTCGCGTTCGCCGGCCGCGAGCAGGGCGATCAGCGCCCAGGCGGTCTGCGAGGCGGTGGAGGCGCCGTGGCCGATCCACTGCCGTTCCTTGTACGAGCGCAGGTCCTCGCCCCAGCCGCCGTCCTCGTTCTGCACGGACCGCAGCCAGCCGGCGGCCCGCCGGATCGCGGGGTGGCCGCGGGAGACCCCGGCGGCGGTGAGGGCGGGCACCACGGAGCCCGTGCCGTAGATGTAGTTGACGCCCCAGCGGCCGAACCAGGCACCACTGGGCTCCTGTTCGGCGAGCAGCCACTCGATGCCGCGGCGGACGCGCGGGTGGTCCGCCCGGCCCTCCCAGGCGAGCATCTCCACGACATGGGCGGTGACATCGGCCGAGGGCGGGTCGATGACCTCGCCGAAGTCGCAGAAGGGCAGCCGGTTGGGGAAGGCGCTGGTGTTGTCGGCGTCGAAGGCGCCCCAGGCGCCGTTCTTCGACTGCATGCCGGCGGTCCACCGGGCACCGCGGCGTACGGCCGCCTCCACCCGGTCCGGCTCGGGGTGCTTCACCCGGCGCAGCGCGAGGATCACCTCGGCGGTGTCGTCGATGTCCGGGTAGGTGTCGTTGTGGAACTCGAACGCCCAGCCGCCCGGCGGGAGTCCGGGCCGGCGCACGGCCCAGTCGCCGGTGCGGACGATCTCCTCGCCGAGCATCCAGTCGACGGCCTTGACCAGGGCCGGATGGTCGGGCCGTACGCCCGCGTCGGCGAGCGCGATGGTGGCGAGGCAGGTGTCCCAGACCGGGGACTGACAGGCCTCGATCATCCGGACCGGGGCACCTGACTGCCCGTCGGGCCCGGCGGGCCCCTCCCTGCGCCATACGGCGAAGCGGTCGAGGGACTCCAACCCGGCGCGCATCACGGGGTGTTCGAGGTCGTAGCCGAGCAGATGGAGCGCGATCACCGAGTAGACGGCGGGCGGCTGGATCCCGCCCCAGCAGCCGTCGTTCTCCTGCCGCTCGACGATCCAGCGGGCGGCGACGTTCATCGCGGTCTTCCGCAGCCGGCGCGGGGCGACCTTGCGGTAGAGGTGCAGCCCCCTGTCGACGCGCTGGAAGAAGCCGTCCCAACTCGCCGCCGGGGCGAGGGGCTTGACGGGGTTGGGCCGGGCCGGGTCGGTGTGCAGCTCGTCGAGCGGGAAGGGCGCGGGCCGCACCGGCCGCTTGGCGGAGACGACCGTGAGCGGCACGATCGTCTGCCGGGCCCAGCAGCCGAAGTCGTAGATGTTGAGCGGGAACCAGCTCGGCAGGAAGACCAGCTCGGGCGGCAGTTCCGGCAGGTCCTCCCAGCGCCACCAGCCGAACAGGGCCAGCCAGATGCGGGTGAAGACGCGGGCCCGGGCGATGCCGCCCTGCTCGCGGACCCAGGCCGAGGCGCGGGCCATGTGCGGGTCCTCGGGGGCGTCCCCGGCGAGCCGCAGGGCGACATAGGCCTCGATGGTGGCGGAGAGCTCGCCGGGCCCGCCGTGGAAGGTGGCCCAGGTGCCGTCCTCGCGCTGCTCGCCGCGGATGTGGCGGGCGGAGGCTCCGGCGGTGTCCGGGTCGAGGATGCCCAGGAACCGGCGCAGCAGGAGGTCCTCGGCGTCCATGGTGACGTTGGTCTCCAGATCGCCCTTCCACCAGCCCTCGGGGTCCTGGCGGCCGAGGAGGTGGGCGACGGATCGTTCCGCCGCGCGGGCGGCCGCCTCGTCGAGAGCGCCCGGCGAGAAGGCGGGCGCGGTGGTGCCGGTCGTGGTGGCGGTGGTCGTGGTGGTGCTGGCCGCGGCCGCTCGGGGTCCCATGGCCCCGGCGTTTCCGTCGGTCGTCGCTGTCATGGCTTCCCCTTCGTGCAGGTGGTGTACTGGCGCGTACTTTCTGCTTCTTCGGGTCTGCCGTCGGCCGGTGCCGGGTGGCACCGGCCGGCGACTGCGCACTCATATCAGAGCGATGGTGATCATCTCTTCCGTACGACGACGAAATCGGCCAGGGCCGTCAGCTGCTCGCGCACATGGGCCGGCAGGTCCACGTCGTGCAGGGCGCTGATGGCGATCTCGTGCTGGCGGCGGGCCTCCTGGGAGGTCCACTCGCGGCCGCCGGCCTCCTCGATGAGGGCGGCACGGGCGGCGAACTCCTCCTCCGAGAAGGAGTCGAAGTCCGTGCTCTTGGCGTCGGCCGCGAGCAGTTCGCCCAGCCGCTCGGAGGCGGGGCCGCCGGCCGCGAGGGCCGCGACGACGGGCAGCGACTTCTTGCGCTGGCGCAGGTCGGACCAGGTCTGCTTGCCGGTGGACTCCGGGTCGCCCCAGATGCCGAGGAGGTCGTCCACGGCCTGGAAGGCGAGGCCCAGGTGGTACCCGTACTCCTCCAGCTTGTCGGCGGTCCGGTCGTCGGCGCCCGCGAGGACGGCGCCGATGGAGGCGGCGCAGGCGAGCAGGGCGCCGGTCTTGTTGCCCTCCATCTCCAGGCACTCCTCGACGGTGACCGTCTCGCGGTGCTCGTAGGAGATGTCCTGCGCCTGCCCGTCGATGAGCTTGCGGTTGGCGGTGGTCAGCCGGCGGGTGGCGCGGCCGGCCTCTACGGTGCCGAGTTCGAGCAGCAGCTCGTTGGCGAGGGCGGAGAGCGCGTCGCCGACCAGGATGGCCTGGGCGGGGCCGTACACCTTCCACACGGTGTCGCGGTGGCGGCGCTGCTCGTCGCCGTCCATGAGGTCGTCGTGGAGCAGCGAGAAGTTGTGCACGAGCTCCACGGCGACCGCGCCGGGGATGCCGACCTCGGGGGCGGCGCCCGCGGCCTCGGCGGAGATCAGGGCGAGCGCGGGGCGCACGGCCTTGCCGCTGTCGCCCACGGTCGGGTTGCCCAGGGCGTCGATCCAGCCGAAGTGGTAGGCGGCCACGGTGTCCATGGGCGGCGCGAGGCGGTCGACGGCCGCCCGCATGAC
This sequence comes from Streptomyces sp. NPDC048623, assembly GCF_040650755.1. NCBI lineage: Bacteria > Bacillati > Actinomycetota > Actinomycetes > Kitasatosporales > Streptomycetaceae > Streptomyces > Streptomyces sp. NPDC048623. The sequence goes on from NZ_JBEZHV010000006.1 coordinate 70,611, forward strand.
GGGCGTGGACAGGGCGCGGCCCCGCTCCAGCAGTGCGGCGACGTCCGCGGTGTCGACGGCCGGATTCCCCGGGGGCACAGTCGGCACGGTCTCTCCTCTAGTTCCGGTGGTCACACTCATGCCGCCTCCTGAAGCGGGTGATCATAATGGCGGCCGAGTGCGGAGAGTGCGGCGCCGGCGGCGCTGAAGCCGCTGCGGACGGCACCCTCCATGGTCGCGGGCCAGCCGGTGGCGGTCCACGCACCGGCCAGATGGAGGCCGGGCGCTCGGGTGCGGGCGCCGGGGCGGAGCCGGCCGACGCCAGGGGTGGGGGCGAACGTGGCGGTGCGTTCGCGGGTGACGAAGACGTCCCGGACGCCGGCGCCGCGGGCGGCGGGCAGCAGCCGCTCCAGCTCCGGCAGATAGCGCTCGCGGAGGACGGCGACGGGCTCGTCGATCTCGTCCTGCGCGGCGGACTGGGAGATGGCCAGGTACTGGCCGGGGCCGGTGAGCCCGGAGGACTCGGTGCGGTCGAAGACCCACTGGACGGGGCTGCCGATCGCGGTGAAGAAGGGCCGGCGCAGCACCTTGCGGTCGTAGACGACGTGCACGTTGAGGATGGGCGCGGTGCCGATGTCGAGGAGCCGGTCGGGGTCGTCGAGGGCGCCCTCGGGCAGCAGCGCGTGGGCCTCGCGCTGGGGGACGGCGAGGACGACGGTGTCGGCCTCCAGGGTCTCCCCCGGCAGCCGCACGCTCCACCGTCCGTCGTCGCCGCGGGTGATCCGCTCGGCCTTGGTGCGCAGTTCGGTGCGCACGCCGAGGGCGTCGAGGGCCTTGCGGGCGAGGGTGTCGTGCAGGTGGCCGAGCGGGACGTGGGCCCAGCCGATGTCGGCGGCGCCGTTCTCGGAGAGCAGGCCGGTCTTGAAGACCTTGGCGGCAAGACCCATGGAGGCGTGCGGCGCGACGGCGTTCAGCGTCGCCACGCCGACCAGGTCCCACAGGGCCTCGACGGTACGGGCCGACTGGCCGTGCCGGCCGAGCCAGGTGCCGAAGTCGATGCCGTCGAGTGCCGGGTCGGCCGGGTCCAGCTTCTTCAGCGCGAGCGCGGCGCGGGCGACGCTCGCCCGCTCGCCGGGCGACAGATGCGGATACGTGGCGAGGCTCCGCGCCAGATGCAGCGGTACGGGCAGCGCGTCGCGCCGCAGCCGCCCGAGCCGCGCCCCGCCCGGGTGCCCGACGTCGAGCACGGGCACGTCGAGCCTCGGCTGCACGGGCGCGAGGTGCGCCCCGTCGACCCGGTCCAGGAACCAGCGGTACGCGGTGCAGCAGCGCAGGTACACATGCTGCCCGTTGTCGACGGTGAGTTCCCCGCGCCGGAACGAGAACGCGAGCCCCCCGAGCCGCGGCCGCCCTTCGAGCAACGTGACGTCAAGACCGGCCTCGGCCAGCTGCAACGCGCTGGTGACCCCGGCGAGCCCACCTCCGACCACCACGGCCCGGTGGCGCCGCCCCCCGTGCCCGGGCACACCGGTGGCACCCCCGGTGACGCGAATGTCGTCGGCGGTCATGCGGCCTCCCCTCGGAACGTCGTGATCAGGGACGCGGAACGGACGGTGCGGGTTGTCCGGCACGCGCCGGCTCCGTACCTCACGCCGGCCTCCTCACCGTGCGGCGCGAGATGTGGCGGGCGTCCAGGCCCGAGAGGCCGCGGACGGCGACGTAGGCCTTCTCGTGGCCGGGGAGGGAGACGCGGCCGCGCAGGACGGCCTCGGGGGCGCGTTCGATGCGGTCGAGGAGGCGGCGGTAGATGCCGGCCATGGCGGCGACGCAGGCGCCGCTGCGGCGGTCGAGCATGGGGAGCAGCCGGTAGCCCTCGGCGAAGAGGGCGCGGGCGCGGCGGACCTCGAAGTGGACCAGGCCGGCGAAGTCGGCGCCTGGCGGCGGGGTCTCGGCGGCGAAGCCCGCGGAGCAGCCGAACTTGGCCAGGTCGTCGGCCGGGAGGTAGGTGCGCCCGTTGCCGGCGTCCTCGCGGACGTCGCGCAGGATGTTGGTGAGCTGGAGGGCGAGGCCGAGGGTGTCGGCGTACTCGGGGGCGCGGTCGGCGCCGATGGCGCCGGGCTGGGTCCCGAACACGCCGAGCGAGAGCCGGCCGATCGCGCCGGCCACGCAGCGGCAGTAGACCTTGAGGTCGTCCCAGGTCTCGTAGGTCTCGCCGCGCACGTCCATGAGGACGCCGTCGATGAGCTCGTCGAGTCCGTCGAGCGGGATCGGGAAGTGGCGGGCGGTGTCGGCGAGGGCGACGGCCACCGGGTCGGTGTCGTCCTCCTCGATCTCGCCGGCGCGGATCCGGGCGAGGATCGCGCGGGTGCCCTCCAGGCGCTCCTTCTTGTCGGCGGGCGGGAGCGGCCCGTCGCCGATGTCGTCGACCCGCCGCGAGAAGGCGTACAGCGCCGACATGGCCTGGCGCTTCTCGGCCGGCAGCAGCCGGATCCCGTACGCGAAGTTGCGTGCCTGCTGTACGGTCACGGCCTCGCAGTAGCTGTACGCGGCCTGCACCGGCGCGGACGGCTGGGACTGTCCCTCCACTGTGCGGCTCACCCCTCTCTCCGCGCCGTGAGCAGGACGGCGCCCGCCCGGCGCATCAGACTCGGTTTGGTGGCCTTGGGCGGCCCGGGCAGGACGTCGAAGCCCGCGGCGGCGATCGCGTCGAGTGCCGCGTACCCGCCGCCGGTGAAGCCGGCGAGCAGCAGCCGGAGCCGGCCGCGGACGCTGCCGACGAGCGGGGCTCCGGAGTCGAGCAGGGCGCGGGCCCGGTCGGCCTCGAAGGCGATGAGGGCGCGCACGGAGGCCCCGGCGGTGGGGGCGGCGAGGTCGTCCGTGGTGACGTGGAAGCGCTTGAGGTCCTCGGCGGGCAGATAGACCCGGTCGCGGGCCAGGTCCTCGGCGACGTCCTGGAGGTGCTCGACGATCTGGAGCGCGGTGCAGATCTCGTCGGAGCGGCGGATCCGCTCGGGGGTGGCGGTGCCGGTGATGCCGAGCACGAGCCGGCCGACCGGGTTCGCGGACAGCTCGCAGTAGGCGAGCAGGTCGTCGTAGGTCTCGTAGCGGCGGACCAGCTGGTCCTGCCGGTTGGCGGCGACCAGGCCGAGGAAGGGCTCCGGGGGCAGCCCGCAGCGCTCGACGGTGGGCACGAGGGCGCGGAGCAGCGGGTGGTGCGGGGCCTCGCCCGCGGGGTCGAAGACGCGCCGCAGGTCGGTCTCGAAGGCGTCGAGGAGGGCGATCCGGTCCTCGGCGTGCTCGGGGGCGACGCCGAGGTACCGGGCGTCGGCACCGCCGGGGGCGAGGTCGCCGTCGCCGATGTCGTCGACGAGCCGGGCGAAGCCGTAGACGGCCATCAGGTCGTCGCGCCAGGCGCGCGGCAGGAAGAAGGGGGCCACGGGGAAGTTCTCGTCCGCGGCCTTGCCGAGAGTGGAGTGCGAGGATTCTTCGTCTCGCACCTGCCGGATTCCGGTCACCGGCCGCTGCCCGACGCGGGGACGGCGACACCCTCGTGGAGCTGGAGATTCTGCGTCATGGCCGTCACATCTCCCGTTCTACACCGCGGATCCAATCCATCCTATTTCGGACACGCCGCCGAGCCCTGCCCGTGGCCCTCCGCCCGGTGCCCGGACGCCCTGGGGTATGGACCCTCTCGCCGCGAAACAGACCGGTACAGCTTACGTTGTACGGGGCCGGATGCCGCGCCGGGGGGCCGGGCACCTCTGGACAACACCGGGTGTGGCGTCAACCTTCCCGCCGGGGGCGGAAGTTCACACGTTCCCGGGCTCGTCCTTGACCTTGTCCCGGCGTGCCTCCCCGGGGCCCCGGGGGCGCCGCCCGGGGTGTCAGGGCTCGCGGGTGCCGGAGACCACCATGGCGAGGGTCGAGTCGACGACGTCGTCCCGGCGCTGGGCGGGCAGCCGCCGCAGCGGCCCTTCGAGGAGGAGCAGGGACAGTCCGTGCACGGCCGACCACGCGGCGGCGTCGGCGGCAGGGCGGGCGGCGCGAGGCGGCCTGGCGGTCGCGCCGAGGGCGGTCAGCGCGTCGGTGAGCAGGGTGAAGGCCCGTACCTCCCCGGCTCCGCCGTAGGCGTCCGCGTCGCCGTCGGCGCCCTCGGCGGGGTCACGGGGGGTGCCGAAGGCGGACCGGTAGAGGCCGGGCTGTTCCACGGCGAAGGCCACATAGCCCCGGCAGAGGGCGGCGAGCCGGGTCTCGGCGGCGAGGGCGGTGTCGTCGGCGCCGGGCATCCGGGCGGCGGCCCGCTCCATCGAGTCGGCGAGGGCCCGCCGGGCGTGGTCGCGGACGGCGGCGAGGAGTTCGCCGCGGCCCTCGAAGTGCCGGTAGGCGGCGGTCGGCGAGACGCCGACCCGGCGGGCCGCCTCGCGCAGCACGACGCGCTCGGGTCCGCCTTCGGTGGCGAGACCGACGGCGGCGCAGATGAGGGCGTTGCGCAGGTCGCCGTGGTGATAGGTCTTTCCTCCCGGGAACACTGGCATGCGCTCATCCTGCCCGATGTTGACCGCATGAACATTCCAGGTGGGAGCGTGACGCGTGAAAACCGGACGTGCGTGAACACACTCGCGCCCCCTCCGATCAATCGGCGGGGGCGGCGGTGGTGGTGACACGGCGCGCGGAAGCGCCGCGCGGGTGCCGGCAGGTGCCGGCTTGGTGCTACTTGCCGGTCTCGCGCTCGTAGGCGGCGATGACCTCGTCGGTCGGGCCGTCCATGAGCAGCTCGCCCTTCTCCAGCCAGAGCACGCGGTCGCAGGTGTCGCGGATCGACTTGTTGCTGTGGCTCACCAGGAAGACCGTGCCGGCCTCCTTGCGGAGCTCTCGGATGCGGGCCTCGGAGCGGATCTGGAACTTGCGGTCACCGGTCGCCAGGGCCTCGTCGATCATGAGGACGTCGTGCTGCTTGGCGGCGGCGATGGCGAAGCGGAGCCGGGCGCCCATGCCGGACGAGTAGGTCCGCATCGGCAGCGAGATGAAGTCGCCCTTCTCGTTGATGCCGGAGAAGTCGACGATGTCCTGATAGCGGTCCTTGATCTCCTCACGGCTCATGCCCATGGCGAGGCCGCCGAGGATGACGTTGCGCTCACCGGTCAGGTCGTTCATGAGCGCGGCGTTGACGCCGAGCAGCGAGGGCTGGCCGTCGGTGTAGACCTTGCCGCTCTCGGTGGGCAGCAGGCCGGCGATGGCGCGCAGCAGGGTCGACTTGCCGGAGCCGTTGCTGCCGATGAGGCCGATGGCCTCGCCGCGGTAGGCGGTGAAGGACACGCCGCGGACGGCGTGCACCTTGCGCACCCCGCGCTCGGTGTCGCCCTTGCGCCGGCGGACGATCCGGCTGAGGGCCGCGGTGGCGCTGCCCTTGCCGCCGGCGCCGCCGTTGACCCGGTAGACGATGTGGACGTTGTCCGCGATGACGGTGGGCACACGGCCCTGGGAGTCGTGGTCAGCCACGGCCGTACCTCTCCTCGGCCTTCCAGAAGTAGACGAAGCCGCCCAGGCCGATCACCACGGACCAGGCCAGGGTGACGAACCAGACGTGCGGCGGGAGGTTGGACGCGCCGTAGCCGTCGATGAGCGCGAACCGGATGAGGTCCATGTGCAGCGCGGCCGGGTTGTACTGGAGCACGTCGGTGATCCAGGCCGGCTTGTCCTCCAGCATCACCGTGATCGAGAACATGACGCCGGACGCGTACATCCAGGTACGCATGATGAACGGCATCAGCTGCGCGAGGTCGGGTGTCTTGGCGCCCATCCGCGCCACGATCATGGCGAGGCCGGCGTTGAACACGAACTGCAGCAGCAGCGCCGGGAGGATGAGCAGCCAGCTGAGCGAGGGGTAGCTGCCGAAGGCCACGGCGACGGCGAACAGCACGATCATCGAGAACAGCAGCTGCTGGAGCTGCTGGAGCGCGAAGGAGATGGGCAGGGTGGCCCGGGGGAAGTGCAGCGCCCGCACCAGCCCGAGGTTGCCCGAGATCGCCCGGACGCCCGCCATCACCGAACTCTGGGTGAAGGTGAACACGAAGATCCCGGTCACCAGGAACGGGATGTACACGGACCGCGACATGCCCTTGCTGGCGCCCAGGATCAGGCCGAAGATCAGGAAGTAGACCAGCGCGTTCAGCAGCGGCGTCACCACCTGCCACAGCTGTCCGAGCTTGGCCTGGCTGTACTGGGCGGTGAGTTTCGCCTGCGAGAAGGCCAGGACGAAGTGCCGCCGTCCCCACAGCTGGCGGATGTACGCCACGAGCCCCGGCCGGGCCCCGCTGACGGAGAGTCCGTACTTCGCCGCCAGCTCGGCCGGGCTCAGGCCGTCGTCGGCGGACGGTCGGGCGCTCGTCACGACCCCACCGTCCTGGGATGTGTCACTCACAGTCGAAACTTTCGTGTTCGGGATGCGCGGCAGTTCGGGTACCACGATGTCAGACGACGGGCGGGCGTCCCATCCGGGTCAGCCGCCACACCGTACGCCACCTCATGGGGTGCCTTGGACCGCAGGGGGTCCGCCAGCCCGCCCGGAATCCGCCGAACCATGCTCTGAGGGCCGGTACGGAGGGCCGCCGCGCCAGCGTGAGCAGCAGCCAGACGCCGAGATAGACCGGCACCAGGGGTGCGGGAAGATTGCGGCGGGCCAGCCACACTCGGTTGCGGGCCACGTTGAAGTGGTACGTCGCATGCCGGGACGGCGGGGTGGTGGGGTGCAGCAGCACCATGTCGGAACGGTAATCGATCATCCAGTCGGCGTCGAGAGCCCGCCAGGCCAGATCGGTCTCCTCGTGCGCGTAGAAGAACGCGTCCGGGAGCCCGCCGACCTCCGCGAAGACCTTGGTGCGCACCGCGTTGGCGCCGCCGAGGAAGGTGGTCACCCGTGAGGAGCGCATCGGGTCCGCGGCGCGCAGCCGCGGCACGTGCCGGCGCTGGGTGCGGCCGGTCTCCGGGTCGGCGATCCGGAAGCTGATGATGCCGAGCGTCGGATCGGCGGTGAAGGCCTGCCGGATCAGCTCCGCGGTGTCGCTGTTGGCGAGCAGGCCGTCGTCGTCGAGGAAGAGCAGTGCGTCGACGTCGCTGCCGCCGGGTCCGAAGGCCTCGATGCCGATGTTGCGGCCGGCCGGGATGCCGACGTTCTGCGGGAGGGTCACCGAGCGGACGCCCGCGGGCAGCCCGGTGACCTCCACGCCCTGGCCCACCACGACCACCTCAACCGGGTCGCCCTGCTGCCGGGCGACCGAGTCGAGGAGGGCGCGCAGGTCGTCGGGGCGGTTGCCCATGGTGATGACGACCGCGCCCAGCTTCATCGGCCTGGTCATGGTGGCCGTCCTCACTTGAGCCTGCTGGAGGCCAGGATCGACACCAGGTGCAGCACGGTCTGCAGCAGCGCGATGCCGGCGAGCACGGCGACGCCGAGCCGGGAGAAGAAGAGGTCGCCCCGGGCCTGGTCCGCGACGGCCAGGACCAGGATGAGCAGTGAGGCCTCGATCCCCAGGATCAGGCGGTGGAACTTGAGCGCGCCGGCGGCGCGGCGGGCGAGCGCCATGCCGGAGGAGCGCGGCTCGGACGCCGCCTCCTTGACGGGCGGCATGCCGTTCTGGTGCCGGGCGACGCCGACCAGGTCGGTCTCCGCCTTGATCAGGATGGCGCCGAGCGCGGCCAGGGTGCCGAGGAAGGCCCACAGCCAGTCGATACGGCCGCCGCCCCACGGGTCGGCGGCGCGCAGGCCGAAGCCGACGAGCACGGCCGCGTCGCACAGGTAGGCGCCGACCCGGTCCAGGTAGACCCCGGCCAGCGAGTACTGCTTCTTCCAGCGGGCCAGCTCGCCGTCGACGCAGTCGAGCAGCAGATAACCCTGGACGGCGATCACGCCGAGCACGGCGCCCCAGATACCGGGCACGAGCAGCGCGGGCGCGGCGAGGACTCCGGACAGCGTCATCAGGTAGGTCAGCTGGTTGGGCGTGACCTTGGTGTTCGCCAGGTGGCGGGTGATCCGCAGCGAGATCTCCCGCATGTACAGGCGGCCGCCCCAGTGTTCCCCGCTCCGCCGGTCCTTCACACCCGGCGGGTGGACGACCGGTCGGAGCTCAGCTACCGATGGTTTTGGCATAGTCGGCGTACGCGTCCCTGATCTGGTCTGTGGACAGGTCGAGGTGCTCGAGGATGGTGAAGCGGCCGGGCCGGGTCTGCGGGGCGAAGTCGACCGCCCGTACGAACTCGTCGACGGTGAAACCCATCTCCTCCGGGAGCACGGGAAGCCCGTGCCGCCGCAGCGTGGCGACGATCTGGGCGGACTCCTCGCGGGCGCCGCGCAGATGCATGGCGAAGGCGGCACCGAGGCCGCACTGCTCGCCGTGGCTGGCCGCGCGCGTGGGGTAGAGCAGGTCGAAGGCGTGGCTGATCTCGTGGCAGGCGCCCGAGGACGGGCGGCTGTCGCCGCTGATCGACATGGCGATGCCGGACATCACCAGGCCCTCGGAGAGGGTGACCAGGAAGTCGTCCTCGCCGACGCCGCCGGGGTGCCGGAGCACCGCCTCGCCCGCGCTGCGGGCCATGGCGGCGGCCAGGCCGTCGATCTTCTCGCCGGTCTCGCGGTGGGAGAGCTCCCAGTCGGCGATGGCGGAGAGGTTGGACACGGCGTCGCCGATGCCGGAGCGGACGAAGCGGATCGGCGCGTCCCGGATCACGTCGAGGTCGATGACCAGCGCGATCGGGGTCGGCACACCGTAGGAGCCGCGTCCGTTGTCGTTGTCCAGGGTGGAGATCGGCGAGCAGATCCCGTCGTGCGACAGGTTGGTGGCGATGGCGACCAGCGGCAGGCCGACCCGGGCCGCCGCGTACTTGGTCACGTCGATGATCTTGCCGCCGCCGAGCGCCACGACCGCGTCGTACCGCTTGCCGCGCATGGCGTCGGCGAGCTTGACGGCCTCGTCGATGGTGCCGCCGGCGACCGGGTACCAGTCGGCGTCCGGCAGCTCGGGGGCGAAGCGGTCACGCAGCTTGAGGCCGGAGCCGCCGCTGATGGCGACGGCGATCCGGCCGTTGCTGGAGATCCGCTGGTCCGCGAGGAGCGTGGACAGGTCGTCCAGCGCTCCGCCGCGGATGTCGACGACGACCGGCGACGGGATCAGCCGGGTCAGTACTGGCACGCGATGTCACGGCCCTTCGCGAGGTCGTCGTGGTTGTCGATCTCGACCCACTTGACGTCGCCGATGGGGGCCACGTCGACGGTGAAGCCGCGGTTGACCAGCTCCTGGTAGCCGTCCTCGTAATAGAGGTCGGGGTCGCGCTCGAAGGTGACCTTCAGGGCGTCGGCGAGCTCCTCGGCGGCCTCGGCCTCGATGAGGGTGACACCGATGTACTCGCCGGTCGCGTCGGCCGGGTCCATCAGCTTGGTGATCTTCTGGACGCCCTTGCCGTCGGCGGTGACGACCTTCATCTCCTCGTCGGCGAGGTTCTTCACCGTGTCGAGGGCGAGGAGGATCTTCTGGCCGTTCCCGCGGGCGGCGAGCAGGGTCTTCTCGACGGAGACGGGGTGGACGGTGTCGCCGTTGGCGAGGATCACACCGCGCTTGAGGACCTCACGCGCGCACCACAGGGAGTAGGCGTTGTTCCACTCCTCGGCCTTGTCGTTGTCGATGAGGGTCAGCTTCAGGCCGTACTTCGCCTCCAGCTGCTCCTTGCGCGCGTACACGGCCTCCTTGCGGTAGCCGACGACGATCGCGGCCTCGGTGAGACCGACCTCGGCGAAGTTCTTCAGCGTGAGGTCGAGGACCGTCAGCGAGCCGTCGCCGGCCGGGTCCACGGGCACGAGGGCCTTCGGAAGCGTGTCGGTGTAGGGGCGCAGACGCCGTCCGGCACCGGCTGCCAGTACGAGGCCAATCATGCTGTCTCTCCTTCGTCATGTACGGCGGGTGCTCCGGAGGAGACCCAGAAGCGGATGGACTCCGCGAGCACCACGAGACCCACGGCGACCGCGAGTGCGGTGAGGGCCCAGGTGAAGTCGTCGCCACGGTCCGCGAGCAGCGCGGCGAGCGCGGCCACCACGAGCGTGCGCCCCTCGTGGCCGCCGACGGTGCGCACCAGCCAGGCGGGCGGCGCGCCGGTGCCGCCGCGAATGCGGTACACCGTGTCGTAGTGATGGTAGGCGACGGCCGCGACCAGCCCGAATGCGGCGGGAAGGGCCTGGGGGGCGTCCGACGTGGCCGCGAGGAACAGGATCGTGCCGTACTCGGCGGCGCGGAAGAGCGGCGGGACGAGCCAGTCGAGCTTGCCCTTGAGGGGGGCGGCGACGGCCTGCCCTGCCAGGAAGGCGTACGCGACGGCGGCGCCGACCGTGGCCCAGCCGGGGCCCGTCACGGCGGCGCAGACCAGTACGCAGGCCGCGCCGAGCAGGGCGAACAGCGGGGCGACGAGGCCCCGGGCACGGCCACGGCGGAAGAGCCGGGCGACGGCAGAGGCCAGCGGCCCGGAATCGGTGAGGTCGTACAGCGCCTGGGCGGCGCGGTCGGTGCGCGGGGCCTTGCGGCCGAGCGAGCGCAGCAGCCGGCCGGCCGTGGTGTAGCAGGCACCGAAGGCGCAGCCGATGATCAGCGCCCAGAAGACGATCCGGGGGCTGGTGACGGCGGTGAGGACGGCGATCATCGCCCAGCGCTCGCCGATCGGCAGGATGATCATGCGCCGGGCCCAGACCGTCCAGCCGACGCTGTCGAGCCGGCTGGACACGCCCAGGCTGGTCTTGGCGGTGCTGCCCGCGCTCGCGTCGTCGTTCGTGTTCGCCTCGTTGAAGGCGAAGTCCACGACGTGCCGGCAGGTCATGAGGACCATGGCGCCGAGCGCGAGCGCCCAGACGTCGTCGCCGTCGCGGGCCGCCCCGAGCGCGAGACCCGCGTAGAAGGAGTACTCCTTGGCGCGGTCGAAGGTGGCGTCGAGCCAGGCGCCCATCGTCGAGTACTGCAGGGAGTAGCGGGCGAGCTGCCCGTCGGTGCAGTCGAGGACGAAGGAGACCAGGAGCAGCACACCGGCCGCGACGTAGCCGACCCGGTCGCCGGTGGCGGCGCAGCCGGCCGCGAGCAGCGCGGTGAGCAGCGAGGCGGTGGTGACCTGGTTGGGGGTCAGGCCGCGGCGCGCGCACCAGCGGGCGATGTAGCGCGAGTACGGGCTGATGAAGAAGGTGGTGAAGAAGCCGTCGTGGGCCTTCACGGCGGACTTGAGGCGTACGGCCTCCTCGTCGACGGCCTCGACGGCGGTACGCGCCTGGTGGCGGGCCTCCGGTCCGTCGGGCACGGCGGCGACCAGGGTGCCGAGCGCGGGCCGGTGGACGGCGACGCCGTCGGCGTCGAGCGCGGCGGCGAGGGTGTCGGGGAGGCTGTCGGCGACGGCCTGGTCCGCGCCGTTCGCCGCACCGGCACCGGCACCGGCACCGACGCTGGCACCGGCACTGGCACTGGCACTGGCGACGGCGTGGCCGCCACCGGGTCCACCGGAACCGCCGACCGGCACCTCGGCCGCGTCGAGGGCGCGGGCCAGGGCCGGGCGGGCCTCGGGCTGCGCGGTGAGCGCGCCGGGCGCCGCGGCGGCCGGGAAGCGGGGGTCGGTGAGGGCGAGCCGCAGCGCGTGGAGGTGCCCGACGAAGCGGGGATCCACGACGGCGACGCGCTGCCCGGCGGGCACGCCGGCAAGCAGCGCGCCCGTCTCGTGGGGGCCTGAGGCGACCTCGACGTGGAAGCCGAGGGACCGCAGATCGGCGTCGAGCGACGATCCGGGTACCGGCGGACCGGTGAGGATGGCGGTCGACAGGGCGAACTCACTCCTTGGAGCTGGCGGACGGGCCGGCGGGGCCCCGGCACGGTCCGGACACGGCGAGGCGGTCCGGCACCGGCGGCGGCACGTCGGCTGAGGCTATCGGATGACGGAAGCTCGAGTTCACCGAGGTTTCGCGGGACGGCCGTCCCGCATCCGCCCCGTGTCCGCGCGGGTACGCCAGGTGTCGGTGTGATCATCATGGGCGATCCGCCGCCCGGGCGACAAACCGCGGTCGGCGCCCGTCCCCGGGCCCCTTTCGGGGTCCGTTTCGGCCACTCCCTGCCCGATCCGTATATCCGCAGGTCAGAGCATATGACAACGGTGTTCAGTACCGTGTTGCACATACCCCCCTCCCGTAGTTCACTGGCGAATCGAGAGAGACCGCCGCGCACGTTCACGACCTGACCGGGAGGCCTTGCCATGGGGGCTGGACACGACCACGGACACAGCCACGGCGGGCCGCCGCCGACCGGCACCGCGGCCCTGGCCCACCGGAACCGGCTGCGGATCGCACTCGGCATCACGCTCTCCGTGATGGTGGTGGAGATCGTCGGCGGCATGCTCGCCGACTCGCTCGCCCTGATCGCGGACGCGGCGCACATGGCGACCGACGGCATCGGCCTCGCGATGGCCCTGCTCGCCATCCACTTCGCCAACCGGCCGCCCTCGGGCAACCGCACCTTCGGCTTCGCACGGGCCGAGATCCTTGCCGCGCTCGCCAACGGTCTTCTTCTGCTCGGCGTCGGCGGATACGTCCTCTACGAGGCGGTCCAGCGCTTCATCGAGCCGGCCGAGACCCGCGGCGGTCTGGCCATCGCCTTCGCCGTCATCGGCCTGGTGGCCAACATCATCTCCCTCTTGCTGCTGATGCGCGGCCAACAGGAGAGTCTGAACGTCCGCGGCGCCTATGTGGAGGTGCTCGCCGACGCCCTCGGTTCGGTGACGGTGATCGTCGCCGCCGGCATCATCCTGCTCACCGGCTGGTCGTACGCGGACCCGATCGCCTCGATCCTGATCGGCCTGATGATCGTGCCCCGCACCTTCAAGCTGCTGCGGGAGACCCTGGACGTGCTCCTGGAGGCGGCCCCCAAGGGCGTCGACATGGCGGAGGTGCGGGCGCACATCCTGGCCCTGCCGGGCGTCGAGGACGTGCACGACCTGCACGCCTGGACGATCACCTCGGGCATGCCGGTGCTCTCGGCGCACGTGGTCGTCACCCAGGACGCCCTGGACGCCCTGGACGCGGTCGGGCACGAGAAGATGCTGCACGACCTGCAGGGCTGCCTGGGCTCGCACTTCGACGTCGAGCACTGCACCTTCCAGCTGGAGCCGGCCGGTCATGCCGAGCACGAGGCCAAACTGTGCCTGTAGTTGCTACGCTCGGCGCGTACGTACGTACATGAGCGCCCGTGCGTGAGTGGAGAGGAGCTGAGGTTGATGACCGTCGCGATGGAGGCTGCCCGCAGCGGCAGCGCCCGGTCGTCCCTCAGCCTCCGGGTCTCCGGCTGACCTGACGCCTCGTACGTCCTGTCGTCGGCCGGGGCCCTCTCACACACAAGGGTTCCCACGTTGTCCGACAACGACCTCGACCTCAACGGCTTCGACGCCTTCTTCGCCCTGCACCACGGCCTGCCGCGGCAGGGCCCCGGCTCCGACTCCACCACCCGCCGGCTGCTGAGCCTGGTGGGCCCGCTGCCCGCGCGCCCGCGCGTGCTCGACCTGGGCTGCGGCCCCGGCCGCTCCGCCCTGCTGCTCGCCGCGGAGGCGGGCGCCGAGGTGACCGCGGTCGATCTGCACGAACCGTTCCTCGCCGAGCTGCGGGCGGCCGCCACGGCCCGCGGGCTCGACGGCCGCGTCCGTACCCTCCGGGCCGACATGGGCGCGCTGGAAGCACTGCCCGACGGCTCCTTCGACCTGGTCTGGGCCGAGAGCTCGGTCTTCGTCCTCGGCTTCGACCGGGCGCTCGCCGAGTGGCACCGGCTGCTCGCGCCCGGCGGCACCCTGGTGCTGACCGAGTGCGTGTGGACGAGCGCGGACCCGGCGCCCGAGGCCCGCGCCTTCTGGGAGGAGCACTACCCGCTCCGTACGATCACCGCGAACGCGGCGGCGGCCGTCGCCGCCGGCTACCACGTCCTCGGGACCGTCCCGCAGCCCGAGAGCGACTGGGACGAGTACTACGGTCCGCTCGCCGGGCACGCCGACGCGGCGGACCTCTCGGTGCCCGGCATGGCCGAGGCCGTCGCCGGGGCGCGCGCCGAAATCGCGATGCGGCGGGCGTACGGCTCCGACTACGGCTACACGGGCTTCGCGCTTCGGCCCGCCGACCCGCGCTGGCGCACCCGTGAGGAGACCACCGCGGACATCCCCGTCGTACGGGAGATCAACGCGGCCGCCTTCGCGACCCCGGAGGAGGCGGGCCTGGTCGACGCGCTGCGCGCCGACGCGGGCGCCTGGCTGCCCGGTCTGTCGTACGTCGCGGAGACTCCGGACGGCACAGTCGCCGCGTACGCCCTGATCACCCGGTGCCATGTCGACGGCGTCCCGGCGGCGGCGCTCGGGCCGGTCGCGGTGGCTCCGGAGCACCAGCGGACCGGGGCCGGGCAGGCGGTGGTACGGGCGGTGCTCGACGCGGCGCGGCTGCGCGGCGAGCGTCTCGCGCTCGTGCTCGGCCATCCGGAGTACTACCCCCGGTTCGGATTCGTACGGGCGTCCGCGCATGGAATCAGGCCACCCTTCGAGGTTCCGGACGAGGCCATGATGGCGCTCGATCTGGAGGGTTCCGGCGCGGTGACCAGGGGCACGATCTCGTATCCCGCGTCTTTCGGGGTCTGACGCGTGCGCCGCTCCTGCCGCGTCGGCGTACTCCGGTGCGGTGGGAGCGGCCATGTCCGGCCTCCGAAGTACGGACAAGCCGCATTTGTACGGCAGACTGAGGTGGCCCGCCAGGGCGAGGACCGAACCGAAGGATGGGTATGCCGACCACATCAGCCACCGTGGCTCACAGCTCGTCGAACGGCGTGCGGCCGACCGAGGCCGAGGCGCCGATCATGCTCGAACTGGTCGACGAGGACGGCGTCACGATCGGCACGGCGGAGAAGCTGACCGCGCATCAGGCACCGGGACAGCTGCACCGGGCGTTCTCGGTCTTCCTCTTCGACGAGGAGGGCCGGCTGCTGCTGCAGCGGCGCGCGCTCGGCAAGTACCACTCCCCCGGCGTGTGGTCCAACACCTGCTGCGGCCACCCCTACCCGGGCGAGGCACCGTTCGCGGCGGCCGCCCGGCGCACCTTCGAGGAGCTGGGCGTCTCGCCCTCGCTGCTCGCGGAGGCCGGCACGGTCCGCTACAACCACCCGGACCCGGCCTCGGGCCTGGTGGAGCAGGAGTTCAACCACCTCTTCGTCGGCCTGGTGCAGTCGGGGCCGCGGCCGGACCCGGAGGAGGTCGAGGAGACCGCCTTCGTGACCGCCGCCGAGCTGGCCGAGCGCCACGCGGCCGCGCCGTTCTCCGCCTGGTTCATGACGGTGCTCGACGCGGCCCGCCCGGCGATCAGGGAGCTGACGGGTCAGGCCGGGGGCTGGTGACCACGGCCTCGGGCTGGGTCTGGACCTGGGCCTGCGCCTGAGGCACGGCCTGGGTCTGGACCTGGACCTGGACCTGGACCTGCGCCTGAGGCGCGGCCTGGGCCTGGGCCTGGGCCTGGGCCACGGCCTGGGCCTGGGCCTGGGCCTGGGCCTGGGACAGCGGGCCCGGCGGGGCCTGACCCGGCACGAAGGGGTTCAGCGGCAGCGCCGCCCAGATGATCTTTCCGCCGCTCGCGGTGTGCTCGACGTCGCAGGCGCCGCCGGCCTCGCGGGCGATCTCCCGGACGAGGAGCAGCCCGCGGCCGCCGGTCTGGCCCCAGTCCGCCTCCAGGGCCTTGGGGCGGTAGGGGTGGTTGTCCTCCACGGACACCCGGACCCACTCCGCCCCGATGGCCACCTCCACCGCTATCTCCGGGGAGAGCAGCGCGGCGTGCTTCACCGCGTTGGTGACCAGTTCGGAGACGATGAGGAGCAGTCCCTGCACGGTGTCGTCGTGCACCGGGACGCTCTGCCGGATCAGCAGGTCGCGGACGGCGTGCCGGGCCTGCGGCACGGAGACGTCGACCGCGGGAGCGGTGAAGCGCCAGACACCTTCGTAGGACGGCGGCCGGGCGGGGACGCTCCCGCGGCTCTCCATAATCCGGCTCCCGCCCTCGTGCTCGATTGTCGCCACAGGTCGAGTCTTGGGAATCCGGCACCGCACCTCGGGATACTGACCAGAAGTCGACAGATATCGACCACAATCTGATCGGGTGGGTATGCCGACGTCAGATGTTCGACTACTCCTGATCCCCTGCTGACGCCTTCGTCGTCGGCGCCGTTGGTGTGACGATACGGACGATACGGCGTCCCCCGACGCCCGGCGCACACCGGTCCCCCGGATAGCATCCGGCGCATGGAGCCGCAGCTGACCGTCGACGTCACGGACGAGGTCGCCACCCTCGTCATCGCCAACCCCGCCAAGCGCAACGCGATGACCGCGGACATGTGGCGGTCCCTGCCCGGCCTGCTCGCGCCGCTCGCCGCCGACCCGGCGGTGCGCGCCCTCGTCCTCACCGGAGCGGGCGACACCTTCTGCGCGGGGGCCGACATCTCGACGCTGCGCGAACCGGGGGACGAGCAGCAGAGCCTCGCCGTCCGGGCCGAGGAGGCGCTCGCCGCCTTCCCCAAGCCGACCCTGGCCGCGGTGCGCGGCTACTGCGTGGGCGGCGGCAGCCAGCTCGCCGCCGCCTGCGACCTGCGGTTCGCCGAGGAGGGCGCGCGCTTCGGGGTCACCCCGGCGAAGCTCGGCATCGTCTACGCCGCCTCCTCGACCCGGCGCCTGGCCGCCCTGGTCGGCCCCTCGGCCGCCAAGTACCTGCTGTTCTCGGGCGAGTTGATCGACACCGAGCGGGCGCTGCGCACGGGCCTGGTGGACGAGGTCCACCCGGTGGGCGAACTCGACAAGCGGGTCGCGGAGTTCACCCGTACCCTCGTCTCCCGCTCGCTGCTCACCCAGTCCGCGGCCAAGGAGTTCACGGACGGCCGCACCGGCCGGGAGGCGCACTGGGCGGAGCAGGCGCGCGGGAGCGGCGACACCGCGGAGGGGGTCGCCGCGTTCCTGGAGCGCCGCGCGCCCCGTTTCACGTACGGGCGGTAAGAGCCTGTCCGGCGGCCCAGGGCCGGACAGGCCCTGGGCGGCGCCGCGGGCGGGCGAGGTCGCCGGGCGGGCCGGCCGAGCGGGGCAGACCGGGAGCCGGGCGGGCCGAGCCGCCGGGCGGGCCGGGCCGTGGCCACGCCACCGGGCGAGGATCCCGGGCCGGGGCCTGGCCACGCCACCGGGCGAGGATCCCGGGCCGGGGCCTGGCCACGCCACCGGGCGAGGATCCCGGGCCGGGGCCTGCCCCGGCACCGTTCCGGCGCAGGCCCTTCCCCGTAGCTGAAGGCCTTGCCCGCGCCCTTCCGTCGCAGGCCCTTCGCCATGGCCGAAGGCCCTGCCCGGCGACCTTCCGCCGTAGGCGCTTCGCCCTGGCCGAAGCCGGGCGGGCGGGGATTCCCGGCGTACCGGCCGGTAGGTAGGGTGCGGGATCATGACGACTCTGCCGCCGCTCGCCGGCCGCCGCTGCGCCCACCCGGTCAACCTGCTGCACGCGACGCTGTTCTTCTCGCCCGACCTGGACGCCGAGTTCAAGGCCCTGGGCATCGAGGACACGAGCGCGATACGGCTGGCCGCGCGCAGCGCCCCGCTCGGCGCCGTCGGGGCCGGCACCGTGGCGGCGGCCTTCTACAACTACCAGCACGCCTTCCTCGCCCGGCATCTGCCCGCCGTCTGGGAGACCGCCTCCCCCGCCGCCGTCCTCGCCGCCCGGCTGCGGGCCGCCGACGCCACCTACCGGCGGCTGCTCGGTGAGGAGGCCGTGGCCTCCGCCGAGATGGCCGAGGCCGCCGGGCTGGCGCTGCGCGCCGCCGAGGCGTGCACCCGGCACGCGCGTCCGCTCTACTCGGGCAACGCCGACCTGCCGGTGCCGGACGCCCCGCACCTGCGGCTCTTCCACGCCACCACGCTGCTCCGCGAGCACCGCGGCGACGGGCACGTGACGGCGCTCCTGAGCGCGGGACTCGACCCGGTGGAGGCGCTTGCCAGCCACACCGCCACCGGCAGGGGCATGGCCCCGCGCTGGGTCCTCGGCACCCGGGGCTGGGCGCGGGAGGACTGGGACGCGGCCCTGGAGCGGCTGCGCGAGCGCGGACTGCTCGACGCCGAGGGCGGGCTCACCGAGGCGGGCGTGGCGCTGCGCGAGTCGCTGGAGGACGAGACGGACCGCCTGGACGCGGCGCCGTACGAGCACCTGGGCGCGGAGGGCACGGCCCGGCTCACCGAGCTGGCCAAGGGCTTCCTGGTGACGGCGGCCGGCGCGGGCGCGTTTCCGGCGGGTCTCACCGGCAAGGCCTGAGGCACGCGGGAGTGGGCAGGGCGGGTCGGTTGCCGCGTACGGGTGACCGACCCGGCAGAATGCAAGCGCAAGCTTGAGGCACGAGAAGGCGGGTCGGGACATCGTGACGACGTCCATCGAGGCAAGGATCGCCGAGGAACTCGGCGTACGCGAGCGACAGGTGAAGGCGGCCGTCGAACTGCTCGACGGCGGTTCGACCGTGCCGTTCATCGCGCGCTACCGCAAGGAAGCGACCGAGATGCTCGACGACGCGCAGCTGCGCACCCTGGAGGAGCGGCTGCGGTATCTGCGCGAGTTGGAGGACCGGCGGGCCGCCGTCCTCGACTCCGTACGGGAACAGGGCAAGCTGACGCCCGAGCTCGAGGCGCAGATCCGGGCCGCCGAGACGAAGGCGCGTCTGGAGGACATCTATCTGCCCTTCAAGCCCAAGCGGCGCACCAAGGCGCAGATCGCCCGCGAGGCCGGTCTGGAGCCGCTGGCGGAGGGGCTGCTCGGCGACCCGACGGTGGAACCGCTGGCCGCCGCGGCCGCGTTCGTCGACGCGGACAAGGGCGTCGCGGACCCGGCGGCCGCCCTGGAGGGCGCGCGGGCCATCCTCACCGAGCGCTTCTCGGAGGACGCCGATCTCATCGGCGAGCTGCGTGAGCGCATGTGGGGCCGGGGCCGGCTGGCCGCGAAGGTCCGGGAGGGCAAGGAGGAGGCGGGCGCGAAGTTCGCCGACTACTTCGACTTCGCCGAGCCGTTCACGGCGCTGCCCTCGCACCGGATCCTCGCGATGCTGCGCGGCGAGAAGGAGGACGTCCTCACCCTGGACCTGGAGCCGGAGGAGCCCTCCGACGCCCCCACCTCCTCGTACGAGCCGATCGTCGCCCACCGCTTCGGCGTGGCCGACCGGGGCCGGCCCGGCGACAAGTGGCTCCTGGACACCGTCCGCTGGGCCTGGCGCACCCGGATCCTCGTGCACCTCGGCATCGACCTGCGGCTTCGGCTGCGCACGGCCGCCGAGGACGAGGCGGTGCGGGTCTTCGCCGCGAACCTGCGCGACCTGCTGCTCGCCGCGCCCGCCGGCACGCGTGCGACGCTCGGCCTCGACCCCGGTTTCCGTACCGGCGTGAAGGTGGCCGTGGTGGACGCGACGGGCAAGGTCGTCGCCACCGACACGATCTACCCGCACGTCCCGGCCAACAAGTGGGACGAGTCGCTCGCGAAGCTGGCCCGGCTCGCGAAGGAGCACGCGGTCGAGCTGGTCGCGATCGGCAACGGCACCGCGTCCCGCGAGACCGACAAGCTCGCCGGTGAACTCATCGCCAAGCACCCTGAGTTGAAGCTGACGAAGGTGATGGTCTCCGAGGCCGGCGCGTCCGTGTACTCGGCCTCCGCGTTCGCCTCGCAGGAACTCCCGGGCCTGGACGTCTCGTTGCGCGGCGCGGTGTCCATCGCGCGGCGGCTCCAGGACCCGCTGGCGGAGCTGGTGAAGATCGACCCGAAGTCGATCGGTGTCGGCCAGTACCAGCACGACCTGTCCGAGGTGAAGCTCTCGCGCTCGCTGGACGCGGTGGTCGAGGACTGTGTGAACGGCGTCGGCGTCGACGTCAACACGGCCTCCGCGCCGCTCCTTTCGCGCGTCTCCGGCATCGGCGCCGGTCTCGCCGAGAACATCGTCGCCCACCGCGACGCCAACGGGCCCTTCCGCTCGCGGAGGGCGCTCAAGGACGTGGCGCGGCTCGGCCCGAAGGCGTACGAGCAGTGCGCGGGCTTCCTGCGCATCCGCGGCGGCGACGACCCGCTGGACGCGTCGTCCGTGCACCCGGAGGCGTACCCGGTGGTGCGGCGGATGGTGAAGACGGCGGGCGGCGAGGTCGCCGCGCTCATCGGCAACACGGGCGTCCTGCGCTCGCTGCGTGCCGGTGACTTCGTCGACGAGACCTTCGGTCTCCCGACGGTCACGGACATCCTGAAGGAGCTGGAGAAGCCGGGCCGCGACCCGCGACCCGCCTTCAAGACGGCCACCTTCAAGGAGGGCGTCGAGAAGATCGGCGACCTGGTGTCGGGCATGGTCCTGGAGGGCGTCGTCACCAATGTCGCCGCCTTCGGTGCCTTCGTGGACATCGGCGTCCACCAGGACGGCCTGGTGCACGTCTCCGCGATGTCGAAGACCTTCGTCAAGGACCCGCGGGACGTCGTCAAGCCGGGTGACGTGGTGAAGGTCAAGGTCCTGGACGTCGACATCCCGCGCAAGCGGATCTCGCTGACGCTGCGCCTGGAGGACGAGGCGACGGCCGACGGCGGCACCGGTGCGCCCCAGCGCGAGCGGGGCGACCGCGGCGGCCGCCCGCCGCAGCAGCGCCGCGGTGGCGGTGGCGGTGGCGGCCGTGACCGCGACCGCTCCCAGGGCTCCGCCCCGGCCCCCGCGAACAGCGCGATGGCGGACGCCTTGCGCAAGGCGGGCCTGCTGAACGAGGGCGGCTCGGGCGACCGCAGGGGCCGCGGCAAGCGCTGACGCACGCGGTCCCCCTCCGTGTGGGCATTCGTCCCGCAGGGCGGGACGGGTGGGCACACGGGACGGCGCCCTGGGCGGCGCCTCCGCCCCCTGGGCCTGGACCCGCACCACCAGTGCGGCGCCGTACGGCTGGGCGTTCAGGCTCAGGGAGCCTAGGCCCGGCAAGGGGCGCCGTCCGTTGTGCCCACCCGCCCCCTAGGGCTTCGCCCTGGGGGGACCCTCGCGCCCCTGCGGAACGTATGCCCACAACGGACTGACGAGGCGCCCCGCGACCGGCGGGCTCGCCGCCCCGCGGGCGCAGCCCCGCAGCGGGCGGGCACCGGCCGGCCGGGCCCGCCACGCCGGGGCCTGCCCGTCAGCCCGCCGCGCGGTACGCCTCCGTCAGTTTGGCGATCGCGCCCGCCACGTCGCCGCTCAGGAGCAGGTGGTCCGCTTCGGCGAAGGGCTTCGCCGACGCCTCCGTGACGTGCTGGCCGATGTGGTCCTGGACGATCAGGCGGGCCCGGCCGGCCAGTTGGCGGGCCTCGGCCGAGTCGCCGTGGCCGGTCTTCTGGAGGGCGCGGGCGGCGAGGGCCATCGCGCGCAGGAGGGGCTCGCCGCCCTGCGGGGTGGCGCGGAGGGTCGTCAGGCCCCACCCGTACGGGAACTGGGGGTCGTACGTCGCGTCGCCGACGTTCAGCGGGAGCTGCTGCTCCGACCTGGGCCAGCTGACCGGCAGCCGGCCGGTGAAGGGCTTGCGGCCGTAGAGGACGTCGGCCACGCCGTCGCCCTCGGTGCCGGGCAGCCACGAGGCGACGAGGGCGTCGATCGCGGGCAGGCGGTCGCCGATGAGCTGGGGGCGGCCGGAGACGACCAGGACCGCGCAGGGCATGGCGGCGCAGACCCGGTCGACGGCGGCCTTGTCGGCCGCGGTCAGCTCCAGGTCGTGCCCGTTGCCGACGTCGCCCATGCCCTCGGCGTACGGCGTCTCGCCGACGACCACGACACCGACGTCGTGGCCCGCGGTGGGCGCGGAGGCGTCCTTGGAATAGGTGAGCGTGGTCCCGGGCGCCACGGACTTCTTCATGGCGTCCAGGATCGTGGTGCCGGTGGTGGTCCGGCCCGAGGCGCCCTGCCAGGTCACGGTCCAGCCGCCGGACTGGTTGCCGAGGTCGTCCGCGTTCGAGCCGGCCACGTACACGTTCTGGGTCGGCCCCAGCGGAAGGACACCGCCCGCGTTCTTCAGGAGCACCTGGGAGGCGGCCGCCGCGTCCCGCGCGACCGCGCGGTGCTCCGCCGAGCCGACGGAGGGCAGGTTCGTGGTGTCCGCGTACGGCTTCTCGAAGAGGCCGAGGCGGAACTTCTGGGTGAGGATGCGGGCGACGGCGTCGTCGATCCGGGCCGTGGGGATGCGGCCCGCCCGCACCTCGGCGACCAGGACGCGCGTGAACTCCTGGTAGTTCGTCGGCACCATGATCATGTCGAGGCCGGCGTTGACCGAGGTCCGGACGTCACTCGGGTAGTCGCCGGGGATCTGGTCGATGGCCTGCCAGTCGCTGATGACGAAGCCCTCGAAGCCCATCCGGTCCTTGAGCACGCCGTTGATCATCTCGGCGTTCGCGTGCATCTTCACGGGGCCCTGGTCGTCGCCCAGGATGTCCAGCGAGGAGTACGAGGGCATGACGGTGCCGACACCGCGCCTCACGGCCTCGCCGAACGGCGCGAGGTGCACCGCCTCCAGCTCCTCGCGGGTGACCCGGGTGACACCCTGGTCGATCGTGTACGAGCCGGTGGTCGACGACCCGAACTCCGTACCGCCGTCGCCGACGAAGTGCTTGGCGGTGGTCAGCACCTTGTCGTCGCGGTCGAGGTCCCGGCCGTCCGCCGCCCCCTGCATCCCCTCGATGACGCTCTCCATCGCGGTGACCAGCGCCGGGTCCTCACCGAAGGACTCGTAGGAGCGGCCCCAGCGTTCGTCGCGGGTCACGCACAGACAGGGGGCGAAGTCCCAGGGCACACCGGTGGCCCGGACCTCCTTCGCCGTGACGGCGCCGGTGCGGGCGGCGAGCGCGGCGTCGCGCGTGGCACCGATGCCGATGTTGTGCGGCATGATGGTCGAGCCGATGACGTTGTTGTGCCCGTGCACCGCGTCCACGCCGTAGAGGAGCGGGATCTGCAGCCGGGTGGCCCGGGTGCGCAGCTGGTACGCGTCGACCATCCGCGCCCACGCCTCGGCCGTGTTGGGCGTCGGGACCGAGCCGCCGCCGGAGAGCAGGGAGCCGAGGTCGTAGCCGGCGATGTCGCCGGGCGAGCGCAGGGCGTTGCGCTCGGCCTGGGTCATCTGGCCGGCCTTCTCCTGGAGCGTCATCCGCGAGAGCAGGTCCGCGACCCGCTTCTTCACCGGCAGCTCGGTGTCCAGGTAGGGCAGTCCGTGCGCGTTCACGGCGACGACCGGGGTCTCCGTGGGCGCCTTCGCGCCCTCGACCGTCAGCTTCACCGGGATCGTCTCGGCCTCTTCGCCGGTCGCGTCCTTCAGCGTCTCGACGGTGATCGAGCGGGTGGTCCCGGAGGGCGTACCGGCCGGGAAGACGACGGTGCCGCTGACCGGCCTGTAGTCCGTGCCGGGCGTCGCCGGCCCGCTGTCGTCCGTCGTGTACGCGACCGTGACCGGCTCGCCGGTCGGCTGGGAGGCAGTGGTGGCGACCGAGATGTCGATCCGGGCGGTGCCGCCCTCGTCGACCGGGTGCACCACCGCACCCGTCACGACCCGGGTGTTCAGGACCGGGTCGGCCCTGCCGTACAGCTCGACGCCGTCGAGGGCGAAGCGGCCCGGCGCGCCCGTGGGCAGCGTGAGCGCGTACCCCCACATCCTGTCGAGCCCGAGGACCTGGTCGATGCCTCCGACCGGCTGGTAGTCGCCCCGGTAGTGGAACTCGGAGAACGGGATCTCGACGAGGTGCCAGCCCTCCCAGTCGTCGGTGAAGGAGGTCGTCCAGAGCTCGCTCGCCTCTCCGTTCGCCCCGCCGTCCTTGATCTCGAAGTTGATCCGCCTGCCGGAACCGGGCGGCAGCGGGGCGGTGTTCTGGCCGTACCACCAGAAGCGGATGCCCTTGTACGCGGTCCAGTCCTGCGCCGGCCGGTCGAAGGCGAAGTCGTGGGTGAACCCGCCCCAGCCGCTGATGTCGTAGCGGCCTTCGAGGACCTTGCCGCCCTCGGGGGCGTCGGCGCGCTCGGTGAGGCTCAGCGCCGGGTTGTCGTCGGCGTCGCTGCCCCAGGTGAACAGGCCCTCGGCGGGCGGGGCGGCGAACGGGACCTCGCCCTCGAAGCGGTCGACGGCCCGGGGCGCCGGGTCGGGCCCGTCGGCCGCCGCGGCGGCGAACGGCGTGGCGGCACTCGGCGTGGCGCCGGCGAGAAGTCCGGCGAGGACGGTGGTCGCGGCGGTGACGGCGAGCGTCATGGCGCTCGCCCTTCTCCGCCGGCGCGGGTGTGGGTGCGGGTGCGGCATGCGGGGTTCTCCAGGAGAGAGGGGTACAGGGCGGGTGGCTGCCGGTTCGTCAGGACGGGCGGTGTGTCCACTTCTGGTTGGCGGCGCCCGTGCAGGTCCAGATCTGGGTGCGCGTCCCGTCCGCCGAGCTGTTGCCGGTGACGTCCAGGCACTTGTCGGCGGCGGTGTTCACGACGTCGTGCGTCGTGGCGTTGTACGACCAGCGCTGCGCACCCGTCCCGTTGCAGGTGTAGAGCTGCACCTTGGTCCCGTCGGCGGTGCCTGCGGCGGTGACGTCGAGGCACTTGCCGAGGGCCCGGATGCTGCCGTCGGCAGCGAGGGTCCACTGCTGCGCCGCGGTGCCGTTGCAGGTGTAGATCTGGACGGGGGTGCCGTCGGCGGTGGCCGCGCCGGCCACGTCCAGGCACTTGCCCGCGAGACCCGTCATCGGGCCGGTCGGTGCGCTCGCCGTCGTACCGGACCAGGTGAAGGTGGCGGTGGTGCGGGCGGGCAGGTTGTACGTGAAGGACTGGCCGCCCCAGTCGACGCGGACGGACTGCGCGGAGGCGCCGCCGTTGTGGGCGATGAGGGCCTTGGAGCCGTCGGGGTTGCGCCAGGCGACGTTCTGCACGGTGGAGTCGGCCGTCGAGGCGATGCGGTACGCGCCGGGGCGCACGAACTTGGTGAGGTGGCCGGTCGTGTAGTACTCGATCGTGTAGTCGACCTGTCCGGCGCGCGCGCCGCCCTCCTGGACCGTGATCAGACCGGTGCAGGTGCCGCAGCCGCCGTTGTGCGGGCCCATGTACTGGTTGAGCGCCAGGCTCCACTTCGTCAGGCTGCTGCTCCAGTTGCGGGCGTAGCCGACGATGTCCTTGAGGTCCTCGTTGTGCTGGTTGCCGATCCAGGTGCCGCCGGAGTGCTCGGTGCTGAACTGCTTCACCGTCGGGTACTGGTCGTGGACCTGGGTGCCGACGGCCGGGTCGCCGGCGTATCCGTGCCAGGCGATGCCGCCGAAGAGCGGGTCGGTGCGCACGCCCGTGTCGTTCAGGACGCCCGAGCCGAAGGCGGCGTAGTCGCCGTAGTTCCAGTCGTGCACCAGGACCTTGGTGGTGATCCCGGCGGCGCGGAACGCGGGGTAGAGGTGGTTCTTGGTGAACTCGACCAGGCCGGACGGGTTCCAGCTCATGCCCGGGTAGTTCATGGCCGTGGGGTTGTCCGCCTGGCAGCAGTTGGGCTCGTTCTGCACGGAGAGGTAGTCGACCTTGACCCCGGCGGCCTGGTAGCTCTGGATGTACTTGACCAGGTACTGGGCGTAGAGCGGGTAGTACTCCCACTTCAGCCAGCCCATCTGGTCCATGCGGCCGTTGTCCTTCATCCAGCCGGGGGCGCTCCACGGCACGGCCTTGAGGCGGAGGGCCGGGTTGAGCTGCTTGGCCTGGACGGTCAGGAGCCGCACATCGGTGTCGTAGCCGTTGGTGCCGAAGTCGTTCAGGTCGCAGCAGGTGTCGTCGAGGGAGACGTTGCCGGGCCGGGAGAGGTCGGAGGCGCCGATCGGGTTGCGGACGAAGGAGAGGCCGATGCCGTCGGTCGGCGAGAACAGCTTGCGCATCACCTCGTCGCGGGTCGCGGCGCTGACCGCTCCGCCGCGCAGGAGGTAGGCGGTGGTGTCGGTGATCGACGCGCCGCCGCCCTCGAACTGCTGGTAGGTGGTGTTCTCGTCGACGCTGATGGTGTGGGCGGCGCTGCCGCCGGCCGGGCCGAAGGCGAGCGGCGTCTGCGGGGCGAGGCCGCGGGTGACGGTACGGCCTCCGGCGTCGGAGGTGGTGGTCAGCCAGACGTCGACCCGCTCACCGGCGGCCTGCGCGACACCGGGACCGGACATGACCAGGCCGCTCGCGAGGAGAACGCCGGTCACGAGGGCGGCGAGGCGCCGGCGCGGCCGTCCGCGGCGGGCACCGGCCCAGGACCATTTGTAATGCACCTGACATACCTTTCGGTGGGGGCCACCCGCGTCCCGCGAGCCGGCAAGGCTTTCTTTAAGGTGTGAAGTTATGGAGGCGCCCGACCCCCGTCAACCCCTCATGCGTACAACTCCCGAACGCGACAGGCGGGTTGAGGCCGGATTTGGCGCAAGGTCTTGTCGACCTGGTCCGGACCATGGCACTGTTCGTTGCCGTCCACGACTCCCCCACCGTCGGCGGTG
Source organism: Streptomyces sp. NPDC048623 (assembly GCF_040650755.1). Taxonomy (NCBI): domain Bacteria; kingdom Bacillati; phylum Actinomycetota; class Actinomycetes; order Kitasatosporales; family Streptomycetaceae; genus Streptomyces; species Streptomyces sp. NPDC048623. The sequence continues at coordinate 97,111 of NZ_JBEZHV010000006.1, forward strand.
ACAACGATGTCCGCACCCCCCTCTCGACGATCACGCCTGCTCCTGGCCCTCGGCGTCGGATTCGCCACGCTGGCCGCCCTGGTGAGCCCCGCGGTGCAGACCGCCGCGGCCGCGCCGACGTCGCCCTCCGGCGACGTCTCCGTCCAGGCCACCACGTTCAGCGACGAGTTCAACGCCCCGGCAGGCACTCCGGTCGACGGCTCCAAGTGGAACCTGGAGACCGGCGACAACGTGAACAACCACGAGCGGCAGTACTACACGAACTCGACCCGCAACGCCGTGCACGACGGCCAGGGCAACCTGGTCATCACCGCACGGCGCGAGAACCCCGGCAACTACAACTGCTGGTACGGGCGTTGCGAGTACACCTCGGCCCGGCTCAACACGTCCGGCAAGTTCACCCAGGCGTACGGCACCTTCGAGGCCCGGATGAAGATGTCGCGCGGCCAGGGCATGTGGCCCGCGTTCTGGATGCTCGGCAACGACATCGGCAACGTCGGCTGGCCGCAGAGCGGCGAGATCGACGTCATGGAGAACGTCGGCTTCGAGCCGAACACCGTGCACGGCACCATCCACGGCCCCGGCTACTCGGGCTCGGGCGGCATCGGCGCCGGCTACTCGATCGGCTCTCCGTTCGCGGACGCCTTCCACACCTTCCGCGTCGAGTGGTCGCCGGACAAGCTGGTGTGGAAGGTCGACGGCGTCACCTACCAGACGCGGACGTCCGCCGATCTCGGCGGCCGCGAGTGGGTGTTCGATCACCCGTTCTTCCTCATCCTCAACCTCGCCGTCGGCGGCTACTGGCCGGGCGACCCGGACGGCAGCACCCCGATGCCGAACACGCTGACCGTCGACTACGTACGGGTCACCAACGACCAGCCGGCCCCGCCGACCGGCAGCGGCGGCCCGATCACCGGTCTCGCCGGCAAGTGCGTCGATGTGGCCGGGGCGAACCCCGCGAACGGCACCCCGGTCCAGCTCTACGACTGCAACGGCACCGCGGCCCAGCAGTGGACCGTGAACAGCGACGGCTCGATCCGCGCGCTCGGCAAGTGCCTGGACGTCACGGCCGGTTCGACGGCAGACGGGGCCAAGCTCCAGCTCTACGACTGCAACGGCACCGGCGCCCAGAAATGGCGGGTGGAGGCGGCCAAGGACATCGTGAACGTGGCCGCGGACAAGTGCCTCGACGTCCCGAGCAGCAACTCGGCGAACGGCACCCGGCTGCAGATCTGGACCTGCAACGGCACCGCGGCCCAGAAATGGACCGTGGGCTGATTCCTCGAACTCGAACTCGGGCTCGGCCCCCGGGACCACGGTCACGGGTCCCGGGGGCCGAGCCCGGAAGTCCGGTCTCGTGGCTCTCGTCCCGGAACGCGGGACCGGACACGGGGTGAGGGCCCGGTCGACGGCGGTCGACCGGGCCCTCACCCGCTCCCGCGCGTGCCTACGGCACGAAGCGCAGCGCCCAGTCCGCCCGGTTGGCGACCGTCAGGTCGTCGTCGTCCGTCAGCGGGCGCAGCAGGCGCTCGGCCGTCTTCGGGTCGGCCTGCACCAGGTCGACGATCTCCGCGGCCAGGCCGTCCTGGTCGTCGCCCAGGTCGACGGCCGAGGCGCGGACGAGGACCGGGAGGCGGTCGGGGCCGCCGAGAGCGGCGATCACGCCGCCGAGGAGTTCTCGGGCATAGGGGTTGCGGTCGGCGATCGCCCGGTCGAGTTCGGACTCCAGGCGCGGGAGCAGCTCCCGGTCGCCGGTCGCCGCGATCTCGTCGGCGAGGTCGATGGTCTCGTCGACATCGGCCTCGAGATCGTCGAGCATCGCGACGAGGCGCGTCACGCGGGAGTCGTCGGTGGTCATGGTGCTGCCTCCTGGAAAGCGCCGTCCACGAGGACGGGGACGGCGGTCGACATGTCGGTCTCGGCGGCCACCTCCACGTCCTGCGGATAGCCGTACTCGTACAGTTCACGGCCCGAGTGGCAGCCGTGCAAGGCGGCGGCCGGGTCGTCCGTGGCGGTCCACAGCGAGGCGGCCGCGGCCGCCTCGGGGGTCAGGGCGAGATCCGGCCGGAGCTCGCGCAGCGCGGCGAGGACCGCGCCCGCGCCGAGGAGGTCCTCCAGGGCCGGGCGCAGCGAGCCGTCGGGCCACCGCTCGCCGGAGGCGATGACGGCGACGCCGGCCGGGGAACGTTCGCCGAGCCACCGGGCGACGGCGGTGGCGTTGCGCAGCGAGGCGGCGACCACGGTCGCGCCGGAGCCCGCGGCCTCGGCGGCGATGGTGGAGCCGTTCGGGGACGGCAGGACCAGGCGGTCCGGGACCGGCGCGGCGCGCAGCGCGGCCGGGGAGAGTGACCACGGATGTCCGGGGGTGGCCGCGCCGCGCCCGACGGCGAGGACGGCGTCCCGCTCGCGGGCGTACGCGGCGGCCGTCTCGTCCCGCCAGCGGTACGGGTGCACGACGGCGCCGCGCTCCACGGCGACGCCGACGGCGGTCGTGAACGACAGCACGTCGACGACGACCACGCACTCCGCACCGGCGGCGAGGGCGCGCGCCTCGACCGGCCCCCACCCGAAGGAGACGGCCGCGGGTGGCGTGCCTGCCGGACCTCCGGCGGGCACCCAGGACGAGATCCCGGACGGGCCGCCCAGCGAGCCCCGGGCGGGCACCCCGCCGGACGCCCCGGACGAGTTCCCGGTCCGCACACCGGACGGGATTCCAGAGGGCACCCCGGCCCCCGCCCCGGACGGACTCCCGGTCGGCGCACCACCCGGCGTGGGAGCCGGATCCGCGGCCTGGGCGGGCGCAGCCACGGCGGCCGGCAGCGCGGCGGCGGGCAACCCGCCCGGCGGCGCGCCCGGCGGCCCGCCCGGCGCCCCGGACCAGGGCGTGGACGCCTCCGTCATCAGAGCTCGGTCACCCTGCCGTCCGCGACCTCGATCCGCCGTGTGGTGCGTACCGCGTCGAGCATCCGCCGGTCGTGGGTGACGAGGAGCAGCGTGCCGTTGTACGACTCCAGGGCCGACTCCAGCTGCTCGATCGCGGGCAGGTCGAGGTGGTTGGTCGGCTCGTCGAGGACGAGCAGGTTCACGCCCCGGCCCTGGAGCAGGGCGAGCGCGGCGCGGGTGCGTTCGCCGGGCGAGAGGGTGGTGGCGGGCCTCAGCACGTGGTCGGCTTTGAGGCCGAACTTGGCGAGCAGGGTCCGTACCTCCGCCGGCTCCGTGTCGGGGACGGCCGCGCAGAAGGCTTCGAGCAGGGTCTCGGTGCCGTGGAACAGCTTGCGGGCCTGGTCGACCTCGCCGACGACGACGCCGGGCCCGAGGGCCGCGTCGCCCGCGTCGAGCGGGAGCCGGCCGAGGAGGGCGGCGAGCAGGGTGGACTTGCCGGCGCCGTTCGCGCCGGTGATGGCGACCCGGTCGGCCCAGTCGATCTGGAGGCCGACCGGCCCGAAGGAGAAGTCGCCGCGCTTCACGGCGGCCTCGCGGAGGGTCGCGACGACCGCGCCGGAGCGGGGCGCGGCGGCGATCTCCATGCGCAGCTCCCACTCCTTGCGGGGCTCGTCGACGACGTCGAGGCGCTCGATCATGCGCTGGGTCTGGCGGGCCTTCGCGGCCTGCTTCTCGCTGGCCTCGCCGCGCAGCTTGCGCCCGATCTTGTCGTTGTCGGTGGACTTGCGGCGGGCGTTGCGGACGCCCTTGTCCATCCAGTTGCGCTGCATGAGGGCGCGGGATTCGAGGGAGGCCTTCTTGTCGGCGTACTCCTCGTAGTCCTCGCGCGCGTGCCGCCGGGCGGTGGCCCGCTCCTCCAGGTAGGCCTCGTAACCGCCGCCGTAGAGCGTGATCTGCTGCTGCGCGAGGTCGAGTTCGAGGACCTTGGTGACGGTGCGGGTGAGGAACTCGCGGTCGTGGCTGATGACGACCGTGCCGGCACGCAGCCCCTGGACGAAGGCCTCCAGGCGTTCGAGGCCGTCGAGGTCGAGGTCGTTGGTGGGCTCGTCGAGGAGGAAGACGTCGTAGCGGGAGAGGAGCAGCGAGGCGAGTCCGGCGCGGGCGGCCTGGCCGCCGGAGAGGCCGGTCATCGGCTGGTCGAGGCCGACGGTCAGGCCGAGCGAGTCGGCGACCTCCTCGGCGCGCTCGTCGAGGTCGGCGCCGCCGAGGTCGAGCCAGCGCTCCAGGCTCACGGCGTACGCGTCGTCGGCGCCGGGCGCGCCGTCGACCAGGCCCTGGGTGGCCTCGTCCATGGCGGCCTGTGCGGCGGCGACCCCGGTGCGGCGGGCGAGGAACTCCCGCACGGTCTCCCCCGCGCGCCGCTCCGGCTCCTGCGGGAGGTGCCCGACGGTGGCGGTGGGCGGTGACAGCCGCAGCTCGCCCTCCTCGGGGGTGTCGAGGCCGGCGAGCAGGCGCAGCAGCGTGGACTTGCCGGCGCCGTTGACGCCGACGAGGCCGATGACGTCCCCGGGGGCGACGACGAGGTCGAGCCCGGAGAAGAGGGAGCGTTCGCCGTGGCCGGCGGCGAGGTCCTTGGCGACGAGAGTGGCAGTCATCAGGCCATGAATCCTAGGCGAGGAAGGGACGGGCCCGGACATCACGGCCCGGGCGGCGTGGGTACGGTCCCGGCATGGACGCTGATGTGGCTGATGTGATCGTGGTGGGCGCCGGGGTGGTCGGTCTGACCTCGGCGGTACGGCTCGCGGAGCGCGGGCTGCGGATACGGGTCTGGTCGCGCGAGGCACCGGAGGAGACCACCTCGGCGGTGGCGGGCGCGCTGTGGTGGCCGTACCGGATCGAGCCGGCGGCGGAGGTCGGCGCGTGGGCGCTCGACACGCTGCGGGTGTACGGCGAGCTGGCCGCCGATCCGGTCGCGACGGGGGTACGGCTGGTGGCCGGCGTCCACGCGGACACGGAGCTCGCGGGGCTCGGCGACTGGGCGCGGCAGGTCGACGGGCTGCGGCAGCTGCCGCCGGAGGAGGTGCCGGGGCCGTACGGCAGCGGGCTCGCCGCGGTGCTGCCGCTGGTCGACATGCCGGTCCACCTGGCGTGGCTGGCCGCGCGCCTGAAGGAGCTCGGCGGGGTGATCGAGCGGCGTACGGTGACGGATCCGGCGGCGGAAGCGGTCGCGGCCGGTGCGGACGTGGTGGTGAACTGCACCGGGCTCGGCGCCCGGGAGCTGGTGGGCGACCCCGGGATGCGGCCGGTGCGCGGGCAGCTGGTCCTGGTGGAGAACCCGGGTGTGGAGACCTGGTTCACGGCGGCGGACGGGGCGTCGAGCGAGACGACGTACTTCTTCCCGCAGCCGGGCCGGCTGATCCTGGGCGGCACGGCGCAGGACGACGACGAGCGCCTCGACCCGGACCCCGCCACGGCGGCCGCGATCGTGGCGCGCTGCGCTCGCGTCCGCCCGGAGATCGCGGACGCCCGGGTGCTCGCCCACCGGGTCGGCCTCCGCCCGGCCCGCCCGTCGGGCGTCCGCATCGAGGCGGAGACCCTGCCGGACGGCGCCATCCTGGTCCACAACTACGGCCACGGGGGCGCGGGCGTCACGGTGGCGTGGGGCTGCGCGGACCGGGTGGCGGAACTGGTGACGGCGTCCCGGCCCTGACCGGGGCCCCGGGGTACGGACGACGCCCGCCCCGGAGCCGTACGACTCCGGGGCGGGCGTTCATGCTCCGGACAGGGCCGGGCCGCTTCCTAGCCCGGGAACGGCTTCGTCGCGTGGTCGTCCGCGTCCTCGCAGGCCTTGGCCTTCCGCTCCAAGGCGGCGGCCTGGTCGCGGGCCTTGCGGGCGGCGGCCTTCTCGCCCAGACGGTCGAGCTTCCCGGCCTTGGCGCGCAGCTCGGCGGCGTCCTGGCGCAGCTCGGCGGGCTTGCAGACGGCCGCCTGGGCGGTCGGGGCGGTCGCGGTCTGGCCGAGCAGCAGGCCCCCGGCCAGCAGCATCGTGGCGGCCAGGGCCGTGAGGGTACGGCGCAGCGGCGTCGCGTTCGTCATGGTTCTCTCCAACTTCCGGGCAGTAGAAGCCCGTTCAGGTATGGTCAATACCGGTTGGTAACCATACCCGGAGTGATCATCCGCTCCGCACATCGCTGACGCCGCCGAACAGCCCCTCACCAGCCCTTCACCGATCCCTCAGCACTTCTCCACGGGCTCCCCTCGTGTCAGCCCGTACGCGGCGCGCGGATCGAGCAGCAGCGGCACGAGCGCGCGCGACGGCTGCCGCAGCGGGACGAGCACTCCCCCGGCGCCGTCGCGGCGCACGAAGACGCCGTGGAGGTCGAGTTCGTCGCCGACCTCCGCGTACTGATCCGCCGTCAGGCGGTAGGCGCAGGGCGGGTCCTGGAGGATCTCGGCGGGCTCGGCGGGGTCGTTGTCGGCGCCGCCGAGGAGGACCGGGCCGCGGTCGGCGAGGCCGGTCCGCCGGGCGCGGGCGGTGGCCGCGGCGAGTTGGCCGCCGCGCTCCCCGACGTAGCCGAACGCGCCCTTGAGCGCGGCGCGTTGGGTGGCGACACGGCGCCGGTGGTTGCGTGCGGGGTCGTCCTGCTCGGCCGGGTCGAGGGCGTCCTCGCGGGTCTCGACGAGCAGGCCGACCGCGTGCTTGACCCCGGCCGTGTTGCGCAGGATGCGCTCCTGGCCGTCGCCCGCGACCTGCTTGACCGGCTCGCCGGTGTAGGGGTCGGTCCAGATGCCGTAGAGACCGCTGGTGTAGCCGGCGCGGCCGGCGGCGGGCCGCACGTACGCCTCGGAGAGGGTGTGGGACTCGGTGTGGACGCCGGGGTCGGTGTTGAGGTTGCGCGGCCAGAGGGCCAGCAGGTCCTTGTCGTAGTACGGCGGAGTGGCGCTGTACTCGTGCAGGTCGTAGATCAGTTCCGGCCGTCGGTCGCGGATGACGGCGGCGAGCGCCCGGGCCTCGGCGGTGCGCAGCGCGATGTGGTCGCGGTTGATGTCGATGCCGGCGCTGTTGCCGCGGGTGTTCGCCTCGCGCCCGTCGGGGTTGGCGGTGGGCACGACGAGCAGGGTGATGCGGGCCAGGAGGCGGCGGGTCGCCTCGCCCCGGTCGTACGCGAGATCGCGCACGGTGCTCAGACAGGCCTCGCGCCCGGAGGGTTCGTCGCCGTGCTGCGAGCAGATGAGCAGCACAGGCGTCGGGCCGGTGCCGAGCGTGGCGAGCCGCAGCGGGCGGCCCTGCGCGGTGGCGCCGACCGTACGGACGGCGAGCCGGTCACTGCCCCGGTCGACGGCGGCGAGAAAGGCCGTCTCCTCGGCCTCGCCGGTCCACCGGGCGCCACCGCTCTCCTCGAAGCCGGTGCGCGGGGGCGGCGGCGACGGGAGTGCCCTGCCCGCGGCCGGGGCGGGCGCGGCGAGCAGCGGCAGCCCGAGGGCGGCGATGCCCGCCGCGCCCAGGAGCGCGCGCCGGGGGGTACGGAGGGAGGTGCGGGGTGTCGTCGTCGACATGGGGCGGAACGTACCGCTGTCGACTGCCGCGCAAAAGAGGGCCGTCACGGACAAGCGGTGCGGATGAGACGACCGGAACGGGAGGTTCATGTCGGCCGAATGGCGTTCATGTGACAGGGGGTGCTCTGGACGTGACGGGCCGTCGGGGCTCTGAATAGTGTCGCTAAGGACCGACGACCACCTGTGCGTCTTACCTCTCTGACGACTAGGCGACTAGGGGACCACCTGTGCACCGCAGAATCATCGTTCCGAGCACCCTCGCGGCCTCCCTCCTGCTGGCGATCCCGGCATCGGCGGCCGACTTCGAGCCGGGCACGCCGGGGATCGGCGACTCCTACTACCCCGCCAGCGGCAACGGCGGCTACGACGTGTCGCACTACGACCTGCGGCTGAAGTACCAGCCCGCCACGGACCTGCTCGAAGGCACGGCGACGCTCGTCGCCACCACGAAGCAGAACCTGTCGCGCTTCAACCTCGACCTCGGCCTGAAGGTGAGCGAGGTACGGGTCAACGGGCGCGTCGCGAAGTTCGCCACGTCCGGCGAGCACGAGCTGGAGGTCACCCCGGCGGTCCCGCTGGAGAAGAACAAGTCCCTCTCGGTCGTGGTCCGTTACGCGGGCAAGCCGTCCGAGCTGAAGATCGGCGGCTGGACGGCCTGGCACCGCACCCCGGACGGGGGCGTGGCCGCGCAGGAGCCGGATTCGGCCGTCTGGTGGTTCCCGTCGAACGACCACCCGCTGGACAAGGCGACCTTCGACGTGTCGGTGCTCGTACCGGACGGCACCCAGGCGATCAGCAACGGCGTGCTCCAGTCGCAGTCCTCGAAGCTGGGCTGGACCCGCTTCAACTGGCGTTCCAACAAGCCGCAGGCGACGTATCTCGCCACGCTCGCGATCGGCGCGTTCGACATCACGACGGACAAGACGGCGAGCGGCCTCCCGGTCCTCAACGCGTACAGCAAGGGCCTCGGCGACAACGACGGCGCGGCGCGCGCCTCGGTCGAGCGCTCGGCCGAGGTCGCGGAGTGGCTGGAGTCGGTCTACGGCCCGTACCCCTTCAACTCCCTCGGCGGGTACGTCCCGAACGTGACCAGCGGCTATGCCCTGGAGACGCAGACCCGGCCGTTCTACAGCCCGCGGCAGTTCGCCAACGGCGCGAACGTGTCGGTGGTCGTGCACGAGCTGGCCCACCAGTGGTACGGCGACAGCGTCTCGGTCGCCGACTGGAAGGACATCTGGATCAACGAGGGCTTCGCCCGCTACAGCCAGTGGCTGTGGTCGGAGAAGGAGGGCGAGGGCACGGCGCAGGAGCTCGCCGACTACGTGTACGCGACGCGGGCGGCGGACGACCCGTTCTGGACGGTGAAGCCGGGCGACCCGGGCGCGGAGAACCAGTTCGACATCGCCGTCTACGACCGGGGCGCGCTGGCGCTCCAGGCGCTGCGCAACACCGTCGGCGACGAGGACTTCTTCGCGATCCTCAAGGGCTGGCCGCAGGAGCACGCGTACGGCAACGCGGGGGTGGCGGACTTCGTGCGGTACGCGGAGCGGGTGTCGGGCAGGCCGCTCGCCGGGCTCTTCGACACATGGCTCTTCCAGCCGGTGAAGCCGGCGGCCCCGGCGGTGGGCCTGGCGGCGGAGGCGGAGGAGGCGGCGGCGAAGCCCGTACCGCCGAAGTCGTGGAAGAAGATCGCGGCGACGAACACGGTCCACGAGCACGGCGGGCGCTGACCCAGGTCGTACCGGAAAGGCGCCCTCGTCCCGCGGTCGGGCGGGACGGGGGCGCCGGCACGTGCGAAGAGCAGCGAAGGGGTCAGCGGGCGGCCCACTCGCGGGCGAGGATGCCCCAGAGCTGCTTGTCGTGGCGGGCGCCGCCGTACGGCCAGACCTCGCGCCGGGTGCCTTCGAGGGTCATGCCGAGCCGTTCGGCGACCGCGGAGCTGCGGGCGTTGTCGGCGCGGCAGTGCCACTCGGCGCGGTGCAGCCCGCGCTCGGTGAAGGCCCAGTCCAGGAGGATCGCGCAGGCCTCGGTGATCAGTCCGTGGCCCTCGCCCGCGGGCTCCAGCCAGCAGCCGAGTTCGCAGCTGCCGGAGGCGGCGTCGAAGGTGGTGAACATGACGCCGCCGACGAGGGTGCCGTCGCGCCAGACGCCGTAGAGGCGCCCGCCGTCCGCGGCCCGGCGCTCGCCGTACCGGACGAGGGTGGCCCGGGCCCCGGCGAGGTCGTCGGTGACGAAGGCCGGCCCGACCCACGGCCGGATGTGCTCGCGCGCCCGGTCCAGGTGGGCGGCGAACTCCTCGGCGTGCCAGGCCTCCAGTGGGCGGAGCTCGGCGTTGTCCCGCAGCGGGAGGGCGAACATGAGGACCCCATTCACACAACAAGCGTTATGACTATTACCGTAGCAGCATGGCACGTACGAAGGGCGATCACGAAGCCCGCCGCCGTGAGGTCTCCGAGGCGGTCTGGCGGGTGCTCGCCGCCCAGGGGTTCGGCGGGCTGACCCTGCGCGCGGTCGCCGCTGAAATGGGCGCCACGACCGGCCTGCTCACCCACTACTTCCCGGCCAAGCGCGACCTGGTCCGGCACGCCCTCGACCTGCTCGACGAGCGCACCGCAGCCCGCCCGCGCCGCACCGGCGGCGAGGGCCTGGCCGCGGTGCGCGCCGCGCTGCTCGACATCCTGCCGCTCACCCCGGAGGCCGAGCGCAGCAACCGCGTCTGGGTGTCCTCCTGGGACACCGCCCTCGCCGACCCCGCCCTGAGCCGGGACCACGCGGCCCGCTACGCCCGCGGCCGCGCCCGCCTCGCGGACCTGATCGCGTCGGCCCAGGCCCGCGGCGAACTCCCCTCCGGCGACCCGGCCCGCCTCGCCGCCGGAGCCCAGTCCTTCGCCCTCGGCCTGGTGGTCCAGGCCCTGCTCGCACCGGCGGAGTTCCCGCCGGAGCGGCAGGCGCGGCTCGTGGACGACTATCTGGGGTCGCTGGCCGGGTAGCGGCGAAGCCCTGCGGGCGATGGTTTCCGGACACGGCCCGGAAATCGCGTAGGGTCCGGGCATGCGGCACGGAACAGCGGACGCGCAACTCGCGGGCATCGACGCCGGGTTGGACGCCGTCGACCGGGCCGCGCCGGAGGCCTACGGCTCCGCGGAGGAGGTGCCGGGGCTGCTGCGGGCGGTCGGTTCGGCGGATCCGGCGGCGCGTGACGTCGCGTACGACGAGCCGGGCTCCGCCCTGCGCCGCCAGGGGACGACCCCCGGCCCCCGCCAGGGCTTCCGGCCGTTCCGCTCCTCCTCCGACGACCGACGGACATGACTGTGCGACCAACCGCGTGACCACAAGGGAAGCAGACGTATGACACCGATCACCGGCCTCGACCTCACCGGATTCAGCGCGCTCGACGAGCCGGGGATGTGGACCGACGAGCAGGGCCTCCTGCTCTCCGTCCACTTCTTCGACCTCGTGCCCGATCTGCCCGCCTCCCTGGGCGAACCCGACCGGCTCCGGCATGGGCTCGCCCGGTCCGCCGCGGGTGCGGGCGCCGGGCTGATCGAGGCCGAGCTGGGCGAGGTGGACTCGCTGCCCGCCGTACGGCAGCTGGTCAAGGTGCCACTGGCGCAGGGCCACGGCCAGGCCTTCATCGGTTCGTGGACGATCCCGCGCGCCCGCTGCAGCACGGTGGTGAAGGTGCAGGCGGGCGAGGGCCGCAGAACCGGGCTGCGCGAGGCGCTGATCCTCAACGAGGTGGGCCCGATGCACTACTTCACGGACCACCCCTACGGCCCGGGGATCACCGGCGGCCTGCCCTCGCACGCGGCCGACGACGAGCGCTGGGACGCGCGTTTTCCCGACCATCCGCTGACCCGGGTACGGGCCGCGCTGCGCCGCATCACGCCGAGCCTGGCCCTGCACGCCACCTTCAAGGGGCTCCCGCCCTTCGCCGCTCCGGCCGCCCTCGCTTAGGGCGGCCTCGCCAAGGGCGGCCTGGTCAACGGTTGCGGCGGGCCGCGGCCCTGGCCTCCGCCCTCGCCTCCGCCCTCGCCTTCCGGGCCAGCGGGAGATAGCGGAGCCGCTCCGGCAGGACCGGGACGACGGCGCGGACGACCCGGCCGAGGCGGCGCAGCCGGCGTTCCTGCTCGGGGGTCCACTCCAGACCGATCGCGGCGCGGGCCTCCGGCGGCATCAGGCCGACGGTGAGGAAGGCGCGGGCGCGCAGGAACGGGCGGCGGAGCAGCGGCCAGAACGCGCGCAGCGCGAGACGTACGGGCAGCGGGCCGCGGTCGGGGGCCGGGACGGGTATGTCGGTGGCGATCAGCTCGCGGACGACGACGGTGGCCTCCAGCTCCTCGTCGAGAATGCGGCGGTAGTACGGCCAGAAGTCCTCGATCGTCTGCGGCATGTCCCGGTCGTGGATGCCGAGGATCCGGCCCACCTGGAGCCACTCGGCGTAGAGCAGGCGTTCCTGGGCCTCGGTGAGCGGGCGGACGAGATAACCGAGACCGTGGCGGTAGACGGGGTATCCGGTGGCGTGCACCCACGCGTAGTAGGCGGGGTCGAGGGCGTGGTAGCGACGCCCGTGGGCGTCGGTGCCGCCGATCGTCTTGTGCAGCGCGCGAAGCCTGCGGCCCTCCTCGGCGGCGCGCTCGCCGCCGTAGATCCACAGCTGGAGCGAGCGCAGCGACCGCTCGCCGCGGCCCCAGGGGTCCGTACGGAAGACGGAGTGCTCGTCCACCCCGGCACCGACGGCAGGGTGCGCGACCTGCATGGCCAGCGCGGCAGGCAGCATCAACAGGGCCCGCACATCCCCGGCGAGCGTCCAGAGCGCGCCGCCCACGGGCGGGGGCACGGGGTCGGTGCGGGGCGTGCGGGTACGGCGGGGTGTGGCGGGTGCGTCGGTGGCGTCCGCGGGGGCGGCGCCGGTGCCCGTCGCAGAGGCAGCCGCCGTCGCCGGGGCGCCGCCGGTGGCGTTCACCGGGGCGGGTGCGGGGGCGGATGCCTTCGCGGGCCCGGAGCCCGCCGCCCCGGCCAGGGCGCCTTCGGTGGCTGTCGCGGGCGCGGAGCCCGCCGCCCGGCCGGGTGCCTCGCCCGCGGCAGCACTCGCTGCCCTCGCGCGCCCCGAGGCTCCGCCGGCGGGCACCACCGGCGCGGACGCCTCCGCCGGGCCAGGTCCGGCGGCCGGACCGGGCCCCGGGCCGTCCGGCCTGGCGGGCGTCGCGCGCTCGGTGCGGGTGTCGTCGTGGTGCGTCAACGCGGTCTCCCTCTCGTTCTCCCAGGCTGCCCCGGGTCGCGCACGGCGGGCAAGCCGCAGGCAGGCGGGCGGTCAGGCGGTCGCCCGGCACGGGCAGGGCGCGGGCAGCGCGCGGCTGGCCGGGGATACGACGCGGGGCCGCGGCCCGGGCCTGGTGAGCGGCCCGGGGCGCGGCCCCGTACGGGTGTGCGGTGCGTCAGGCGCGGTCGGCGCCGACCGGCTCGCCGACGATGCGGCCGGCCAGGGCGTGGGCCCAGGCGTCGACGTCGGCGGAGAGCTCACGCTCGGCGGACTCGCGCTCGGCGGCGATCTTCGCGTGGCCGGCGGCCAGGATGGCCTCGCGCTCCTGGACGCCCTCGGCACGGGCGGCGGCGATGGCGGCCGAGCCCTCCTCGGTGGCCTGGGCGCGGATGCGCGCGGCGTCGTGGCGGGCCTCGGCCAGCTCGGCCTCGTACTGCTCACGGATCGCGGTGGCCTCGGAGCGCAGGTCGTCGGCGCGCTCGGTGCCGCCTTCGATCGCGTCCTCGCGCTCGGCGAGGGTCCGCTTGATCTTCGGGAGGATCCCCTTGGCCAGGATCAGGAAAGTGAGGCCGAAGAGGACGGCACCGAGGATGAGCTCCGCCCAGACCGGGTTCAGGGGGCCCAGGTCCATGGGGAAGATCTGCTTGTTCTGCGCGAGGGTCATGCGCGCATCTTACCTGGTCGCAAAACTCGCAATTCAGGCAGATGCCCGAGAGTTGGCGCGTTTGTGCGAGCCGCGCAAGATTCGTGGCATCCAACGGCTACCCGAAGGTAACTACGGCTGGTTCGATGTACCGCGCCCGAGCCCAACCCCCCACTACCCTCTGGGAGTTTGCCGTGCAGTTCACCGCGCTCCGCCGCATCCCCGGCGCAGCCCTCTCGGTCGCCCTGGCCGCCGCCGCCCTGACCGGGACCGCGACGGCCGCTTCGGCCGCCGACTCCGCGACCCCCACCGCGACCGCTGCCGCCGCCGCGACGCCGAGCCTGAAGGTGCTGACGTACAACGTCTTCCTGATGTCCAAGTCGCTGTACCCGAACTGGGGCCAGGACCACCGGGCCGCGACCATCCCCACGACGTCCTTCTTCCGCGGCAACGACGTCGTCGTCCTCCAGGAGGCCTTCGACAACTCCGCCTCCGACGCCCTGAAGTCGCAGGCGGCGGCCGAGTACCCCTACCAGACCCCGGTCGTGGGCCGCTCGAAGACGGGCTGGGACGCCACCGGTGGCGCCTACTCCGCGCTCACGCCGGAGGACGGCGGCGTGACGCTGCTCAGCAGGTGGCCGGTGCTGCGCAAGGAGCAGTACATCTACAAGGACGCCTGCGGCGCCGACTGGTACTCCAACAAGGGCTTCGTCTACGCGGTCCTGGACGTCAACGGCACCAAGGTGCACGTGGTCGGCACGCACGCGCAGTCCACCGACCCGGGCTGCTCGGCGGGCGAGGCGGCGCAGATGCGCAGCCGCCAGTTCAAGAACATCGACGCCTTCCTCGACGCCAAGAACATCCCGGCGAACGAGCAGGTCATCGTCGCGGGCGACATGAACGTGGACTCCCGGACGCCGGAGTACGGCACCATGCTCAGCGACGCGGGCCTGGTCGGCGCGGACGCCCGCACCGGTCACCCGTACTCCTTCGACACGGCGCTGAACTCCATCGCCCACGACCGTTACCCGACCGACCCCCGCGAGGACCTCGACTACGTCCTCTTCCGGGCCGGGAACGCCCGCCCGGCGGGCTGGACGAACAACGTGATCCCGGAGACGACCGCGCCCTGGACCGTCTCCAGCTGGGGAACGCAGTACACGTACACCAACCTGTCCGACCACTACCCGGTGACGGCCTACTCGGCGGGCTGACCCCTCCCCTTCACCGGCCGGGCCGCGACCAGCAGTGATCGACTGCGGTGAACGGCGGCGCCGCGGGACTCCACTCGACTCGGATCCCGCGGCGCCGTCGCATGTCACGGGCAGGCGCCTAGTACGCGCCTCCGAAGACGCTGTACGCCCAGAGGGCGACGACGCCTCCGACGCACAGCAGGATCACCCACGAGCCGACGCCCGTATGACGTCCCTCGCGCGGGCGGCCCTGCGCCTTCGCCCTCTCCTTCCCCGCCCGCGCGGCCCTGGGCGGCCGGGCGGGCCGGGCCGGGGCGGCGGAGGTCGCGGCGTCGGCCGCGGTCTCCGCGAGCAGACGGCGGCAGACCGCGGCCAGCTCGGACGTCCCGGACGCCAGGTCCACGACGATCTCCATACGGGCGGGCGCGGTCGTCCCGCCGTCCAGGATCCGCCCGGCGCGCATCAGCGCCTGGTCCTTGCCCCCGGTCGGCGCCAGACTGATCCACCGGCGCACATGATCGCCGCGGATCACCACGCCGCCGCCGCGCTCGCGGTAGACGGTGTGCTCCTTCCACAGGACCTCGGCCAACTCGGTGGCTCTCTCCCTGAGTTGCGCCTGCATACCCCTCCCCTGTGTCATGCCCCTGATCCGAACAGGCGGCTGACTCTAGCGTCCGCCGCCCCCACCCCGCCGCCAGGGTCACCCCGCGCGCGCACGTACGGCTAGGCGCCCACGTCGTACACCGTGACCGGAATCCCCCGCTCCACCAGGCGCCCGGTTATCAGCGGCTCGACCCGCTCCCAGCGGCCGCCCGCCAGGCCGCAGCCGATCCGGGGCATGTGCACGGAGGCACCCAGCTCCTCCGCCTTGTCGGCGAGCAGCGCGAGGGCCGCGTCGATCGCCTCGTACCGCACCGGGACACCGGTGCTCCGCCCCGTCCGTATCCCCCGCTGGCCCACCAGATTGGCCACCCACACATACGGCTCGACCCTGACGAACTGCGCCGCGCCCAGACCGAAGTCGTTCCGCGCGCGCTCACGGTGCCAGCGGCGGAACGCCGCCTCCGGCTCCGGCCAGCGCCGGGACACGGCGAGCACGAAGCCCTTGCCCCAGCCACCCAGGTCGTTGCAGACATGCGCGACGACCTTGATCCCCTTGCCGCGCGGCACGGTGGCGTCCCCCCGCACGTACTCGATCGCGTTCATGGCACCACCGTACGAGCGGGGTCTGACAATCGGCGGGCCGCGCCGGCCGGCCACGGCCACGGCCACGGCCCGTACGGTCAGCGGGTGGCGTCGCTCCCCCGCCGGGTCCGCACCAGGGCGACACCGGCCAGGACCGTGGCGAGGGCGCCCACCACCAGGGCCACATAGGCGCCGCCAAGGCCGTTGCCGGTGCCGACGCCGCCGTCGGCGGTGGCCGCGACCAGGCCGCCGAGGGCCATCGCGAGCAGACCGGCGCCCAGCGCGGGCCCGGCGCCGATGCGGCCGAGGCGGCCGGCGGGCCGGGTCAGGACGCGCCAGGCGACGACCGCGCCGGCCAGACCGAGCAGGGCGGCGGCACTGGCACCGATCCGGCCGGCACTGAGGGTGTAGACACTGGCGGCGAGCGCGGACAGGTCGGAGGGTTCGGGCAGCTGTGACATCGGGTGCTCCTCGTCTTCTCGGTCGTGCGGGTGTGGTGCACGGTCCGAGCATGGGCGCCGCTCCCCCGCCGGGTCGTCCGGCGGGCGCGGACTCTTTCGCTGCCGCGACGGCGGCAGGACGGCGGGCGCGTACCGCGTCCGCGGTAGCCGGGCACGGTCCGCGCGGAGGATCCGGCGGGCCCGGGCAGGCGGTTAGGGTGCGCGCATGAAGGCACGTGCGGCAGGGCCGGCGGCGGGGCTCTGGGACCGGTTCGGGGACCTGGTGGTCGCGGTCGGTGTGGCGGGCGCGCTGCTGGTCACCGGGGTGGCGGAGCGGCATCAGGCGATCGGCGTCGCGCTGCTCGGGCTCGGGTACGGACTGCTCGCGGCGGGCGGTCTCGCCCTGGTCGCGCGGCGCCGCGCCCCCGTCGCCGTCCTCGCCGTGACCGGCCTCTGCGCGGTGGGCTACCAGGCGGCGGGCTTCGACGTACCGGTGGTCGGCTATCTCTTCGCCGTGTACGCGGCCGTACGGGCGGGCCACCGCGCGGTCACGGCGGCCGTGAGCGTGGCCATGATCGCGGCGCTGCCGCTCGCGGCGCTCGCCTCGGGCCTCGACGACATCGGCGAGGCGTTCGCGCGGGCCCGGGGCGCGCTCGAAATCGCCTGGCTGATCGCGGCGGCCGCGGCTGGCGAGGCGCTGCGGCAGGCCGAGCGGCGCGCGGACGAGGCGGAACGCACCCGGGAGGAGACCGCGCGGCGCCGCGCCGACGAGGAGCGCCTGCGGATCGCCCGGGAACTGCACGACTCGCTCACCCACCAGATCTCGGTCGTCAAGGTGCAGGCGGAGGTCGCCGTGCACGTGGCCCGGCGGCGCGGCGAGGAGGTGCCGCCCGCGCTGCTCGCGATCCAGGAGGCGGGGCGGGAGGCGAGCCGTGAGCTGCGCGCCACTCTCGAAGCACTGCGCGACGACGACACGGCGCCGCCGCGCGGGCTGGACGCGGTGCCCGAACTGGTCGAGCGGGCGCGGGCGTTCGGCGTGGAGGCGACGCTGGTGGTGGAGGGGCCGGGCACCACGGATGGGCCGGACGGGGCGGCGGGGCGGCTGCGGCCCGACGTGCCGGCGGCGGTGGACCGTACCGTCTACCGGATCGTCCAGGAGTCCCTGACCAACGTGGCCCGGCACGCGGACGCCCGTACCGTCTCGGTCCGCGTCGCCTGCCGGCCCGACGCCGTGTCCGTACGCGTCGAGGACGACGGGAAGGCGCGGCCGGGGAACGTGCCGGCGCCCGGTCTGGGACTCCTCGGCATGCGCGAACGCGTGACGGCGCTGGGCGGGCGGCTGAGGACGGAGGCACGGGCGGAGGGCGGCTTCAGCGTCCGGGCGGAGCTTCCGGTGGCCCCGGACGCGGTCGTGGAACGTGACGCCACCATCGGGCGGAGGGTCCTGTGATCCGCGTCCTGCTGGTGGACGACCAGCCGCTCATCCGCAGCGGGTTCCGCGCGCTCCTCGACCTGGAGGACGACATCGAGGTGGTCGCGGAGGCCGCCGACGGCGCCGAGGGCCTGGCCCTGGCCCGTACGCACGTCCCCGACGTGGCCCTCGTCGACATCCGCATGCCGCTGGTCGACGGCATCGAGACGACCCGGCGCATCGCGGCGGACCCGGCCCTCACCGGGGTCCACGTCGTCATCCTCACCAATTACGGCCTGGACGAGTACGTCCTCGACGCGCTGCGCGCGGGCGCCGCCGGCTTCCTCGTCAAGGACGTCCTCCCCGAGGACTTCCTGCACGCCGTCCGCGTCGCGGCCCGCGGCGACGCGCTCCTCGCGCCGTCCATCACCCGCAGACTGATCCACCGCCACCTCGCCCAGGCCCCGTCCCCCGCCCGCCCGGGCCCCGGCCTCGACGAACTGACCGCCCGCGAACGCGAGGCCGTGGCCCTGGTCGCCCGCGGCCTGTCCAACGACGAGATCGCCGCCCGGATGGTGATCACCCCTCTGACGGCGAAGACCCACATCAACCGCGCCATGACGAAACTGCGGGCGCGTGACCGGGCACAGCTGGTGGTCCTGGCATACGAGTCGGGCCTGGTGACGCCGGGCGGGGACGGGTGAGGCGACAGGTCCCGGATGCGCCTGACGGCACGACGGGATCGGGGGCGCG
Organism: Streptomyces sp. NPDC048623; assembly: GCF_040650755.1. Taxonomy (NCBI): domain Bacteria; kingdom Bacillati; phylum Actinomycetota; class Actinomycetes; order Kitasatosporales; family Streptomycetaceae; genus Streptomyces; species Streptomyces sp. NPDC048623. The sequence goes on from NZ_JBEZHV010000006.1 coordinate 115,439, forward strand.
GGCGCTGGGCATGGGGCCGATCGCGCACGAGTCGCGCAACCCCTCGAATCGGGGGCCCTGGGCCCGCCCCAGAATCGCCCGGGGCCGCCGTCAGTGAGCCCGGGGGCCCGTGAACAGGACAGGGTCCCGGTCCTCGGGTATGCCTGTCCCATGGAGGACCACCGGCGCGATCGGAGGCTCCGCCTGTCCCGGCGCGGCGGGCGGTGGCTGTTGTGCGCGCCGTTCGGGCTGATCGCGGTGGTCACCGTGGTGGACGTGCTCGCGCCGCCGGACGTGCATCTGGGGCCGTTCCTGGTGGCCGCTCCCGCGCTCACGGCGTCGTTCGCGGGGCCTCGGATGACCGCGCTGGTCGGAGCCGTCGCGGTGCTCGCGCAGTCGGTGGTGGCCGCGACACGGACGACGCTCACCGACCTCAACCACACGCTCCAGATCATCTCGCTGGTGCTGATCTCGGTCATCGTGACCTTCTTCGCCTATCTGCGGGAGCGGGACGAGAGCCGGATGACCCGGCTGCGTTCCATCGCGCACGCCGCGCAGAGCGTGGTCCTGCGCCCGCTCCCGCACCGGGCGGGGCCGCTGCACATCGCGTCCGTGTATCTGGCGGCCGAGGAGGAGGCGCAGATGGGCGGGGATCTGTATGCCGCGGCGCGCACGGCGCGCGGGACGCGGCTGCTGATCGGGGACGCCCGGGGCAAGGGCCTCGACGCCATCAGCGAGGCCTCGCTGGTCCTGGGCGCCTTCCGGGTCACGGCCCGCCGGGAGCAGGGGCTGCCCGAGCTGATCGGGCACCTGGAGGCGGGGGTCGTCGCGGCGGACGAGGACGACGAGACGAACCGGGAGAGCGACAGCGCCGGCCGCACCGACGAGGCCTTCGTCACCGCGCTCGTCCTCGACATCCCCGACGACGATCCGGTCGTACGGCTGGTCAACTGCGGGCACCCGCCGCCCCTGCTCCTGCGCGCGGGGCAGGTGAGCACCCTGGACACCGCCGATGCCTCCCCTCCCCTCGGGCTCACCGATCTCCTCGCGCCCGACATGACGGTGGAGACCTTCCCCTTCGACGTCGGCGACGTGCTGCTCCTCTACACGGACGGTGTCGTCGAGGCCCGCGACGACACCCGCGCCTTCTATCCGCTGACCGAGCGGCTCACGGCCTGGGCCGGGGACGATCCGCCCACCCTGCTCGCGCGCCTCCGGGCCGACCTCCAGGCATACGCGGGCGGGCACCTCGGCGACGACGCGGCGCTGGTGGCGATCGAGCGGCTCGCACCGGGGGCGTAACCCCGAACCTCGCCCAATCGCCCTTTTACATGGCTGGTGAGACAGCAATACTGTTGAACCATGCAGGAGCAGGAGCACCAGGCCACCGAAGAGCGGTCCGACACCCCCGGCTACACCGTCGACGAACTGGCCGCCCGGGCCGGGGTCACCGTGCGCACCGTGCGGTTCTACGGCACCCGGGGGCTGCTCCCGCCGCCCGTGATCGGGCCGCGGCGGGTCGGGCGGTACGGGCCCGAGCACCTCTCCCGGCTCGCGCTGATCGAGGAACTGCAGCGGCAGGGCATGACCCTCGCGGCGATCGAGCGGTATCTGGAGCAGCTGCCGCCGGACCTGAGCGCACGGGATCTGGCGGTCCACCGGGCGCTCGTGGCGTCCTGGGCACCGGAGTCCGCCGAGGAGATCACCCGGCAGGAGCTGGAGCGCCGGGCCGGGCGGCCGCTGACCGACCGGGACGTCGACCGGCTGGCCGCCATGGGGGTGCTGGACAAGGGCCCCGACCCGGACGTGTTCCGGCTCGACGGCGCCCTGCTCCGGCTCGGGGTCGAGCTGCTCGACGTACCCATCGGGCACGAGACGATCCTGGCCTCCCGGACCGTGCTCCTGGAGCATGCCCGGGCCGCCGCGCAGGAGCTGGCCAGGCTGTTCCAGGAGCAGGTGTGGAATCCGTACCGGGAGAGCGGCGAGGACCCGGATCACCTGACCGCGATGAAGTCGCTCTCGGCGCACATGCAGCCGATGGTGATCCAGTCCCTCGTCACGGCCTTCCAGCGGTCCCTCAGCGAGGAACTCCGTACGGCCTTCCGAACTACCGCGCGTCCGTGAAGACCTCGCCCCGCTCGGCCTTCTCCACAAGGAGAGCCGGCGGGGTGAACCGCTCGCCGTAGGTGGCCGCCAGCTCGCGCGCCCGCTCGACGAAGCCGGCGAGGCCGCCCTCGTAGCCGTTGATGTACTGGAGCACGCCGCCGGTCCAGGCCGGGAAGCCGATGCCCAGGATGGAGCCGATGTTGGCGTCGGCGACCGAGGTCAGGACGCCTTCCTCCACCAGCCGGACGGTGTCCAGCGCCTCGGAGAAGAGCATCCGCTCCTGCATGTCGCGGAACGGGATCTCGACGTCCGGCTTGGTGAAGTGCTCGCGCAGGCCCGGCCACAGCTTGCCGCGCTTGCCGTCCTCGCCGTACTCGTAGAAGCCGGCGCCGCCGCTGCGCCCGGGGCGGCCGAACTCGTCGGCCATGCGGTCGATGACGACCTCGCCCGGGTGGGAGACCCAGGTGCCGCCGGCCTCCTCGACGGCCTTGCGCGTTTCGTTGCGGATCTTGCGCGGGAGGGTGAGGGTCAGCTCGTCCATGAGGGAGAGGACCTTCGCCGGGTAGCCGGCCTGGGCGGCGGCCTGCTCGACGGAGGCGGGCTCGGCGCCCTCGCCGACCATGGCGACACCCTCGTTGATGAAGTGGCCGATCACCCGGGAGGTGAAGAAGCCGCGGGAGTCGTTGACGACGATGGGCGTCTTGTTGATCCGGCGGACCAGGTCGAAGGCGCGGGCCAGGGCCGTCTCGCCGGTGCGCTCGCCCTTGATGATCTCGACGAGCGGCATCTTGTCGACGGGCGAGAAGAAGTGCAGGCCGATGAAGTCGGTCTGCCGCTCGACGCCCTCGGCGAGGACGGTGATGGGGAGGGTGGAGGTGTTGGAGCAGAGCAGGGCGTCGGGGGCGACGACGTGCTGGATCTCCTGGAACACCTTGTGCTTGAGCGCGGTGTCCTCGAACACCGCCTCGATGACGGCGTCACACCCCGCCAGGTCGGCCACGTCACCGGTCGGGGTGATCAGGGCGAGGAGAGCGTCGGCCTTCTCCTGGGTGGTGCGGCCCTTGGCGACGGCCTTGGCGCACAGCTTCTCCGAGTACGCCTTGCCCTTGGCGGCGGCCTCGGTGGTGACGTCCTTGAGGACGACCTCGATGCCGGCGCGGGCGCAGGAGTACGCGATGCCGGCGCCCATCATGCCCGCGCCGAGGACCGCGACCTTGCGGACCTGGGTCTTCTCGACGCCCTTGGGGCGGCTGGCGCCGGAGTTGACGGCCTGGAGGTCGAAGAAGAACGCCTGGATCATGTTCTTCGCGGTCTGGCCGATGACCAGCTCCGTGAAGTAGCGGGACTCGATCGTCAGCGCGGTCTCGAAGTCGACCTGGGAGCCCTCGACGGCCGCGGCCATGATGTTGCGCGGGGCGGGGTAGGGGGCGCCGTTCGTCTGCTTGCGGAGGTTCGCGGGGAAGGCCGGCAGGTTGGCGGCGAACCGCGGGTTGGAGGGGGTGCCGCCGGGGATCTTGTAGCCGGGGACGTCCCACGGCTGCGCGGACTCGGGGTGCGCGTCGATGAACGCACGCGCCTTGGCCAGCATCTCCTCGGGGGTGGCGGCCAGCTCGTGCACGAGGCCGTTGTCGAGGGCGCGCTTCGGGTTGTACTGGGTGCCCTGGAGCAGCACCTTCAGCAGCGCGTCGGTGATGCCCATGAGGCGTACGGTGCGGGCGACGCCGCCACCGCCGGGCAGCAGGCCCAGGGTGACCTCGGGCAGGCCGATCTTGGAGCCGGGCGCGTCCAGCGCGATCCGGTGGTGGGAGGCGAGCGCGATCTCGTAACCGCCGCCCAGGGCCGCGCCGTTGATCGCCGCGACGACGGGCTTGCCGAGGGTCTCGATGCGGCGCAGCGAGTCCTTGATCTCGATGGCGGTGTCGAAGATCGCCCGGGCGTCCTCGGGGCCGGCCTTGATCATGTCCTTGAGGTCGCCGCCGGCGAAGAAGGTCTTCTTGGCGGAGGTGTAGACGATGCCGCGGATGGAGTCCTTCTCGGCCACCGCGCGGTCGGCGATCGCCTTGATGGAGGCCCGGAAGGCCTGGTTCATCGTGTTGGCGGACTGGTTCGGGTCGTCCAGGACGAGGGTGACGATCCCGGTCTCGTCCTGCTCCCAGCGGATGGTGGTGCTCTCGCTCATGACTGATGCTTCTCCGTTGGATCCGTAAGAGGGGTTCGGACCGGGTGGTCAGACGCGCTCGACGATGGTGGCGATGCCCATGCCGCCGCCGACGCACAGCGTCACGAGGCCGTAGCGCTTGTCCTGGCGCTCCAGCTCGTCGACGACGGTGCCGAGGATCATCGCGCCGGTGGCGCCGAGCGGGTGACCGAGGGCGATGGCGCCGCCGTTGACGTTGATCTTGTCGAGGGAGACGCCCATGTCCTTGGCGAAGCGCAGGACGACGGCGGCGAAGGCCTCGTTGATCTCGATCAGGTCGATGTCGTCGATGGTGAGGCCGGCCTTGGCGAGCGCCTTGCGGGCCGCGGGAGCGGGGCCGGTGAGCATGATGGTGGGCTCGGAGCCGGACACGGCCGCCGAGACGATCCGGGCGCGCGGGGTGAGCCCGTAACGCTCGCCGACCTCCTTCGAGCCGATCGCGACGAGCGAGGCGCCGTCGACGATGCCGGAGGAGTTGCCGGCGTGGTGGACGTGGTCGATCTCCTCGACCCAGTGGTACTTCTGCAGCGCGACGGCGTCGAAACCGCCCAGCTCGCCGATGTCCGCGAACGACGGCTTCAGCTTCGCCAGCGAGTCGGCCGTCGTGCCCGGACGCAGGTGCTCGTCGTGGTCGAGGACGGTCAGCCCTGCCCGGTCCTTGACGGGGACGATCGAGCGGTCGAAGCGTCCGGCCTTGACGGCCGCGGCGGCGCGCTCCTGGGAGAGGGCGGCGTACTCGTCGACATCACGGCGCGAGAAGCCCTCGATGGTGGCGATGAGGTCGGCGCCGATGCCCTGGGGGACGAAGTTGGTGGCGATGTTGGTCATCGGGTCGGCGAACCAGGCGCCGCCGTCGGAGGCCATCGGCACCCGGGACATGGACTCGACGCCACCGGCGAGGACCATGTCCTCCCAGCCGGAGCGGACCTTCATCGCGGCCAGGTTGACGGCTTCGAGGCCGGAGGCGCAGAAGCGGTTCTCCTGGACGCCGGCGACGGTGTCGGGCAGGCCGGCGGCGATGGCGGCGATCCGCGCGATGACGGAGCCCTGGTCGCCGACCGGGCCGACGACGCCGAGGACGATGTCGTCGATGGCGGCCGGGTCGAGCCCGGGGTTGCGGGCCTGGATCTCGTGGATGAGGCCGACGACGAGGTCGATCGGCTTGGTGCCGTGCAGGGCCCCGTTGGCCTTGCCGCGGCCGCGCGGGGTGCGGATCGCGTCGTAGACGTACGCTTCGGTGGTCACGGTGTTGCCTTTCGGGCGAGTCTCTTCGGGCGAGTCTGTCGAGGTACGGGTCAGGTGAGCAGGGAGCGGCCGATGATCTCCTTCATGATCTCGGTCGTCCCGCCGTAGATGGTCTGGATGCGGCCGTCGGTGAAGGCCCTGGCCACCGGGAATTCGCTCATGTAGCCGTATCCGCCGTGCAGTTGCAGGCACCGGTCCGCGACCCGCTTCTGCAGCTCGGTCGCCCACCACTTCGCCATGGAGGCGTTCACGGGGTCGAGCCCGAGACCTGCCGGATCGGCGTGCTCCTCGATACATCGGTCGACGAAGGCGCGGGTGACGGCGCACTCGGTGGCCATCTCGGCGATCTCGAAGCGCACGTGCTGGAGCTTGGCCAGCGGCCGGCCGAACGCCTCGCGCTCCTTCACGTACGTCGTCGTCAGCTCCAGGAGGTGCTCGGCGCCGGCGATGCCCGCGACGGCGATGGCGAGCCGTTCCTGGGCGAGATTGGTCATGAGGTGGACGAAGGCGCCGTTGAGCTCGCCGAGCAGGTTCTCCTTGGGGACGCGTACGTCGTCGAAGAACAGCTCGGCGGTGTCCTGGGACTTCTGCCCGATCTTGTCGAGGTTCCGGCCGCGCTCGAAACCCTCCATGCCGCGCTCCACGACGAGGAGGGACAGCCCGTGCGCGCCGCCCTCCGGGGTGGTGCGGGCCACCACGATCACCAGGTCGGCGTTGATGCCGTTGGAGATGAAGGTCTTCGAACCGTTGAGGACCCAGTGGTCGCCCTGGTCCTCGGCGGTCGTACGGATGCCCTGCAGGTCGGAACCCGCACCGGGCTCCGTCATCGCGATCGCGGTGATGATCTCACCGCTGCAGAAGCCGGGCAGCCAGCGCCGCTTCTGCTCCTCGGTGGCGAGCTTGGTGAGGTAGGGGCCGATGATGTCGTTGTGCAGGCCGATGGCCAGGCCGGGGGCGGCCGCCCTGGTGAACTCCTCGGCGAGCACGGAGGCGTACCGGAAGTCGGGGTTCCCGCCGCCGCCGTACTCCTCCTCGACGGCGATGCCGAGCAGTCCCTGCCGCCCGGCGGCCCGCCACGCCTCGCGCGAGACGATGCCGTCCTTCTCCCACTGCGTGTAGTGCGGCAGCACCTCCTTCTCCAGGAAGGTGCGGACGACTCCCCGGAAGGCCTCGTGGTCGTCGGTGTAGAGCGTGCGCTTCATGCGTTCTTCGACTCCTGGGTGGGCGGGGCGGCCGGGGTGTGCGGGGCGGGCGGGGCGTCCGGGGTGCGCAGGGCGGGTACGGCCCAGTCGCGGGCGACCTCGTCGGTGTCGGCGCCGGGCAGCGCGGGCCCGGTGCGCACCGCGCCGGGCGTGACGGAGAAGCGGGGCGCGGGCGCGGGCTGGACGAGTCCGCCGTGCTCGACGAAGGTGCCGCGGGCGGCGAGGTGGGGGTGGCCGGGGGCCTCGCGCATCGAGAGGACCGGGGCCACGCAGGCGTCGGTGCCCTCGAACACGGCCGTCCACTCCCCCCTCGTACGGGTGAGGAAGCGGGCGGCGACGGCGGCGCGCAGTTCGTCCCAGCGGGCCAGGTCGCGGCGCGCGGGGCCGAGCTCCGCGAGGCCGAGGAGGCGCATGAACTCGTCGTAGAACTGCTGCTCAAGGGCGCCGACGGCCATGTGGCCGCCGTCGGAGGTCTCGTACGTCCCGTAGAAGGGGCAGCCGCCGTCGAGCAGATTGACCCCGCGCCGGTCCTGCCAGCCGCCGGCCGCGAGCATGCCGTGGATCATGGTGGCGAGGTGGGCGGCGCCGTCGACGATGGCGGCGTCGACGACCTGCCCCTCGCCGTGCGCCCGCGCGTGCTGGAGGGCGGCGAGGACGCCGATGACGAGGTAGAGGGAGCCGCCCGCGTAGTCGCCGACGAGGTTGGCAGGCACGGTGGGCGGGCCGTCCGGGTCGGGACCGATCATGCCGAGGGTGCCGGTGAGCGCGATGTACGCGATGTCGTGGCCGGCGGTCGTGGCGAGCGGACCGTCCTGACCCCAGCCGGTCATCCGGGCGTAGACCAGCCGCGGGTTGCGGGCGAGGCAGGCCTCGGGGCCGACGCCGAGGCGTTCGGCGACGCCGGGCCGGTAGCCCTCGATCAGGATGTCGGCCCGGGCCACCAGGTCGAGGACGGTGTCGGCGCCGCCCTCGGCCTTGAGGTCGACGAGGACGGAGCGCTTGTTGCGGTTGGTGAGGTCGTGGGCGGGGTCGATGCCGAGGCCCGGGCCGCCGGGGCGGTCGACGCGGACGACGTCGGCGCCGAGGTCGGCGAGCAGCATGGCGGCGAAGGGGCCGGGGCCGATCCCGGCGAGTTCGACCACGCGGACGCCGGAGAGCGGGCCGGTCCGCTCGGTCTGCCTCGTACCCATCGAGTCCCCAGACGTGTGTGACAGTGATGATGTAACACCGAAGATGCTAGGAACGTGTTCCACTCGGCACAAGCCCCCGAGCCGAGCAAGCGCTTGGAAATTACCCGGGGGTACCGTGTGGTCCGCCACAGCGGCGGCGTCCGCTAGAGTCCGCCGACGACACGCGCGCCGGGCCCGGCGCGGGCGCGAAGGCGAGGGGCTGGATGGAGACAGGGGCGGCCGCACGGCCGTACGACGTGGTCCTCTTCGGGGCGACCGGTTTCGTGGGCGAGCTCACCGCGGAGTACCTCGCCGAGCACGCCCCCGCGGACTGCCGCTGGGCCCTCGCCGGCCGCAGCCGCGGCAAGCTCACCGCCCTGCGCGACCGCCTCGCCGCCCGGTGGCCGCGCTGCGCCGGGCTCCCGCTCCTGGTCGCCGACTCCGCCGACCCGGTCGCGCTGCGCGAACTCGCCGGGTCCGCACGAGTGGTGGCCAGCACCGTCGGACCCTATGTCTGGTACGGCGAGGAGCTCGTCGCCGCGTGCGCGGAGACCGGCACCGACTATCTGGACCTGACCGGCGAGGCCGAGTTCGTGGACCGGATGTACGTGCGGTACGACGCCCTCGCCCGGGAGACCGGCGCCCGGCTCGTGCACGCCTGCGGCTTCGACTCGATCCCGCACGACCTGGGCGTGTACTTCACCGTGAAGCAGCTGCCGGAGGGCGTGCCGCTGCGGATCGACGGCTTCGTGCGGGCCGGGGCGGTCTTCTCCGGCGGGACCTTCGCCTCGGCGCTCACCGCGTTCGGGCGCGGCCGCGAGATCCTGCGGGCCGCGCACGAACGGCGCCTGTACGAGCCCAGGTTGGTGACCCGTCGGGCCCGCGCGCCGCTCGGCGGCCCCCGGTTCAGCCGTGAGACCGGCACCTGGGCGCTGCCGCTGCCCACCATCGACCCGCAGGTGGTGGCGCGTTCGGCGCGGGCCCTTGAGCGCTACGGCCCGGACTTCCGCTATCGCCACTACGCCTCGGTGAAGACGCTGCCGATGGCGCTGGGCGGCTCGGCGGCGGTGGGTGCGGGCGTCCTCGCGGCCCAACTCCCCTTCGTACGGGACTGGCTGATGAACCGTTGGGAGCCGGGCCAGGGGCCGGACGCGGAGCGGCGGGCGCGCAGCTGGTTCTCGGTGCGGTTCGTCGGCGAGGGCGGCGGGCGGCGCGTCTTCACCGAGGTGTCGGGCGGCGACCCGGGCTACGACGAGACGGCGAAGATGCTGGCCGAGTCGGCGCTGTGCCTGGCGCACGACGAGCTGCCGAAGACCGCCGGGCAGGTCACCACGGCGGTCGCCATGGGGGACGCGCTGGTCGAGCGGCTGCGGGCGGCGGGGCTGCGGTTCCGGGTGGCGCACTCGGGCTGAGCGCCCGCCGGGCGACCCGGTGCCGAGTGACCCGGTGCCGCGCGACCCGGTGCCGCGCGGCTCGGCACCCCGCGGCTCGCGCCGTGCGGCTCAGTGCCGGACGAGGCAGAAGGGGTGGCCGGCCGGGTCGGCGTAGATCCGCCAGGACCGGTCGCCCTCGTCGCTGTCGAGGCGCCAGGCGCCGAGCGCGAGCACCGCCTCGTGCGCGGCGTCGAGGTCGGCGACCCGCACGTCGATGTGGAACTGCTGCTCGGGCGCGCCCCACACCGGCGGCCGGTGGTCGGCCACGCCCTGGAAGGCGAGGACGGGCGTGCCGCCGGCACCGTGCAGGGTGGCCCAGGCGTCCCCGACGGCCCACTGCGGGTCGGGGCGGTTGATCTCGCCGCCCAGCAACCGCTGGTAGAAGACGGCCAGTTCCATCACGTCGGGGCAGTCGAGGACGACGCACTGCAGGGTGCCGATGGGCGTGGGGGCGGGGCCGGGGGTGGGACGCTCGGTGCCGGGGGAAGTCATGCCCCTCACTCTGCCGCCGGAGTGTCACGGGGCGATATCCGTACGGGTACTCACTCGTCCCAGGGCCGCTCGGCCCTCGGACAGGCCCTTGTGCTCAGAGCGCGGCGTCCAGGGCCTCCTTGAGCGCCCGGCGGCAGAGGGAGTCGGCGTGCCGGGTGGTCTCGGGGATGCGGTAGCGCGGGCTGAGGTGCAGGGTGTGGGCGCAGGCCCGCTCCAGCGAGACGCGGTGGCCGACCGAGACGAAGACCGGCTTGACGCCGGCGCGGGTGCGCAGGGCGCGTCCGACGGTCTCGCCCTCGGCGACGAGCGGGCTGAACTCGCCCCGGGCGGCGCCGGGTTGCTCGTACGAGAAGGTGAACGGGTTCTTGGCGACGCCGATCGCGGGGTGTCCGGTGAGCACTCCGAGGTGGCTGGCGAGCCCGAAGCGGCGCGGGTGCGCGATCCCGTACCCGTCGCAGACGAGCAGCCCGGGGTCGGCGCGGAGCCGCCCGAGCGCGGCGAGCACGGTCGGCACCTCGCGGAAGGCGAGCAGCCCGGGCACGTAGGGGAACGACACCCGCCCGACGGCGGTGGCCTCCTCGACCACCTCCAGCGTCTCCCCGTCGAGGACGACGGCCGCCGCGGCGACCAGATCCCGCTCGTCGTCATAGGCCACGTCCACCCCGGTGACGTTCCCCTCCCCGACCCCGGGCCCCTCCTCCCCGAGCACCAGCCGGTCCCGCAGCTCCTGCTGCACGGCGAGAGCGGCGGCCTCGTCGGCGGGCCATCCTTCGGGAATCTCGATGATCGTCATGGCCGGAACCCTATGCGGCCCCGAGCCGGCGCCGGAGGCCATGGGTAGTCTGGCGATCATGTTCGTACTGGAGTTGACCTACACCGCGCCCGTCGAGCGGATCGACGCGCTTCTCGACGCGCATCGCACCTGGCTGAACGCACGGTATGCCGACGGGGTGTTCCTGGCGTCCGGGCGGAAGGAGCCGCGGGACGGCGGGGTGATCCTGGCCGGCGGGGTCGGGCGGGCGGAGATCGAGGCGATCGTGGCGGGCGATCCGTTCGTGGCCGCGGGCGTGTGCGAGTACCGGATCGTCCAGTTCCACGCCACCAAGTCGGTGGACGGACTCGCGGCGTTCCGGGACGAGTTGCCCGTCTGACGCACCGGGGCTCGTCATGGCGACGGGCCCCGGTCCTTCACGGCGTGATCAGCGGCGCACCGCCCGTGCGATACGGCCCTGTTCGCCGGCGGCCCAGCACGCGCCGTCCGTCGTGCAGTCGACCGTGTCGTACGAGCCGGGGTCGACCGTGCGCCAGGTGCGGCCGCCGTCGGTGGTGAGGTCCGTGCCGGTGGGGCCGACGGCCAGCGCGGCGGACTTGGTGTGCGGGAGCCAGGCGACGCCGGAGCGGTAGGCGGGCGGCGGGGTGGCGGACGCGGTCCAGCTGCGGCCGGCGTCGCCGGTGACGGCGGCGGCCTGCGGAGAGGCCTGGTCCTTGCGGTAGTCGCCACCGACCGCGATGCCGTGCCACCGGTCGCGGAAGGCGAGCCCGAAGACGCCCTTGGCGCCCTCGCCCGCCGGGATGGTGGTGTCGGTGGCGGTCCAGGTCAGGCCCCGGTCCGCCGAGTGCAGCACCCTGCCCGTCGCGCCGCCGCCGGTCGCCAGCCACACATCGCGCGGCCCGGCGGCCACCAGGCACTGGCCGCTCGCCGCGAAGCCCGCCTCGCCGGGCAGCGCCGCCGGCATGCCGCTGTCGGGCAGCACCGTCCAGGACCGGCCGCCGTCGCGGGTGGACAGGATGCGGTACCTGCCGTCGACGGGGTCGCTCATCGCGAGCCCGTGCCGCTGGTCGAAGAAGGTCATACAGTCGTAGAAGGCCCGCGGGTCGGTGTTGCGGAAGGACTCCGTCCAGGTCGCCCCGCCGTCCTCGGTGCGGAAGACCCGGGACGCCTCGCCCTCGCCGATGGCGAGGACCACGGCCCGCCGCGCGTCGAAGGCCTCGACGTCACGGAACTCCAGGCCGTCGGCGCCGGCCGGAGAGACGTTCCGCCAGCTCGCGCCGCCGTCGGTGGTGCGCAGGACCGTGCCCTTGGACCCGGCGGCCCAGGCCACCGAGCGGCTGACCGCGGCCAGGCCGCGGAACCGGGCGTCGGTGCCGGTCGGCGTGAGCCGCCAGCCCATCCCCGCCTCGTCCGCGGTGCGCTCCACCGCCATCCGCTCCCCCGCCGCGGCCTGGGCCGGGACCGCCGGCGCCATGGCGAGCGCCGCCCCCGCAAGCCCCGCCGCCAGCCCCGCCGTCATCATTCGTCTCGTCTTCCCCATGGACGTCATGGCGCGGGAAGCTAGTCCACGGCGAAGATCCCGTCCAGAGTGCGTACCCGGCCGCCGGGGCGCCTGCCTGCCGCCGGAGTGCGCGCGGCCCCCCGCCTTCCTAGGCTGGGCACATGACGGACCGCACGACCGAACCCGTCCCCGACCAGACGCCGAAGCTCAAGGAGTACGACGGCGAGGGCATCACCGTCACCTTCGAGCCGCGCCGCTGCCTGCACGCGGCCGAGTGCGTCCGCGGCCTCCCGGGCGTCTTCGACCTGAAGAAGCGGCCCTGGGTGCAGCCCGACGGAGCGGCCCCCGACGAGGTCGCGGAGGTGGTCGGCCGCTGCCCCTCGGGCGCGCTGCGCCATCACCTCGCGGACGGCACCGCCGAGACCCCGGACACCCCGACCACCGTCCGCCGGATGCCGGACGGGCGCCTGGTGATGCGCGGCGACCTGCTGGTGCGCGCCGGCCGGGACGGCGCCGAGCGGCACGAGGTCCGGGCGGTGCTCTGCGGCTGCGGGGCCTCCGGGAACCAGCCGTACTGCGACCACTCGGGGCCCTGCGCGGGCGGTGACTTCGACCGGGCCGAGGAGCGGTGAGAGGCGGAAGGGGCGCGAAGGAGCGCTGAGGGCGCGGAGGGAGCGGCGACGGCGCGGAAGGAGCGGCGAGGGCGTTCCGCCGCCGGGCGGTGACACAGCTCACGTACCCCTCCGGTGCACGTTCCGGCTCCGCGGTTCGTCTCTCCTTGTGTCAGGGGGGACGCCCGCGACAGGAGGCTGGTCCATGTCCACCGTCATCGAGCAGGCCGTGCAGGCCCGGCTGGTCGCGTCCGCGCCCCGGACGGAGTCGGTCGCCGCCACGCTGCGCTACGACCGCGAGGACCCGTACGCCGTGAGCATGGCCTTCCCGCCGCCCGCGACCCTGGAGGGCGTCGAGGTGTCCTGGGCGTTCGCCCGCGAGCTGCTCGTGGAGGGCGTGGACGGGCCGGCGGGGGTAGGGGACGTACGCCTCCGGCCGTACGGCTACGACCGCACGGTGGTCGAGTTCCACGCGCCCGAGGGCGTCGCCATGGTGCACATCCGCACCTCGGAGCTGCGCCGCTTCCTGGAGCGCTCGCAGCATCTGGTGCCGCAGGGGCGCGAGCACCAGTACGTGGACTGGGACCAGGACCTGGTGCAGCTCCTGGAGGAGCACTCCTGACTCCCGCCCGGTAAATCGGTTGCCGTCCCCCGGGCCCCGGCCGTAGCGTCGTCCGCGTTGCTGTTGTCGCCCGATCGGAGCAGGCCGTTGAACGTCTGAGGTCCTGAGACACCGTGCCGCGCGTGCCGCCCTGCCGCCGCGTGTGCCGTCGTCCGACCTCGGCGTACGAGCGTTCCTGCTGCTCCGATCCGTTCCGGCCCCTGTCTCCGGGCCCCGGATCCGCCCGCGCCCCGGTGTCTCACGCGATGCCCCTTTTCACACTTCGCATCCGGGAGGCCCCCTTTGGCACCTCGCCCCACCTTCATCACCTGTACGTCCCTCTCCTTCTCGTGGCCCGACGGCACACGGGTCCTCGACGACTTCCGGCTCGCCGTCGGCCCCGGGCGCACCGGGCTCGTCGGGCTCAACGGCGCGGGCAAGTCGACGCTGCTCAAGCTGATCGCCGGGGAGCTGACCCCGGCCTCGGGCACGATCCGCACGGCCGGCGAGATCGGCTATCTGCCGCAGAACCTGGTCCTGGACACGGCCCTGCGGGTCGACCGGGCGCTCGGCATCGACGCGGCGCGGGCCGCCCTGCACGCGATCGAGTCCGGCGACACCGCCGAGGAGCACTTCGCGGCCGTCGGCGACGACTGGGACGTGGAGGAACGCGCCCGCGCGGTGCTCGACCAGCTCGGACTCGGCCACATCGGCCTGGACCGCACGATCGGGGAGCTGTCCGGCGGCGAGTCGGTGCTGCTGCGGCTGGCCGCGCTGCTGCTCGCCCGGCCCGACGTGCTGCTGCTCGACGAGCCGACGAACAGTCTGGACCTGGCCGCGCGGCACCGGCTGTACGAGGCGGTGGACGCCTGGTCGGGTGTCCTGGTCGTGGTCAGCCATGACCGTGAACTCCTCGAACGCGTCGACCAGATCGCCGATCTGCGGGACGGCGAGGTCACCTGGTACGGCGGCGCGTGGTCGGACTACCAGGACGCCCTGGCCGCCGAACAGGAGGCGGCCGAGCGGATGGTGCGGGTCGCGGAGGCCGACGTACAGCGCCAGAAGCGCGAACTCTCGGACGCCCAGGTCAAGTTGGCCAGGCGACGGCGCTACGCGCAGAAGAGTTTCGAGAACAAGGTGGTGCCGAAGATCGTCGCGAACAACCGCAGGGCCCAGGCCGAGGTGTCCGCGGGGAAGCACCGCACGATGCACACCGAGCGGCTCGCCGAGGCGCGTTCGCGGCTCGACGCGGCGGTGGAGGCGGTGCGGGACGACGACGAGATCCGCGTCGAGCTGCCGCGCACGGTCGTCCATCCCGGGCGGGGCGTGCTGCTGTTGCGCGATCTGGAACTGCCGTACGGGGCCCGGGTCGACGGGGAGTTCGAGCTGCGGGGGCCCGAGCGGGTGGCGCTCGTCGGCCGGAACGGGTCCGGGAAGACGACCCTGCTGCGGACCGTCGCGGGTGAACTCGCCCCGGTCTCGGGCGAGGTCGCGGTGCGGGTGCCGCTGCGCTTCCTGCCGCAGCGGCTCGACGTCCTGGACGACGAGCTGAGTGTGGTGCAGAACGTGGCACGGTTCGCACCGGAGGCGACGCCCAACGAGATCCGGGCCCGGCTCGCCCGGTTCCTGTTCCGGGGCGCCCGGGCGGACCGGCCGACGGGGACGCTGTCGGGCGGCGAGCGGTTCCGGGCGACGCTCGCGGCGCTGCTCCTCGCCGAGCCGGCTCCGCAGCTCCTGCTGCTCGACGAACCGACCAACAATCTGGATCTGGCGTCGGTCCGGAACCTGACGTCCGCGCTCGAAGCATATGAGGGGGCGCTGGTCGTCGTGAGTCACGACCTGCCGTTCCTGGAGTCGCTCGGCATCACCCGGTGGCTGCGGCTCGACGGGACGCTCCGGCCGACGACGGCCGACCGTCTGCTCGAGTAGCCGCTCCAACCGGCTACCGGCGCGCAGCCGCTCTGAGTAGCCGCCCGACCACGGGGGACCCGGCGAACAAACGCGTGACCTGGGTCTCTTCCGTGGTACCGGACCAGGGCGCATAGCGGAACGTAACCGGACATCGCCGAGACGGGCTTGGCCGACGCCTTACGGGGCCTTAACCTACGGTCTCGTAACCTACGAAGCCGTAGGTAGTTCCGTATGCCCTTCTCCGTCCCCAGGAGTCCCCGTGACGCTCACCTCTCCCCACCTCGACAGTTCGGCAGGGTGGACCGACGCGCGGCTCCTCTACGCCCTCGAAGAGGCCGTGGAGAAGGAGATCAACCGGCATCTGAAGGTCTACAAGGACTGGATGCCGCACGAGTACGTCCCGTGGTCGGACGGCCGGAACTTCCCGGGCTTCTTCGAGGACGGCGAGGCCTGGGACCGCTCGCAGTCGAAGCTCACCGACGTCGGCCGGATCGCGCTCGTGGTCAACCTGCTCACCGAGGACAACCTCCCGAGCTACCACCACGAGATCGCCACCCTCTTCGGCCGCGACGGCGCCTGGGGCACCTGGGTGCACCGCTGGACCGCGGAGGAGGGCCGGCACAGCATCGTGATGCGCGACTATCTGCTGGCCTCGCGGGCGGTCGACCCGGACGAGCTTGAACGTTTCCGCATGGCTCACATGAGCGAGGGATTCGAGTCCGACAACCGGCACTCGATGCTGCACTCGATCGCGTACGTCTCCTTCCAGGAGCTCGCCACCCGCATCTCGCACCGCAACGCCGGCCACCACTCCGGCGACCCGGTCTGCGAGCGGATGCTCGCCCGCATCGCGCTGGACGAGAACCTGCACATGATCTTCTACCGCAATCTGCTGGGCGCGGCCTTCGAGATCGCCCCCGACCTCACCATGCAGGCGGTACGGGACGTGGTCGTGAACTTCCGCATGCCCGGCCACGGCATGCCGGGCTTCGAGCGCGCGGCGGCCCAGATGGCGATCGGCGAGGTCTACAACCTGCGCATCCACCACGACGACGTGCTGTCGCCGGTGCTCCGCTTCCTCAAGGTGCTCGACATCGACGGGCTCGGCCCGGACGGACTGCGGGCGCAGGAGGAGCTGGGCCTGTTCATGAACGGTCTGGACGCCGAGGCCCGCAAGTTCGACGAGCGGCTCGCGGCGCGCAAGGCGCGGATGGCGGCCCGCGCGGCCGGCTGACGGCGACGACGACGCGTTGGGGACGGGCCCCCGGGGGCCCGTCAGCCCCGCCGCCTCCGGCAGCTCAGCCCCGGCCCCGCTTGAGCTTGATCCGCTCCTTCTCCGAGAGGCCACCCCACACCCCGAAGCGCTCGTCGTGCGTCAGCGCGTACTCGAGGCAGGCGACGCGGCCCTCGCACGCCCCGCACAGCAGCTTCGCCTCGCGGGTGGAGGAGCCGGGTGCCGGGAAGAAGAACTCCGGTCCCGCCTGGGCGCACAGGGCGTCCTCCTGCCAGGCCAGATCGGCGTCCGTCAGGCGCTGCGGGGCGGAGGGCATCGTGTCGGTCTGCATGGATCCAGACTCGCCCGCCGCCCTAAACGCGCCATCAACGTCCGATCAACGCGGCGCGCCGCACACCGACCGGACCGTTTCGGCCATGCCTCCCGCGCACGGCGGCGGTACCTCAGGTCATGGCGGCGATACTCAGGTCATGTTGAAGTAGGGCAGGGGACCGGCCGGCTGACCTGCGGTGACGCGGCGGATGACCGCGATCGCCAGGATCGTGTCCAGCACGGCGACGGCCTTGTCCACGGGATTCTCGTAGTCGGTCTGGTGCAGGACCAGCAGGTGGACGGCGACCGAGACCGGGCCGTCGCACAGCCATACGAACCACCAGGCGTTGATCAACCACACGTCGAGCGGCGGGCCACCGGCCCGCCGGATGTCGAGCATGATCCGGCGCGGCAGCCACCACATGCCCAGCGGGATGATCCACGAGCCGAGGGCGAAGGCCGGCGCGTACTTGTGGGTGCCGGGCGCCAGCACCTCGGCGTTGCACCGGCAGCGGTAGAACCAGAAGAGGAACGCGCCCCAGCAGGCGATCTGGAGCCCGCCGAGCAGGGCGTCCGCGTCCTCGCCGAAGGGGGAGTCCTTTCCGGTCACGATCACGGCGATGTCGGCCAGGGCCCACGTGGCGATCAGGCACTGGACGACGAGCGCCGGCCCCTTGGGGTCGCGGAACCGGTAGCGCGGCCCGCGCACGGCGGCCGGTCCCACGGGCACGTTGTACTGGTCCACGAGCTTCCCCCCAGGTGCGCTCCCCCGCTCCCCCCACGGTGCGGCGGTGATCTTCGGCATCGTAGGCGGGCGCGGGCGCCGCGGCCAAGGGACCTACTCCTCCTTCTTCTTCTTCGCCCGGCTCGGCTGGACCCGCTTGGGCTCGCCCGGCATCTTCGGGTACTCCGGCGGATAGGGCAGATCGCCCAGGCCGTGGTCGGCCTCGTCGCGGCGGGCCAGTTCGAGCAGCGAGTCCAGACCGAACCGCTCGTCGTCCATGTCGGCGTGCACATCGCCGAGTTCGGCGTAGCGCTCCGGCATGGTGCGGATGTCGAAGTCGCGCGGGACGGCGTCGTCGATCTCGTCCCAGCGCAGCGGCGCGGAGACCGGCGCGTGCGGTCGGGGCCGTACAGAGTAGGCGGAAGCGATGGTGCGGTCGCGGGCGGTCTGGTTGTAGTCGAGGAAGATGCGCTCGCCGCGCTCCTCCTTCCACCACTTGATGGTGACCCGGTCCGGCATCCGCCGCTCCAGCTCCCGGCCGCAGGCGATGGCGGCCCGCCGGACCTGGGTGAAGGTCCACTTCGGCACGATCGGCACGAAGACGTGCAGGCCGCGGCCGCCGGAGGTCTTGGGCCAGCCGCGCAGCCCGTGCTCGTCGAGGACCGCGCGCAGTTCGTGGGCGGCGCGGACGGCGTCGGCGTAGTCGGTGCCGGGCTGCGGGTCGAGGTCGAGGCGCAGTTCGTCGGGGTGGTCGGTGTCCTCCCGGCGTACCGGCCAGGGGTGGAAGGTGACCGCGCCCAGGTTCGCCGCCCACAGCACGGCGGCCGGCTCGGTGGGGCACATCTCGTCGGCCGAGCGGCCGCTGGGGAAGGTGATGTGGGCGGTCGGGATCCAGTCGGGCAGGTACTTGGGGGCGCGCTTCTGGAAGAAGGACTCGCCGGTCACACCGTCCGGGTAGCGCTCCAGGGTGGTGGGCCGGTCCCGCAGGGCGCGGGTGATGCCGTCGCCGACCGTCAGGTAGTAGCGCACCATGTCGATCTTGGTGTAGCCGGGCTCGGGGAAGTACACCTTGTCGGGGTGGGACACCTTCACGGTCCGGTCGCCGACCTCGAGCTCCACCGCTGCCGCCTTGCCTGCCATGCCGGTCAGCCTAGGTCTGGCACCCATGGCGCGCATATCGGGATGAAGCGTCCCCAAGGGGTGCCTAGAATCGCGGCATGGACCTGCCGGTGATGCCGCCCGTGAAGCCGATGCTGGCGAAGGCCGTCAAGAAGATCCCGCCGGGGATGCAGTACGAGGCCAAGTGGGACGGCTTCCGCGCCCTGGTGCACCGGGACGGGCCGGAGGTGTTCATCGGCAGCCGCACCGGCAAGCCACTGACCCGCTACTTCCCCGAGCTCGTCGAGGCGCTGCTCGCCCGGCTGCCGGAGCGCTGCGTGGTGGACGGGGAGATCGTCATCGAGCACGACGGACGCCTGGACTTCGACCGGCTCACCGAGCGGATCCATCCGGCCGATTCACGGGTGCGGATGCTGGCGGAGACCACCCCGGCCCGGTTCATCGCCTTCGACCTGCTCGCCCTGGACGACGAGGCCTTCCTCGACACCCCGCTCGCCGAGCGGCGCGCCACCCTGGAGCGGGTGCTCGACGGGGTCGCGCCGCCGGTGCACCTCGCGCCCGCGACGACGGACCCGGAGCTCGCGGCGCGCTGGTTCGAGCAGTACGAGGGCGCCGGGCTCGACGGGGTGATCGCCAAGCCGCTCGACCTGCCGTACCGGCCGGACGCACGTCTGATGTACAAGATCAAGCACGAGCGCACGGCCGATGTGGTCGTGGCCGGATACCGCTTCCACAAGAGCGGGCCGGTGGTCGGCTCGCTGCTGCTCGGTCTGTACGACGCCCGGGGCGCGCTCCAGCATGTCGGCGTGTGCGCCGCCTTCACCGCCGTGCGCCGGGCCGAACTCGTCGAGGAGCTGGCGCCGCTGGTCATGGACCCGCCGGACGGGCACCCGTGGGCGGCCTGGACGGACGAGTCGGCGCACGAGGCCTCGCGCCTTCCGGGCGCGCCGAGCCGCTGGTCGGGGAAGAAGGACCTGTCGTGGGTGGCGCTGCGGCCCGAGCGGGTCTGCGAGGTCGGGTACGACCACATGGAGGGCGACCGCTTCCGCCACACGGCCCAGTTCAAGCGCTGGCGCCCGGACCGGACGCCGGAGTCCTGCGGCTACGGACAGCTGGAGGAGCCGGTCTCGTACGACCTCGGCGCGATCCTCTCGTAGCGGCGCGGGCTCACGCCCCTTTACCACACAAAGATCGTTCCGCCGCCGGCCCGACGTGAGATGCCCCACATCGGGTTTGGCGGACAACGCCCTTTTCTCGCCCTTCTGTTCGATGGACTGACGCTCGATCCGGTGGTGCACCCGGTCGCACCTGCGGGAACGTCCGGGGCCACGCCGCGCCCGCCCGTACGCCTCGCCGAAGCGGCGCTCCGGGTGTTGCCCGGCGGTGACAGGGCCGTCGGCGAACCGGCACCGGCATCCGGTACGTATGGAAGTACGTACGGAAGAGAGAAACCCTCTCGCCGCCCCGCCCGCGACCCCCACAAGGACCGACCGTGATCGCCTCGCCCTCGACCCTCGTCCCCGTGCCGATCCCCGACCGCGTCGCCGCGCTGATCGGTTCCTGCCTGCCGCTGCACGTGCTGCAGGCCGAGGTCGACGCCGACTGCGCGGCGCGCGAGGTGTACCGCTTCCGCGGGCCGCTGTGTGCGGAGGACCGGGCCGACCGGGAGCACGCCCTGGCCGCGCTCGCCCGGGCGAACAAGATCCTGGCCAAGCACCACCCCAAGCTGCCGGTCCGTCCGGGGTACTGACGGGCCCCCACGGGGCGGGGCCACGAGGCACCCGTACCGGTTCGGGTGTACTCCACATGCGGGACGCCGCCGTCGGTGTGACCCTGCGAGAGTGACCACCACCAGCGAAGCAGCGCCGCCCGCGCCCCCCGCCGCCGAGCCGCCGGTGCTCGACAGCCGCCGGCGCAACGTCGTCTTCGGCACGATCATGCTCGGCGTCCTCCTCGCCGCACTCGACCAGACGATCGTCGGCACCGCGCTGCCGACGATCGTGTCGGACCTCGGCGGCGCCGAGCACATGTCCTGGGTGGTCACCGCGTACCTCCTCGCGGAGACCGTCGCGACCGTCCTCGTCGGCAAGTTCGGCGACCTGTTCGGCCGCAAGGTGATCTTCCAGATCTCGGCGATCGTCTTCATCACCGGCTCGTTCCTGTGCGGCCTCGCCACCAACATGACGCTGCTGATCGTGTGGCGCGGCCTCCAGGGCGTCGGCGCCGGCGGTCTCATGGTCACCTCGATGGCGCTCATCGCCGACGTCATCCCGCTGCGCGAACGCGGCAAGTACCAGGGCGCGATCGGCGCGGTGTTCGGCGTCGCCACGGTCATCGGGCCGCTGCTCGGCGGCCTGTTCACCGACCACCTCACCTGGCGCTGGGCGTTCTACGTCAACGTGCCCATCGCGATCCTGGTCGTGATCGCCGCCGCCCGCACGATCCCCTCGGTGCGCTCGGCGAGCCGGCCGGTCATCGACTATCTGGGCATCGCGCTCGTCGCGGTCGGCTCCAGCGCCCTGATCCTGGCCACGAGTTGGGGCGGCAACGAGTACGCGTGGGGCTCCGGCGTCATCATCGGGCTCTTCGCGGGCGGTCTCGTCGCGCTCGCGCTGTTCTGCTGGGCGGAGACGCGGGCGGCCGAACCCATGCTGCCCATGCGCCTGTTCCGCAATCCGGTCTTCACCGTGTGCTCCGTGCTCAGCTTCGTCGTGGGCTTCGCGATGCTCGGCGCGATGACCTTCCTGCCGACGTATCTGCAGTACGTGGACGGGGACTCGGCGACGATCTCCGGCATCCGCACCCTGCCGATGGTCATCGGTCTGCTCATCGCCTCGATCTTCAGCGGCAACGTGGTCAGCAAGACGGGCCGGTACCGGATCTTCCCCATCGTCGGCTGCCTGGTGATGGGCGTCGGCCTCTTCCTGCTGTCCCTGCTGGACCCGGACACCAGCGCCTGGCTGGCCTCGCTCTACATGTTCGTGCTCGGTGTCGGCATCGGCCTGTGCATGCAGGTGCTCACGATCGCCGTGCAGAACACCGTGGACTACGCGGATCTGGGCACCGCCACCTCGGGCGTCACCTTCTTCCGCACCCTGGGCAGCTCCTTCGGCACCGCCGTCTTCGGCACCATCTACACCAACGCGCTCAAGCCCAACCTGACCGAGGCTGTGAGCCAGGCCTCGGCGCTCGCCGCGAGCGCCGGGCTCGACCCCACGGTCGTCGTCCGCGCCTCGCAGAGCCCGTCCGGGCTCCACGCGCTGCCCGGCGGGATCGCCGAACCGATCGTGCAGGCCTACGCCGACACCCTCCAGACCGTCTTCCTGTGGACGGTTCCGGTGGCGGCCGTCGGCTTCGTCGTCGCCCTCTTCCTCAAGCAGGTGGCGCTGCGCGACACGGTCCGCGCCTCCGCCCCGGACATGGGCGAGGGCTTCGGCTCCCCCACCACCGCCGGCAACTCGGCCGAGCTCCTCGAACTCGCCGTCGGCCAGATCATCCGCAGGACCGACTACGACACCGCCAAACGGATCGTCGCCGACTCCGACACCCGGCTCGACACGGCCGGCGCGTGGGCGGTCATGCAGGTCGAACTCTTCACGCGCCTCGTCGGCCACGCCAGCCTCGGCCTGATCTCGGCCGGCCGCCGCGTCCCGCCCGAGGTGCTGCTCCCGGTCTTCGACCGCATGGTCGACGAGGGCTTCCTCACCCGCGACGGCAATCTGCTGTCCCACACGCCGGCCGGCAAGCGGGAGGCCGACGTCATCACCAAGGCCTGGGGCGACTGGCTCAGCAACCGCGTCGAACAGGAACGCGGCCGCCCGAGCGGCCCGGAACTGCGGGCGGCCACTGACGCCATCGCGAAGAAGCTGATCGCGGAGGACCTGGCGCAGGGACTGCCACAGGAGCACCGGGAGCCGGTGGGAGTGGGGGCACGCTGACCGGGCCTACCGGGCCCGGGGCGCCCCGCGCGGCGGGGCGGGCCCGGGGCCGGGGCCCCGGCCTCAGGCCAGGAAGTCGCCGTCCACGTACACCCACGCCCCGTCGTGGCGCGCGAAGCGGCTGCGCTCGTGGAGTTCGCCCGGTGTGCCGGCCTGGGTGTAGTGGGCGCGGAAGGTGACGGTGCCGTGCTGGTGGAAGGCGGTGCCGTCGGTGGTGTCCTCGATGGCGAGGCCGGTCCAGCGCAGCGCGGGGTCGAAATCGACGTCGCCGGGGCGGGTCTCAGGGGCCCAGGTGCGCAGCAGATAGGGCTCGTCGCGGACGACGAAGGCGCTGTAGCGGGAGCGCATGAGGAGTTCGGCGGTGGGCGCGGTGGCCGGTCCGGTGTGGAAGCGGCCGCAGCAGGCGCCATAGGCGGCTTCGAGTCCGCAGGGGCAGGGCGACTCGGCGGTCACGGCCGGAGCGGCGGCGGGGCGGGTCTTGCGTCGGGACATGCGCTCATTGTCGCGTGCGAGCACCCCTCCGCCCCACCCGGCCTACGGCCGGAACCGCAGCGGGTGCCCCTCCGGGACCTCCACCACCGCGATCCGTACGCCGTCCGGGTCCGCCAGCCACATCTCGATCAGCCCCCACGGCTCCGTGACCGGTTCACGCAGCACCCGCACGTCCTCCCTGCCCCGCAGCTCCTCGCGGGCCGCCTGCACATCGGCGACCTGGAGCCACAGCCGCGCCCCGGGCTCCGGCGGCGGGACGGACGCGCGGCCGGAGAGTTCCAGGAAGCCGCCGCCGAGGAAGTAGACGGTGCCCCGGTCGGGGCCGGTGCCGAACTCGCGGTGGACGGCGAGGCCGAGCGTCTCGCCGTAGAAGCGCCGGGAGCGCTCGGGGTCCGTCGGGCGGAGCAGGATCCTGCTGCTGAGGACGTGCATCCCGATAGCGTACGGGCATGAAACTGACGATTCTCGGAGGCGGCGGGTTCCGGGTGCCGCTCGTGTACGGCGCGCTGCTCGGCGACCACGCCGACGGGCGGGTCACCCACGTCACCCTGTACGACCTGGACGCCGGGCGGCTCTCGGCGATCGCCCGGGTCCTGGCGGAGCAGGGCGAGGGGGTGGCGGACGCGCCGGTGGTGAGCGCGACGACCGACCTCGACGAGGCGCTGCACGGTGCGGACTTCGTGTTCTCGGCCATCCGGGTGGGCGGGCTCGCGGGCCGGGCCGCGGACGAGCGGATCGCGCTGGCCGAAGGGGTGCTCGGCCAGGAGACGGTGGGCGCGGGCGGTATCGCGTACGGGCTGCGGACGCTGCCGGTGGTCACGCACATCGCGCACCGGATCGCCGAACTCGCCCCGGACGCCTGGGTCATCAACTTCACCAACCCGGCGGGCATGGTCACCGAGGCGATGTCGCGGATCCTCGGTGACCGGGTGCTCGGCATCTGCGACTCGCCGGTGGGGCTCGGACGCCGGGTGGCGCGGGTGCTCGGGGCGCATCCGGACGAGGCGTGGATCGACTACGTGGGCCTCAACCACCTCGGCTGGCTGCGGGGGTTGAAGGTCGGCGGACATGACGTACTGCCGCGACTCTTCGAGGACGACGCGCTGCTCGGTTCCTTCGAGGAGGGCAGGCTCTTCGGCACCGAGTGGCTGCGCTCGCTCGGTGCGGTCCCCAACGAGTATCTGCACTACTACTACTTCAACCGCGAGGCGGTCCGGGCCTATCGCCAGGCGGAGAAGACCCGGGGTGCGTATCTCCTCGACCAACAGGCCGGTTTCTACGAGGAGATGGGGAAGCCGGACACTCCGCCGCTGGGCACCTGGCACCGGGTGCTCGCGGACCGGGAGGCGACCTACATGGCGCACAACCGGGAGGCGGCCGGGGTCGGCGAGCGGGACGAGGCGGACCTGGAGTCGGGCGGCTACGAGAAGGTGGCGCTCGCCCTGATGCGGGCCATCGCGCGCAACGAGCGGGCCACGCTGATCCTCAACGTCCGCAATCGGCAGACGCTTTCGGTGCTCGACGCGGACGCGGTGATCGAGGTGCCGTGCTTCGTGGACGCGGCCGGTGCGCATCCGGTGTCGGTGGACCCGCTGCCGTATCACGCGGTGGGTCTGGTGACGGCGGTGAAGGCGGTGGAGCGGGAGGTGCTCGCGGCGGCGGAGAGCGGTTCGCGGGCCACGGCGGTGAAGGCCTTCGCGCTGCATCCGCTGGTCGACTCGGTGGCGGTGGCCCGCCGGCTCGTCGACGACTACACGGCCGAGCACGCGGGTCTTGCCTATCTGCGTCGCTGAGATGGACGGCTGACGTCTGCCGACGAACACCTTTACGAGTGGGGGCGCTCGGCCTAGGCTCGCGCCCCATGACTTCACCGACTCCACCGCGACGAAGGGGTGTGCGCCGGGGTGTGCGCCGCGGAGTGGCCCGGCTCCTCGTGGGCTGCCTGCTGGCCGCGGGCCTCGTGGCCACCGGGACCTTGGCCGGCGGCGGGCCGGCCGCCGCCGAGTCCGGCGGGGCGACCGTGGTGCCCGTCCGGACCACCGGTCCCGCCGACCGCCGGTTCAATCTGGTGGTGATGGGCGACGGCTACACGGCCGCCGAGATGCCGGTGTTCCGGGCGGACCTGGAACGGCATCTGAGCATGCTGTGGAGCATCGAGCCGTTCGCCTCGTACCGCTCGTACATCAACGTGTGGGCGGTGGAGGTGCCGTCGAAGGAATCGGGCGTGGACTGCGATCCCTCGCTGGACGCGCCGGCCCGGGACACCGCGCTCGACATGGGTTTCTGGGGCGGCTGCGACCCGGGCAGCGTGCAGCGGCTGCTTACCGTGGACAGCGCCAAGGCGGCCGGGCTCGCGGACCTGGTGCCGGGGACGCGGCGCGCGAACCGGCAGATCGTGGCGCTCGCGCACAGCTCCACCTACGGTGGCGCGGGCGGGAGTTACGCCACCGCGTCCGGCGGCAACGCCCTGTCGGCGCTCATCACCCCGCATGAGCTGGGCCATTCGCTCGGCGGGCTCCAGGACGAGTACGACTACTACGCGCGCGGGGTGCCCGGCGGCACGTACGAGGGCGGCGAGCCGTCCTCCGCCCACCACTCGCTCCTGACGGAGGAGCGGATGCGGGCGGAGCGGGCCAAGTGGTGGCGCTGGCTGGGCGAGGAGAGCGAGTCCGGCGGGGTCGTGGGGCGGTACGAGGGCGGGATGTACAGCACCCGGGGCGTCTGGCGGCCCAGCCGGCACTCGATGATGAAGACCCTCGGCTACGCCTTCGACCAGGTGGAGCGCGAGGTGATGGTGAAGGCGATCTCCGGCAAGGTCGATCTGGTGCAGGACCACACCCCGGACACCGTGCCGGTCGGGGCCGACCGGACGGTGTGGGTGGACACCCTGCACCCGACGGGCGGCGAACTCGCCGTGGAATGGCGCCTCGACGGGCGGCCGCTGCGCACCGGCGGCGCCCGGACGCTCGACCTGCGGACCGTGGGCGGCCTCTCCCCCGGGCGTACGTACACGCTGACGGCGACGGTCACCGACCCGACCCCGTTCGTGCGCGACCCGGCGGTCCGCGGCTCGGCCGCCCTGACCCGTACCGTCCGCTGGACCGTGGACCCGGCGCTGCGCACGCCGCGGAACCCCGCCGCGGCCGCGGTGTTCACCGGGCACACGGCGACCACGGCGCCGGTCGGCGCCCGGTCCGTGGTGTACGCCGACACCACCCATCCGGTGCGCCGGATCCCCGGGGTGACCTGGGCTCTCGACGGCCGGACGGTCCCGAACCCCGGCAACGACCGCGATCTCGACCTGGGCGCGCTGCGCCTGGCCCCCGGCACGTACACCCTGACCGCCCGCATCCCCGGCACCCATCAGGAGCTGCGCTGGACGGTGGACGCGACGCCGGCCTCCGCCGCGTACGAGCTGTCGAAGCCGCTGCGCACGGTGCGGCGGCCGGGGCGGCCGGTCGAGTACGTCTACGACGCCGCGTTCACGATGCGGCTGACGGCCACGGACGACCGGCCGGGCGCGGTGGTGAGCCAGTTCCGGGTGGACGGCGACGGCTGGTACACGTACTACGGCCGGCCGACGGACGCGGACGCGCCGTTCCTCTTCTCACCCTCGGGCACGGTGATCGACGGCCTGGTGTACGGGAAGCTGGGCCGGCCGCGGGCGGTGCCGTGGGACGACGCGACGCCGGACTACGGCACGCACACGGTCGAGTACCGGACGGTCGACGCGGCCGGGAACGTGGGCCGGGCACAGCGCTTCCTGGTGACGCTGGAACGGCCCTGACAGCACGGACGAGAGAGGGGGCCCCGCCGTCCGGAACGGCGGGGCCCCTCTGACGCGGCAGGCTGCGGGACGGGGTCAGCGCTTGCGGCCGACCGCCGACCAGCCCGGGATGGGCTCGTCGCCCGGCACCGGGACCGGCTCGCCCAGCTCGGGGTGCCACTCGGCGGTCAGGGTCACGCCCGGGTCGACGAGGTCGAGGCCGTCGAAGAAGGCGCCGACCTCGTCGCGGGAGCGCAGGCGCAGGGTGAGTCCGCGGGCCCTGTACATGGCGGCGGCCTGCTCCGCGCCCTCGGGGTTGAAGTCCCCGGTGACATGGGAGATGACCACATAGCTGCCGGGGGCCAGCTTGTCGACGAGCTTGGCGACCAGCTCGGAGGCCCCGTCCTCGTCGCCGACGAAGTGCAGCAGCGCGAGCATCGAGAGCGCGATGGGCTGGTCGAAGTCAAGGACCTTTCCGGCCCGTTCGAGGATCAGCTCGGGGTCACGGGCGTCCGCCTGGATGTACTCGGTGGCCCCTTCCGGGGTCGAGCGCAGCAGCGCGGCGGCGTGCGCGAGCACGATCGGGTCGTTGTCGCAGTAGACGATCCGGGACTCCGGCGCGGCCCCCTGCGCGATCTGGTGCAGGTTGGGCTCGGTGGGGATGCCGGTGCCGATGTCCAGGTACTGGCGGACGCCGTTGGCGCTGAGCCAGCGGATGGCGCGGTGCATGAAGGCCCGGTTGACCCGGGCCATGTCCCGGCCCCGGGGGTCGACGGTGAGGAGCTGGCGGGCCATCTCCTCGTCCACGGGATAGTTGTCCTTGCCGCCCAGGAACCAGTCGTACATGCGCGCGGGATGCGGCTTGCTGGTGTCGATGCGTATGCCGCCCTGCGGCGGTACGGCGTCCTGGGGGGTCATCGGCTCTCCTCGGCGGGTCGAACGGTGGCGCTTACAGCAAGAGTTACGCGATGCACGGGGTGGGACGGAAGGGGTCAGGTGAGCAGGAAGTCAGCCTGACCGGATTTCGCTCCTTGGATGAAGGCGGCGATCTCCCCGTGGGTGTAGATGAGCGCGGGTCCTTCAGGGTCTGCGGACTGTCGCACGGCGACCCTGCCGTCGGCCAGCTTCATGGCCTCCACGCAGTTGCCCCCGTTCCCGCCGCTCCACGGCTTGTGCCAGCCTTCGGCACCGAGCTCAGCGGCGGGCATGCCGTTGTATATGCGATCCATTCACAGCTCCTTGCGGAGATTCCGGAGAATCTCCTTCGTGCGTTGTGCAGTCGCGGCCTGGGCCGCCATGCGGTCCATGACCTCGAGGTGGGAGGCCACCTCGGGGCGCGCGTCGAGATAGACGGCGCCGGTCAGGTACTCGCTGTAGACCATGTCCGGGAGTTCGGGCATGGCGAAGCGGAAGAGGACGAACGGTCCGTAGGTACCGGGATGGTGTCCGGACGCGAACTCCGCGATCTGCAGGGTGACGTTCGGCAGCTCCGACGCTTCGAGCAGCCGGTCGAGCTGGTCGCGCATCACTTCGGGCCCGTCACCGACCGGCCGGCGGAAGACCGTCTCGTCCATGATCACCCAGAACTTGGGCGCGTCCTCCCTGGTGAGCAGGGACTGGCGCTCCATGCGGAGGGCTACATGCCGGTCGGTCTCCTCGGATTCCCCGGCATTCCTGCCGCCGACCGCCCCGCTGCGCAGAATGGCGCGGGCGTAGTCCTCGGTCTGCAGCAGACCGGGGACGAACTGGGGTTCGTAGGCCCGGATGAGGCTCGCGGCCCCCTCCAGGCTGACGTACATCGAGAACCAGCCGGGCAGCACGTCGTGGAACCGCTGCCACCAGCCGGGGAGGTTGGCCTCCTCCGCGAGGGCGACGAAGCTCTCCGCCTCGGAGTCCGTGATGCCGTACGCCTTCAGCAGCAGCTGTACGTACGGGATCTTCAGCGCGACCTCGGCGGTCTCCATGCGCCGGATCGTGGCCGGGGCGACCCTGAGGATCTTGGCGGCCTCTTCCCGCTTGAGGCCTGCCCGCTCGCGCAGATCCTGCAGACGCTTGCCGAGAACGACCTGTCCCACCGTGGGGGCGGACCGCGGCTCGCTCACTCTCAGACCTCCCCGACGCGCTGTTTCGATGAGTGTGCCACGAACCCCGCCAGAGAGAACACAGCACTCTGCAATTTTCAGAGTGCCACTTGCCAAGTGTCCGGCTCGGGAGCAGAGTATTCCGGTGAACCAGTACGCACGTCACCGGGCGATTCGCCCCGGAGGGGTGTGTACGGCACTCCTGCCCACAGTTGTGAGGATCCGGTCGTGGCTTCTGGTAACGCGCACTCCTCTGGTCTCATGAGCCCCCGCGTCATGGAGCAGCGCCCACGCCCTCACGACATCTTCCGCCGTTTCGCCTTCGAACTGCCCGCACGGACCGAGTCCGTCGCCCGGGCCCGGCGGCTGGCCGAGGAACGCCTGATCCTGTGGGGCTGCGACACCGGGATACGTGACACCGTCGCCCTGGTCGTCTCCGAACTCGTCACCAACGCCGTCGTGCACACCGCGAGCGCCCGGATCGTCTGCGAGATCCGCGAGGACGAGGAGCGGCTCCGGATAGCCGTGTGCGACGAGGGCGGGCCCGCCGGGCCGCGGATACGCGACTGCGGCGAGGAGGAGCGCGGCCGCGGCCTCATCCTGGTCGACGCCCTGTGCGCGGCCTGGGGCGCGGACCGCACCGGCCACGGCACGGCGCAGATCGTCTGGGCGGAACTGGCGCACGGCATGGGCGAGCCGTGCTGAAGGCGATGGCGACGCTGCTGATCCCGCGCGCCCGCAAGAGCCCCGAGAACTCCCCCCGCACTCCCGGCGCCCCCTTCTCCCCCGCGCCCGTCGGCGTGACCCGGCTCCCCGTGCCCGTCGACCTCCCGGCCACCCTCGGCTGCGACGCCGTCGGCGTCCCCGCCCGCTACGGCTTCCGCATCCTGTCCCGGCTGCCCGCCAAGGGCTGCGTCTACGCCGACACCGACTGGTGGTGGTGGCTGGTCCCGGCCGGCTCCGACGACGACCTCACCTGGCCGCTGCCCGCCTGCTACGCCCCCGGCGCCCGGGTCCCGGACCGCCGGCCGCGGCTCATCCACCATCCCGACGGCGGCTCCCCGTACTCCCCGCCGATCCCGCTCTATCTGCTGACCTGCCAGCTGACCGGGATCGCCCCGGCCTGGAGCATCCCGCCGCAGGTCGGCAGCCCGTTGTCGGGCGGCAGCCCGCTGTAGGGCGTGTCGTTCGGACCGGGGCCGTAGGGTCGGAGCATGTTCTCCCCCGAGGGCCCCAGCCTGTACGAACTGACCCGCCAGGCGCTGTCGTCCGTCGAGCACGGCTACGACCTGCTCGCCGCGAAGTTCGACGCGACGCCGTTCCGCACCTCCGACCGGCTGCTCACCGCGGTCGCCGACACGCTGGAGCCGCTCGGCCCCTTCGACTCGGGCCTGGACGTGTGCTGCGGCACCGGCGCGGGACTCGGGGTGCTCCGCTCGGTGTGCGCGGGCCGGATCGCCGGGGTCGACTTCAGCGCGGGGATGCTCGCCGAGGCCCGGCTCGCCCACCCCGGGGCGGCCCTGGTCCGGGCCGACGCCCTCGCCCTCCCCTTCGCACCGGTCTTCGACCTCGCGGTCAGCTTCGGCGCCTTCGGCCACTTCCTCCCCGCCGGGCAGCGCGTCCTCTTCTCCTCGGTCCACTCCGCCCTGCGCCCCGGCGGCACCTTCGCCTTCCCCCTCCCGACCCCGCCCCGGGTGGGCTCCGCCGCGTACTGGACGTCCTGGGGCTTCGACGCGGCGATGCGCGTCCGTAACGCTCTGTGGCGCCCGCCGTTCGTCATGTACTACCGCACCTTCCGCCTCGCCGACGTCCGCGCCCGCCTCACGGGCGCCGGCTTCACGGTGGAGACCCTGCCGATCCGCTCCCTGGGCGCACGGGAGGACGGCAGCCCGCGCTGCCGGCTGGTGGTGGCCCGGAAGGGCCTGGACGCCGCGTCTCCGGCCCTGTGAGACGGGGAAACGCGGAAGGACCCCGACTTTCGTCGGGGTCCTTCCGTACTGGTGTCCGAGGGGGGACTTGAACCCCCACGCCCGATAAAGGGCACTAGCACCTCAAGCTAGCGCGTCTGCCATTCCGCCACCCGGACAGGTGGTGTGCGCCTCGGTGTTCCCCGCGGCGACATGGATAACTCTACCAGGGGTTCGAGGCGCCTTTCACCCGCGTTTTCCGTGGTCAGTGCGGCGCGCGGAGGCCGCTCGGAGCCCGGCGCCCCCCGACGCCGGTTCCGTGGGAGCCACCTTGCCCGGCGGCGCGCGCCCCGGGTCAGTCCCGGAGCGGGAGTACGTCAGGTCGGTGCGGGAGTCACAGGAGTCGCAGGAGTCAGTGGACCTCGGTGAGGCGGGCCGAGACGACGACGTTGCTCTCGTAGCCGCCGTCCGGGGAGTAGCGGCCGCCGCAGGTGATCAGCCGGAGTTCCGCGGCGCCGGTGGTGCCGTACACCCGGGCGGCCGGGAAGCCGTCCTTCGGGACGACCTCGATGCCGTACACCGTGAAGACCGCCGTCCGGCCGTCCGTGCGGGCCACCTCCACCCGCATGCCGGGGGCGAGGGCGCCGAGGTCGTAGAAGACGGCCCGCCCGCCGGGGACGTCGACATGGCCGACGACGACGGCCGTGCCACGTTCACCGGGGGTGACGGCGCCGGTGAACCAGCCCGCCAGATTGCGGTCGTACGGGGCGGGGGCATCGATCCAGCCGTCGGCGTCCAGGCCCACCCGGGTGACGGGCGCGTCGATGCGCACGGACGGCACCCTGACCCGTACGGGCGGCGAGGCGGGCAGCGGATCGGCGGTGGCGGCACCGGTCAGGGCGGCGGCCCGGCCGGCCGCGGCGGCCGCGGTCGGGGGCTGCGGCGGCCCGCCGGCGGGCCACTCCCCCGCCCCGCCGCGCACCAGGTGCACACCGATCAGGAGGACCACGGCGATCACACCCCAGGCGCCGCGCCGCCCGGACCCGTTCGACCCCTGCACGTGCCTGCCGTCCCCTTCGTCGCTCGTCCGCCGGTTCCGCGGAATGGCGCTCCCCCGCCCCGGACCTCGTCACACCGGGGCGGGGGAGCCGTCTGGGATGCCGGCCGGACGCCGGCCGGTGGTCAGGACCCGGTGGTTTCGCGGCGGCGCGTCAGGACCACGGCGGCGCCGAGCGCGCCGGCGATGAGGACGCCACCGGTGACCATCTCGGTGGCGCCGACCCCGTGCGTGGCGCCGCTGCCGAAGCCGGCCTTGACGCCCTTGTGGGCGCCGGTGTTCGGGTCGGGCGTATGGCCGCCGCCGTCCGCGATGGTGAGGTTCGTGGTGCCGCGCTCGCCCTTGCAGTCGAAGGTGATCTCGTACTGGGCACCTATCTTCGCGCTGAAGTCGACGGTGGCGGTGCCCTGGTGACCCTCGTTCAGGGTGACGGTCTCGAAGATCCCGGACTCGACCTTCACGCTGGGGACTTGGCAGCCGTCGGCCTTGAGGGTGACGGTGCCGCCGGGCGCCACGGTGGCGGGCGTGACGGAGAAGCCGAAGGACGTGATGTCGTGCCCGGTGCCGCCGTCGTTCTGCGGAGCGCCCTTGGGGGCCTCCTTGAGGGCCTCGTCGGGGGCGTCCTTCGGGGCGTCCTTGGGAGCGTCCTTCGGGGCCGCGTCGGCCGTGCCGAGGAGCTCGTCCTTGAGGAGGCCGAGGTCGGTGGGGGCGAAACCCCCGTCGTCCGCGGCCGCCGAGGGCGCGGCGAGGAACAGGGCGGTGGTCGCGAGGGGAGCGATCAGGGCGGCGGAAGCGGCGGCGCGTATCGCGCGCATGGGGGTCCTCCAGATCACGCGAGGGCGGACGCGGAACTCACGCTCCGCGGCGGGCCGGTTGCGGGCCCTCGTCGCGTTCGAAGCTAGGCGCGCCGCGGGTGCCCCGCCACCGGGCTCCGCCGATCGGGTCATCCGCCCCCGGGACTCTCCCGGGACTCTCCCGGGACTCCCCCGGGATCCCCCGGGTCCCCCGCGGGACCCGCCGGGACCCCTTACGGCACCCGGACGACCTGGCCCGCGTACGAGAGGTTGCCGCCGAAGCCGAAGAGCAGCACCGGCCCGCCGGAGGGGAGTTCACCGCGTTCGACCAGCTTGGCGAGGGCGAGCGGGACGGAGGCGGCGGAGGTGTTGCCGGAGTCGACGACATCGCGGGCGACGACCGCGTTGACCGCCCCGATCTTGGCGGCGAGCGGCTCGACGATCCGCAGGTTGGCCTGGTGGAGCACCACTCCCGTCAGCTCCTCGGGGCGGACGCCGGCCCGCTCGCAGGCCTGGCGGGCGAGGGCGGGCAGCTGCTGGGTGGCCCAGCGGTAGACGGACTGGCCCTCCTGCGCGAAGCGCGGCGGGGTGCCCTCGATCCGGACCGCGTGGCCCATCTCGGGGACGGAGCCCCACAGGACCGGGCCGATCGCGCCGGTGTCGGTCTCGGTGGCCTCGACGATCGCGGCGCCCGCGCCGTCGCCGACCAGGACGCAGGTGCTGCGGTCGGTCCAGTCGACGATGTCGGTCATCTTGTCGGCGCCGATGACCAGGGCGCGGCGGGCGGCGCCGGCGCGCACCGTGTGGTCGGCGGTGGCGAGGGCGTGGGTGAAGCCCGCGCACACCACGTTGAGGTCCATGGTGGCGGGCGAGCCCATGCCGAGGCGGGCGGCGACCCGGGCGGCGGTGTTCGGCGAACGGTCGATCGCGGTGGAGGTCGCGACCAGCACCAGGTCGATGTCGCCGGGGCCGAGCCCGGCGGCGGCGAGGGCCTTGCCGGCGGCGTGCGCGGCGAGTTCGTCGACCGGCTCCTCGGGTCCGGCGACATGCCGGGTGCGGATGCCGACCCGGCTGGTGATCCAGTCGTCGCTGGTGTCGACCAGCGCGGCGAGGTCGTCGTTGGTGAGCACCTTGGCGGGCTGGTAGTGCCCGAGCGCGGCGATACGAGTGCCGGTCATCGCCGGGACCCCCTCGGTCGTTCGATCGTCGGTGCGTTGCCGCATTGCGGCCTCGGCAGGGAGGACCCAGTCTTGTCAGCGACTGACGGGTAACCGGTGACGTAAACCACCAAGATTCACCCGAAGTGCCTGTTCGACCGTGACAAGAGGAGAATGGGCCGGTCAGGCCCCTGGGGGCGATCCGCGGGGACAGTGGCGTCCCGCTCGGACAGAAACGGTGCAGCGACCATGGGACGGGTCACGGAGCGGCGGCGTGTGGTGCGCATACGGGGCGGGGCGGTGAACACCCGGCCGGACACGCTGGTGGCGGAGGAGCCGCTGGAGATCCGTCTCAACGGGCGGCCGATCGCCATCACGATGCGCACGCCCGGTGACGACTTCGCGCTCGCGGCCGGGTTCCTGGTCAGCGAGGGGGTGCTCGCCGCGGCCTCGGACGTGCGGAACATCGTGTACTGCGCGGGCGCCACGGCGGACGGTGTGAACACGTACAACGTGGTGGACGTGCAGCTGGCGCCGGACGTGCCGGTGCCCGACATCAGCCTGGAGCGGAACGTCTACACGACCTCGTCGTGCGGTCTGTGCGGCAAGGCCAGCCTGGACGCGGTGCGCACCACCGCCCGGTTCCCGATCGCGGACGCGCCGCCGCTGCGGCTGACGCCGGAGCTGCTCGCGGCGCTGCCGGGGCGGCTGCGGGGGGCGCAGAAGGTCTTCGACCGGACGGGCGGTCTGCACGCGGCGGCGCTCTTCTCGGAGGACGGCGAACTGCTCGACGTACGGGAGGACGTGGGCCGGCACAACGCGGTGGACAAGCTGGTCGGGCGGGCGCTGCAGGAGGGTCTGCTGCCGCTGGCGCGGGCGGTGCTGCTCGTGTCCGGGCGGGCCTCGTTCGAGCTGGCGCAGAAGGCGGTGATGGCGGGCATCCCGGTGCTCGCGGCCGTATCGGCGCCGTCCTCACTGGCGGTGGACCTGGCGCACGAGTCGGGCCTGACGCTCGTCGGGTTCCTGCGTGGGCAGGACATGAACGTGTACGCGGGCGAGCACCGGGTCGCGCTGGAAGCCGCTCCCGGTCCCGGTCCTGGGCCTGGTCCTGGTCCTGGTCCTGGTCCTGGTCCTGCCTAGTTCTTCGGCGGGTCGATCATCTGGAGTTCGAGGGTGGCGGGCGGCGGGGCGACGCCGGGGCCGCCGGCCGCGGTCCAGGCGAGGACCTCGTCGAGGCAGTCCTGGTCGGCGCTCCAGCCGACCCACGCGGCCCGGCCGCCGCGCCGCCGGCCCTCGGTGGACGGCTGGACCACGAGCACGTTCGCCTGTGCGCACGGGCCGAGGCAGTCGCTGGTACGGACCACCAGGCGGCCGCCGGAGGCCGCGGCGGCGGCCCGGAGCCGGGCGAGCTGGCCGTCGTGGTCCTGGCCGGGGTTCTTGCGCGCGTCGCCGCAGCAGCAGCCGCGGCAGACCACGAGCGAGCAGGGGCGGGCCCCGTACCGTATCGGCACGTGGGTCACTCGGCGCCGTCCAGGGTGATGTCGTCGGTCGGGGTGACGGTGCCGAGGCGCGGGAAGTCCAGCTGGACGGAGGCGCGGTGCTCGTCGGCGGTGAGCGCCGTCATGGCGTCCTCGGCGAAGACGAGGTCGTAACCGAGGTCGGCGGCGGCGCGGGCGGTGGACTCGACGCCGAGGTTGGTGGCGATGCCGCCGAACACGAGGGTCGTGGCCCCGTGCTTCTGGAGCAGCTCGTGCAGTCCGGTGTCCTGGAAGCCGCCGATGGTGCGCTTGACGACGGTCTCGTCGCCGGCGTGCACGAGCTCGGCGACGAGCTCGCTCCCGGGCGGCTGGGTGTCGACGCCGGGGCGCTCGACCCTGATGTGGACGACGGGCGCGTCGGCGGCCCGGAAGGTCTCGGCGAGGCGGCCGGCGGTGGCGAGCACGTCGCTGCCGGGTCGGGGGGCGAGGGGGAGCGCGACGATGCGCTCCATCAGGTCGACGAGGACGAGCGCGGTGCGGCGGGGATCGAGTGCGGGCATGGGAGCACCGTATCGGCCCGGATGATCATCGACGGCCGGACGGGGTGCGATCCCGGCCGACGGTGCCGCGCGCCTCGGCGGGGGGCGAGGAGGCGGGTGGTCCCGAGAGCGCCGGTCGGCGCGGTCCTGGGCGGTCGGCGGCGAGCCGCGCGCCCACGCGGTGGCCGCGCCCGCGCCGGGCCGGCCGACGGGGCGCGTTCTGTCCCGGTGGCGGCGCCCCCGGGCGAACGACCATGCCCGGGCGCCTACGCCTCGTACGCCCGGACGTGCACATGCCCGTCCAGGGGGTAGGCCGGGGGTGCCGCGGGCAGGACCGCGCTCAGTTCGTAGCCGCACTTCTCCGCGACCCGGCAGGACGCCGTGTTGTCCACCTGGTGCAGCAGGCGCAGACGCGTCAGGCCCTCCGCGGCGAAGGTCGCGAAGGCCCAGTCCGTCAGGGCACGCAGGGCCCGGGGCGCCACGCCCCGGCCGCGTGCGGGCGCCGCGGTCCAGTAGCCGACGTCGGCGGACGCGGTGCCGGGAGCGACGCCGTTGAGGACCGCGTGGCCCACCAGTCGCGCCGCGCCGCCGCCCGGCTCCCGGCGTTCCAGGACGGCGAACGCGAAACGACCACCCGTCTCCCAGCCCTGCCGCTGCTCGCGGATCCAGTCGGCCGCTCCCGCCTCGTCGTCCACGGCCAGGCTCGTCCAGCGGCGCAGGGCGTCGTCCCGTCCCAGCTCCAGCAGGCCGGAGGCGTCGGCCGGTTCCCAGGGCCGCAGGACGAGGGCGGGGGCCGAGGGCGTGGCGTCCGCCGAGAGGAGCGCGGTGATCTTGTCCATCGGTGGAGCCTACGCGGGCGAGTTCGCCTCCGCCCTCTGTTCCGCCAACTGCTCCGTCGGCTCTCCGCCCGGTCCTTCCGCGGTCCGCCCGGCGGGCGCCGCCTCCGGGTCCCGGGCCTCCGGGTCGCGGGCCCGGCGGCGGGCGATCACCGCGCAGACCATCAGCTGCATCTGGTGGAAGAGCATCAGCGGGAGCACGGCCAGCGAGGCCTGCGCACCGAAGAGGACGCTCGCCATGGGCAGTCCGGCGGCCAGGCTCTTCTTGGAACCCGCGAACTGGATGGCTATGCGGTCGCCTCGCCCGAAACCGAGCCGCTTCGCGCCGTACCAGGTCAGCCCCAGCATCACGGCGAGCAGCACCGCCTCGACGGCGAGGAGCAGTCCGAGCCGGGCGGGGGTCACCAGGTGCCAGACGCCGCGGTTCATGCCCTCGCTGAAGGCGGTGTAGACGACGAGCAGGATCGAGCCCCGGTCGACGTGGCCGAGCGCCTTCTTGTGCCGGAACAGGAAACCTCCCAGCCACGGGCGCAGCAGCTGCCCCGCGAGGAACGGCACGAGCAGCTGGAGCACGATCTTCAGGACCGAGTCGGCCGAGAAGCCGCCCGCGCCGTGCCCGAGAAGGAGCGCGGCGAGCAGCGGGGTGATCAGGATGCCGGCGAGCGACGAGAAGGAGCCCGCGCAGATCGCGGCGGGCACGTTGCCGCGCGCGATCGAGGTGAAGGCGATCGAGGACTGGATGGTCGACGGCACCAGGCAGAGGAAGAGGAGGCCGCTGTAGAGCTCCGGGGTCAGGACCGTCGGTTCGAGTCCGCGGGCCGCGAGGCCCAGGAGCGGGAAGAGCACGAAGGTGCAGGCCAGGACGGTGACGTGGAGCCGCCAGTGCTTCAGGCCGTCCAGCGCCTCGCGGGTCGAGAGCCGCGCCCCGTACAGGAAGAAGAGCAGCGCGACCGCCCCGGTCGCCGCGCCGCTCGCGACCGTCTCCGCCGCACCGGAGGCGGGCAGCAGCGCGGCGAGGCCGACCGTGGCGAGCAGCGCCAGGATGTACGGGTCGACCGGCAGCCGGGACGGCAGGAGGGGCCGGCGGGAGCCGCGGGGCGTACGGGAACTCATGAGTCCATCCTGGTCGACGGCCCGGCGATCGGGAACGTCGTACAGCGCACTGACTGTCATCACGAATCGTGATGACGGCACGAGGGGCGGCGGCGCTAGGGTCGGGATGTGTACGAGCCGACCCAGCTGCGCACCTTCCTCGCGGTCGCGCAGACCCTCAGCTTCACCCAGGCCGCCCGGCGCCTCGGACTGCGCCAGTCGACGGTGAGCCAGCACGTGCGGCGCCTGGAGGAGGCGACCGGCCGGCCCCTCTTCGTCCGCGACACGCACGGGGTGGAGCTGACGGAGGACGGCGAGGCGATGCTCGGCTTCGCCCGGACGATCCTGGCGGCGCACGAGCGGGCGGCGGCCTTCTTCACCGGGACGCGGCTGCGCGGCCGGCTGCGCTTCGGCGCGTCGGAGGACTTCGTGATGACGCGCCTTCCGGAGATCCTGGAGACGTTCCGGCGCGAGCACCCGGAGGTCGATCTGGAGCTGACGGTCGAACTGTCCGGCACGCTCCAGGCCCGTCTGGAGGCGGGCCGGCTCGATCTGATCCTGGCCAAGCGGCGCGGCGAGCAGGCGGAGCTGGGCGGTGAGGAGCTGGTCTGGCGGGACGTGCTGGTGTGGATCGGAGCGCCCCGGCTGCGGCTCGACCCGGAGCGTCCGGTACCGCTGATCGTGTTCCCGCCGCCGGGCATCACCCGGGCTCGCGCCCTGGAGGCCCTGCAGGCGCAGGGCCGGGCGTGGCGGATCGCCTGCACCAGCAGCAGCCTGAGCGCGAACGTGGCGGCGGCGCGGGCCGGGCTCGGGGTGATGGCGCACACCCGCGGCCTGCTGCCGCCGGGTCTGGTCGAGCTCCCGGCGCGGGCCGGGCTGCCGGAGCTGGGCGCGGTGGACTTCGTGCTGCGCAAGGGGCGGCGGCGCGGGGCGACCCAGGAGGCGGCGGACGCGCTGGCCGCGGCGATCCTGGCGGGCGGGGACCGGCTGCGGTGACGTTTTTGCGGGACGGTTGGTCGGTGGGGCCGCGGCCCCCTGCGCGTCCCCCACGGCCCGCGTCTCGTCCTGGGTGCGGGTCTCGTCACAGCCTCGGTCCCGTCGATGCCGCCGTGATCGCTCCGTACAGATTCGGTGCAGGTTCGGGTCCGCAGGGCCCGCCGGTGGTGGGCCAACGGGGTCCGGGAAGCGCTCGCTTGCCCGCGCTCTGGTCGCTGACCTGTGCGGATGCGTTATGTCGCGGCTTGGTGAAGGCCCTCCCGCCCGGCTCCGCCGTGGGGTAGTTTCACCCGCGCCGCAACGAGCGCGACATCAAGCCGGCGAGGGAGCAGGTCAGTGCGCGAGTTCACCGTGCCGCCCGTCGAGGCGGCGCCTCAGATCGGCGGTCTGGCGGACGCCGTGTTCGATCATGCGGAGAACGACCCCTCCCGGGTGGCTCTCGGCCGCAAGGACGCCGACGGGCAGTGGCAGGACGTCACGGCGGCGCAGTTCCGGGACGAGGTGCTCGCGCTCGCGAAGGGGCTGATCGCCCAGGGCGTGCGGTTCGGCGACCGGGTCGCGATCATGGCCCGTACCCGCTACGAGTGGACGCTGTTCGACTTCGCGCTGTGGACGCTCGGCGCCCAGCCGGTGCCGGTCTATCCGACCTCCTCCGCCGACCAGGTGCTGTGGATGCTGCACGACGCCGAGGTGACGGCCTGCGTGGTGGAGCACGAGGACCACGCGATGACCATCGGTTCGGTGATCGACCGGCTGCCCCGGCTGCAGCGCCTGTGGCAGCTCGACGCGGGCGAGGGCGCGGTCGCGGAGCTGATCGCGGCGGGCGCCGAGATCGACGAGGACGTGGTGCAGCGGCACCGCAGGGCGGTGACGCCGGAGTCGGTGGCGACGGTGATCTACACCTCGGGGACCACGGGCCGCCCGAAGGGCTGTGTGATCACCCACGCCAATTTCATGTTCGAGACGGACATGCTGATCGGGCGCTGGGAGTCGGTGTTCCACTCGAAGCCGGGCGACGAGGCCGCCACCCTCCTGTTCCTGCCGCTCGCGCATGTCTTCGGGCGGATGGTGGAGGTCGCGGCGATCCGGGGCGCGGTGAAGCTGGGCCACCAGCCGGTGCTGGCGGCCGCGGAGCTGCTGCCCGATCTGCAGGCCTTCCGTCCGAGCTTCGTCCTGGCCGTGCCGTACATCTTCGAGAAGGTCTTCAACGCCGCCCGGCGGCGCGCCGAGTCGGAGGGGAAGCGAGGGCCCTTCGACAAGGCGGTGGACGTGGCGGTGAAGTACGCGGAGGCCATGGAGCACAAGGCCTTCGGGATCGGTCCCGGGCCGTCGGCGGGGCTGCGGATGCAGCACCAGTTCTTCGAGAAGACGGTGTACGGGAAGGTGCGCGACGCGCTCGGCGGCCGGGTCCGGCACGCGATGTCGGGCGGCTCGGGGATGGACCGGCGGCTCGGTCTGTTCTTCGAGGGCGCGGGCGTGACGGTCTACGAGGGCTACGGCCTGACGGAGTCCTCGGCGGCGGCGACGGCGAACCCGCCGGAGCGCACCAAGTACGGCACGGTGGGGCAGCCGGTGCCGGGCACGACGGTGCACATCGCGGAGGACGGCGAGGTGTGGCTGCACGGCGCGCACGTCTTCTCCGGCTATCTGAACGATCCGCAGGCCACCGGCGCCGTCCTGAACGACGGCTGGCTGGCCACCGGCGACCTGGGGATGCTCGACGAGGACGGCTATCTGACGATCACCGGGCGGAAGAAGGAGATCCTGGTGACCTCGGGCGGCAAGAGCGTGTCGCCCTTCGGCCTGGAGGAGCGGGTACGGGCGCATCCGCTGGTGGCCCAGTGCATCGTGGTCGGCAACGACCGGCCTTATGTGGCGGCCCTGGTGACGCTGGATCAGGAGGCGGTGGAGCACTGGCTGGCGATGCAGAACCGCGCGCCGCTGCCGCCCGGGGAGCTCGTGCACGACACGGCTCTGGAGTCGGAGATCCGGCGGGCGGTGATCGCGGCGAACACCAAGGTCTCGCAGGCCGAGTCGATCCGCACCTTCCGGATCCTGGCGCATCCGTTCAGCGAGGAGCACGGGCTGCTGACCCCGTCCCTGAAGCTGAAACGGAAGGCGATCGAGCAGGCGTACGCGACCGAGGTCGCGGCGCTGTACGGCTGACGGGCGCGCCGCACGGCTCCCGGCGGGCGGATTCCGGGGCGGGCGGATTCCGGGGCGGGCGGAATGCGATCGGCGTCGTGATCGTTGAGGCTGTGAGGACAACCCCCGACGACGTAAGGATCCACCCCTCGTGAGCACGGACAGCAACGTCCCCTTCCTCGCCCTGAACAACGGCGTGCGCATGCCGCAGCTCGGTTTCGGTGTCTGGCAGGTGCCGGACGACGAGGCCGAGAGGGCCGTGGCCACGGCCCTGGAGGCGGGCTACCGCTCGATCGACACCGCCGCGATCTACGCGA
Organism: Streptomyces sp. NPDC048623; assembly: GCF_040650755.1. Lineage (NCBI taxonomy): Bacteria > Bacillati > Actinomycetota > Actinomycetes > Kitasatosporales > Streptomycetaceae > Streptomyces > Streptomyces sp. NPDC048623. The sequence goes on from NZ_JBEZHV010000006.1 coordinate 156,642, forward strand.
ACGAGGCCGGCACCGGCAAGGCGCTCGCGGCCTCGGGGCTCCCGCGTGAGGAGCTCTTCGTCACGACCAAGCTGTGGAACAGCGAGCAGGGCTACGACTCGACGCTGCGGGCGTTCGACGCGTCGCTCGACAAGCTGGGCCTGGAGTTCGTCGATCTGTACCTGATCCACTGGCCGGTGCCGGCGAAGGACGCGTACGTCGACACGTACCGCGCCTTCGAGAAGATCCTGGCCGAGGGCCGGGCCAGGGCCATCGGTGTGTCGAACTTCCTGCCCGAGCACCTGGAGCGCCTGATCGGTGAGACCTCCGTGGTCCCTGCCGTCAACCAGATCGAGCTGCACCCGCAGCTGGCGCAGACCGCGTCGCGCGAGGCGCACGCGAAGCTCGGCATCGCGACCGAGGCCTGGTCGCCGCTCGGCTCGGGCAAGGGCCTCCTGGAGGTCCCGGCGATCGTCGCGATCGCGCAGAAGCACGGCCGGACCCCGGCCCAGGTGGTGCTGCGCTGGCACCTGCAGATCGGCAACGTGGTGATCCCGAAGTCGGTGACCCCGTCCCGTATCCGCGAGAACATCGACGTCTTCGACTTCGAGCTGGACGCCGAGGACCTGGCCGGCATCGCCGCCCTCGACGAGGGCCGCCGCCTCGGCCCGAACCCGGGCGAGTTCAACGTCGGCGCCTGACCGGCGGATGCCGCAGGCGGTACGGGCGGGGCCCGGTGGATGTCCGTCCACCGGGCCCCGCCCGTAGCGGTGGGCGTCAGGCCTTGCGCGCCGTGTGGACCGTGCGGGCGGTCAGCAGGAACACGTCCGGGCGCCGGTGCAGGGACAGCGGCTCGGCCGGGTCGAGCAGCCGGTCGACGGCCTCGCGGTCGTCGGCGGCGAGCTGCTCGCCGTACCCCTCGCGCAGGCGCTCGTAGTGGGCGACGACCTGCCTGCGCACGGCCTCCGGCAGCGGCGCCGGGACGTCGGCGAGGAAGCTGCGGGTGCCGCTCGGATCGAGCCCGGCGCCGGTGAGCAGCGCGGCCCAGTCGTCGATCTCCTCCTTGCTGTCGGGCAGCGAGGCCCGCATCTCGCCGAACCAGTCGGCCTGCGCCGCGTCCATCCGGGCCTCCAGACCGGGGCGGCCGACGCCCTGGTTCCACGGCAGGTGCCGCGCCGGAAGGCCGCCCTCGGCGAGGGCGATCAGACCGCCGGGGTTCAGCAGACCGGCGAAGGACGCGAGGGCGGCCCGCTGGTCGCCGATGTGGTGGAGGGAGTTGCTGGCCCAGATCAGGTCGGCGGTGCCCAGGGTGCCGAAGTCTCCGGGGAGTTCGGCCCGCAGGGTGCCGACCCGGTCGCCGAGTCCGCGGGCGTCCGCCCGCTCCCGGGCGAGCGCGAGGAGTTCCGGGGTCGCGTCGACGGCGACCACCTCCGCCTCCGGGAAGGCCTCGGCGAGCAGGGCGGTGACGACACCGGGGCCGCTGCCGACGTCGAGGACGCGGCGGACCGAACCGGCCGGGAGCAGGGAGGCGAGCCAGGCGGCGGCCTCCGCGTAGAGGGGGCTCTGTGTCTCCGCCTGCGCGATGAGCAGCGGCGCCATCTCGGCCCAGTCGAGGTCGGTGTGGTGGTGGCCGTGCCCGTGGGAGCCGTGGCCATGGGACCCGTGTCCCTGGGAATCGTGCCCGTGGTCGTGCCCGGAGTGGTGGTGGGATGCGCTCATGGGGACAGCGTGCGCGCCCGCCCCCGTGGGCGCGAGAAAACTTGCCGGTCCGGCAAAGCCGAATCCGCTCAGCCCTCCCCCCGGTGGCGACGGTCCACGTTCGGTTCGCTCGGTCAGGTGTAGCGCGCGGCCAGCGTGCGCACGGTGGCCGCGATGCGGGCCCGGAGGTCCTCGGGGGCGAGGACCTCCGCCTCCGCGCCGAGGGCGAGGAAGGTGTCATGGGCGTGGTCAGGGCCCTCGACGGGGAGGGTGGCGCGGGTCCAGCCGTCGGGTTCGGGGGTGCCGTTCGCGGCGAGGGCGCGGGCGGCGGCGCCGGTGAGCTTGGCCGCGCCGCGCGGGGAGATCCGTACGACCGCCTCGCCCTGGTGGAGCCGGGCGTGGAAGTCGGTCTGACTGGCCCGCCAGTGGGCGGCGAGGTCGAAGTCCTCGGAGACGACGGCCTCCTCGTCGGTGACGGTGAGGTCGAGGATCTGGTCGACCCGGTAGGTGCGCGGTCCGGGCCCGGCGACCAGGTACCAGCGGCCCGCCTTGAGGACCAGGCCGTACGGGGCGAGCCGCCGGTCGACGTCGGTGGGCTCCTTCCAGCGCCGGTAGCGGACGGCGAGCACCCGCCCGTCCCGTACGGCGTCGGCGACCTGTGACAGGAACGGCGCGCCGGTGTCCTCCGCGTACCAGCCGGGGGCGTCGATGTGGAAGCGGCCGCGCAGCCGGTCGACGTGCTCGCGCAGCGGCGCCGGAAGGGCGGCGCGCAGCTTGAGCTGCGCGTCGGCGAAGTGTCCGCCGAGGCCGAGTTCGTCGGCGGCGGCCGGAAGGCCGGCGAGGACGAGGGCCTCGGCCTCCCGCGCGTACAGGCCGGTGAGCCGGGAGCGGTGGCCGTCGAGCAGCCGGTAGCCGCCGCGGTGCCCGGCGTCGCCGTACAGCGGGACTCCCGCGGTGTGCAGCGCCTCGACGTCGCGGTAGACGGTGCGGACGGAGACCTCCAGCTCCTCGGCGAGCTGGGCGGCGGTCATCCGGCCGCGGGTCTGGAGCAGGAGCAGGATCGTCAGGAGTCGGCTGGACTTCACTGACAGAAGATGTCAGGGAAGTGTTCGTACAGTCCAGCCATGGCTTTCGCGGAGAAGAATCTGACCGTCCTGCCGCCCGTCGAGATCGACGGCCGGCACATCAAGCGCTACCACGTCACGTCCGACCCGGCGGGCATCGAGCCGGAGGTCGCGAAGGCGGCGTACGCGCTGCTGCCCGAGCTGCTGCCGGAGCCGGACGGCTCCACCCCTGCGGCAAGCTTCACGGTGCTGCACCGGGGCGGCGACACCGGCGCGTATCTGAACGTCTACAGCTGGGTGTGGGACAACGTGCTGCAGTTCGCGGGCGCGGCGGCCGGGCAGCCGGCCCTCGACTGCCCGGACCTGGACTCCACGCATTTCGTGCGCCTCGACCCGACCGTCCGCAACTGGATCGGCTGTGTGTGGGAGTTGGCGCCGCTCGGGCACGAACGGGCCGCCTGGGTACGGCACATGCTGGTGCCCGAGGCTCCGGACCTGACCGCCTATCTCGCGGACGCGCTGACCACGGGCACCACGGGGGTGTGCGCGTGAGCGGCGGCTTCGACTTCCTGGACGGACGGTGGACCGTCCGCAATCGGCGGCTCGCCGACTCCCTCGATCCGGAAAGCGGCTGGGAGGAGTTCGACGGGTACACGACCGGGCGCCTGTTCTGGGGCGGCCGGGCGCACGCCGACGAGATCGTGTTCCCGTCGAAGGACTTCCGCGGGCTGACGCTGCGGCTGTACGAGCCGGAGTCCGGCGAGTGGACGCTGAACTGGTCCAACAGCCGTACCGGCCTCCTCTCTCCGCCGGTGCGCGGCCGGTTCGGCGCGGACGGCACGGGCGAGTTCTTCGGCGACGACCACGACGCGGGGCGGCCGGTGCGGGTGCGGTTCCGGTGGTCCGGGATCGGTCCGGACACGGCGCGCTGGGAGCAGTCCTTCGCGCCGGCGGGCACGGAGGAGTGGGTGGTGAACTGGGTGATGGAGTTCAGCCGCGGGGAGCGGCCCTGACGTAGCGGGCGAGGCGGTAGGCGGGGTCGGGACGCGGCCGGTCCTGGTCCGGGAGGGCGGCGAGGGACCGGCTGAGGTTCTCCACGGTCACAGGGGTGCCGCGGAACCAGGAGGCGTAGTGGCCGCGGCGCAGCTTCCCGGCCGTGCCGCGCGGGGTGGCGCCCTGGCCGTGGCCGGTGAAGGTGGTGCCGGACGCCGGGGCGAGGCCGTGGGCGGCGGCGTACGCGGTGATGCGGTCGGCCCGGTCGGACCCGGCGTCCGGCGCGCGATGCGGGCGGAGCAGGACATCGATGTCACTGCCGACGTCGTGGCAGGCGTCCTTGCCGACGGTGGTGACGAACACGCCGCCGGGCCGCAGCACCCGGGCCGCCTCGGCGACGATCTCCTCGGCGAACGGCACCAGATGCAGCAGCCAGATCGCGCTCACGGCGTCGACCGCCCCGTCCGGCAGCGGCAGCCGGCGGGCGTCCGCGCGCACCGCCCGGCCGGGGAGCCGGGCGGCGGCGGTGCGCAGCATCGCGTGGGCGGCGTCGGCGCCGTACACGGTGAGTCCGGGGCGGACGATCCGTTCGGTGACGAGACCGGTGCCGCAGGCGACGTCGAGGAGGGTGCGGGCGCCGGGCGGCAGCAGGCGGAGCACGGCGGCGGCCGCCGCCTCGGCGCGCGGGACTCCCCCACGTGTCTCGTCGTAGCGCGCGGCCTCGGCCTCGTAGTCGAGCATCGTCGTCCGTCCCATGCGGGGATGGTACGGCGAGGGTGTGTCCGGCCCTGACCCGTGTCAGCGTGCGCCGTGGCCCGGGGCCACCGCCTCGACCCGCTCGGCGAGTTCGAAGTCCTTCTCGGTGATCCCGCCGGCCGAGTGGGTGTGCACGGCCACGGCGACCGTGTTGTAACCGAGCGTCAGATCACTGTGGTGGTTCAGCTCCTGCTGGATCTGGGCGACGTGGACGACGAGCGCGGTCGCGGCGAAGTGGTCCGCGAGCTCGTAGCGGCGGGTGATGCGGTCACCGTCGAGGCGCCAGCCGGGGAGCTCCCGCAGGCGGTCCTCGATCTCCTTCTGCGACAGGGGCTCAGTGGGCACGTGGTGCTCCCTCCGGTAGGTGTGCGGGGTGGTGACGGAGCGGTCCCGGGAGCGGTCCCGGGGAGAACGTACCCGCGTCCCCCTCTGGGATACCGTCTGCCCATGACGACTGTCGCGACCGACACGGGTGTGGGGCCCCTGCTGCGCGGGTGGCGCGAGCAGCGGCGGCTGAGCCAGCTGGAGCTGGCGCTGCGGGCGGACTCGTCCGCGCGGCACATCTCCTTCATCGAGACGGGCCGCTCCCGGCCGTCCGAGGAGATGATCCTGCGGCTCGCCGAGCATCTGGACGTGCCGGTGCGGGACCGCAACTCCCTGCTCCTCGCGGGGGGTTACGCGCCGCGCTACGCCGAGTCGGCGCTCGACGCACCCGAGCTGGAGACGCTGCGCGAGGGCATCGAGCGGCTGCTGCAGGGCTACGAGCCGTTCCCGGCGCTCGTGGTCGACGGCTCGTACACGGTGGTGGCGGCCAACCGGGGCATCCAACTGCTGCTCGCCGGACTGCCGGAGCATCTCCTCACCCCGCCGCTGAACGCGATGCGGATCACGCTGCACCCGGAGGGTCTCGCGCCGCGGATCCGCAATCTGCGCGAGTGGCGGGGGCATCTGCTCGCCCAGATGGAGCGGCAGATCGGGCTCGCCCGTTCGCAGGCGCTGCGGGCGCTGTACGAGGAGGTGGCGGCGTATCCGCTGCCGGACGCGGGGGTGGCGGACCCGGACGACCGGGAGGACCCGGAGCCGTACCCGTACTTCGCGCTGCCGCTGCGGATCGAGCACGACGGGCGGGTGCTGTCCTTCGTGTCGTCGATCTCGACCTTCAACACGCCGATGGACGTGACGGTCGCCGAGCTGGCCATCGAGACGATGCTGCCGGCCGACCCGGCGACCGCCGCCTATCTCCGGTCGCAGGCGGGATAGCCCCTCCCGCTACGGCTTACGGCGTGGCCTCGGAGGCGCGCAGCGCGGACCACTGGAGCGCGGCGAAGCCCGCGACGGTGGCGGCCTGGAGCAGGGTCCACACCGTCCCGGCGGTGGTGGGCTCCAGCCAGGCGACGAGTGCGACGACGCTGAGGACGGTCCACAGCAGGTTGATGTCGACGACGGCCCTGACCCCGCCCGCGGCGGGCCGCGGCCAGCTCGCGAGCCAGGCCACCCCGGCCGCGTACACGGCGAGGAAGAGCCCGAGCTCGAAGAGCAACCCCCGTTCGACACCGAGGAGTTCACCGATCGGTCCGGGCGCGGCGGCGTAGGCGAGCCCGTTGGCGCCGGTGACGACGGCGTCGAGCGCGAGGAACCGGCGCACCATGGACCGCGGCCGGGTGGTGCGGGAGATTCCGGCGAGCAGGGCCTGGGACATGGCGGATCACCTTCCTGACAAGGCAGTTCACGGGGAGTCGGGCCGGCGCCCGGACGGAGTGCGCCGCCCGGGAACCGGTGCTCCGAGCATGCCGGGGCGGGGCGGGGACGGTCGATTACCTCAGGGGTCATGCGGGCCCGCCGGATGCGCGGCGTGAGACGCCCCCGGGCCGGTAGGGTGCGCGCCGGGACGGCCGGAGGGTACGGCCGGGGAACGAGGGGGACGGCATGGCGGCCGGGCATCGGTCACGCATGGTGGCGACCGGGGGCGATCACAGGGTGACGCCCGCCGAGCTCTTTTTCGATCTGGTCTTCGTCTACGCGATCACGCAGGTGACGGCGCTGATGGCCGCCGCGCCCGCGCCGTCCCGGGTGCTCGGGGCGATGGTGGTGCTCGCGCTGCTGTGGTGGTGCTGGTGCTGCTTCGCGTGGCTCGGCAATGTCGTACGGGCCGACGCGGGGGCGCTGTTCGGGGTCCTGGTGACCGTGATGACGGTGGTGTTCGTGGTGTCGCTCGCGGTGCCGGAGCTGTTCACGGACACCACCGGCGGGCTGCCGCTGCCGCTGGTCTTCGTGAGCTGTTACGGCCTGGTGCGCGTGCTGCACCTGGTCTCGTACCGGATCTCCAGCCCCGGCGACACGGCCCTGCACCGCACGCTGCGCCGCACGGCGCTGCTCTCCGTCGCCCCGCCGCTCGCGCTGCTGCTCGTGGGCTGCGCGTACGAGGGGACGCCCCGGCTGCTGCTGTGGCTGGGCGCGGTCGCGGTGGACTACGGCGGCATCTACGTGACCGGCTCGTCCGGCTGGCGGGTCAACTCCCCCGGGCACTTCGCCGAGCGGCACGGCCTCATCGTGATCATCGCGCTCGGCGAGTCGATCGTGGCGATGGGTGTGGGCGTGGCCGACTTCCCGCTGACGGTGGCGGTGATCGGCGCGTGCGCGGCGGGGCTGCTGCTCTCGGGCGGGCTGTGGGCGCTGTACTTCCGGCGCTTCGGCGACCCGGCCGAGCACCGGCTCGGCGCGCTGGACGGCGACGAACGCACCCGCTTCGCCCGCGACGTGTACACCTTCCTGCATCTGCCGCTGGTCGCGGGCGTGGTGCTGTGCGCGCTCGGCATGAAGAAGGTCCTCACCCAGGTCGCCGACACCGGCCACTACGGTCTGGCCGAGCCGCTGCACGGCACGGTGGCCTGGTCGCTGACCGGCGGCGTCGGGGTGTTCCTGCTCGGCGCGGCGGCGATCGTGCTGCGCTCCTCCGGGCGGCGGCCGACCGCGCTGCTCGCCGGCGGTGCGGCCGCCCTCGCGGCCGGCCCCCTGGTGGAACGGGTGCCGGCCCTGGTGGCCCTGGCGCTCCTCGCGGCGGCGGTGCTCGCGCTGGTCGTCGTGCACGGGCGCGCGGTGACCGGACGGCCGGAGGCAGCCGACAGCTGAGGGGACCCGGCCCCCGGTGCGGGGGCCGCTTCTCACCCCGCGGAGGGACCCGCCCCGGCGGCCTCGGGCCCGGCGGCCCCGGGCCCGGCGGCGCCCGCGCGGCCCTTGCGGGCCGCCATCACCGCGTACACCGGCACGCCCACGAAGAGGAACAGCACGCCCTGGTAGACGGCGGCGTAACCCGCGCCGGCGACCAGCCAGATCGAGAAGCCGAAGGCGGCGAGGGCGAGGACGCCGTCGCGGGCGAGGCGGGCCCGGGAGACCTTCTCGGACTGCCCGGAGAGCAGGAAGTAGATCTGGGCGGCGGTGGAGAGGAGGTAGGGCACGGTGGCCGTGAAGGTGGTGACGAGGACGAGGATCTCGAAGACGCCCTCGCCGCCGAACGTGTAGTTGTAGACGGTCAGGAGCGAGGCGAGGGCGACGGTGACGAGCACACCGACCGTCGGGACGCCGCGCCGCTTGACCGTGAACGCCTTCGGGAACAGCCCGTCGCGGGCGGCGGCGTACGGCGCCTGGGCGCTGAGCAGGGTCCAGCCGTTGAGCGCGCCGAGGATGCTGACCATGGCCATGGCGGCGACGGCGACGCCGCCCCAGGAGCCGCCGAACATGATGTTCGTGGCGTCGGAGAAGGGCGCGGTGGAGCCGACCAGCTTGTCGTGGGCGACGGTGCCGAAGACCGCGAGCGTGCCGAGCAGATAGACGGCGGCGGCGCCGAGGGTGCCGAGGACGGTGGCGCGGCCGACGTTGCGCCGCGGGTCGCGGACCTCGCCGGCGCTGACGGCGGCGGACTCGACGCCCAGGTAGCTGAAGAGCAGGATCGCGGCGGAGGCGGAGACCGCGCCGAGCGCGCTGTCACCGCTCGCCCGGAACGGGCCCAGGTTGTCCGGGTCGAAGAAGAAGAGCCCGCCGACGGCGACGAGGACCAGCGGCACGAACTTGAGCACGGTCGCGACGATCTGCACCGCGCCGACATAGCGGGTGCCGGCCAGGTTGGCGAGGCCGGGCAGCCACTGGAGGCCGAGGGCGACGGCGATGGTGGCGAGCTTGGACCCGTGGACCGGGACGATCACGTCGAGGTAGCCGACGGCGGCGACGGCGAGGGCCGCGTTGGAGACCCAGGCGGTGATCCAGTACGACCAGGCGGCCAGGAAGCCGGCGAAGTCGCCGAAGGCGGCGCGGGCGTAGACGTACGGGCCGCCGGTCTGCGGGTGGCGGCGGGCGAGCCGGCCGAAGACGAGCGCGAGGGCGATCGCCCCGACGGTGAGCACGCCGAAGGCGACCAGGCTGATGGTGCCGAAGGGGGCGACGGAGGCGGGGAGCAGGAAGATGCCGCCGCCGATGATGTTGCCCATGACCAGGGCGGTGGCGATCGGAAGCCCGAAGCGCCGGGCGTGCCTGCTGCCCTTGCCGTCCTGCGTGGGGGCCGGGGCCTGCTGCGGGTCCTGCTCGGCTGTGTCAGCGGTGGGGGTGGGGGGTGCGGGGGTGGTGGCCGTGCTCATGCGGGGTGGTGCGCCTCTCGTCGTACAAACGCCACCATGGTCCGGATGGCGGGACGACGTTCCAAATCACCCGTTTTTGTCCCGTGTGGCAGGCCCTTCGACCGGAAGAAGTGCTTCCGCATCGGCGCTCGACGGGGAAATCTCCAGCGGCACCTGAGGCCCCTCGCTCTCCCGCAGCCAGCCGCGCAGCACCTGGTGCACCTGCTCCGCGCCCACCAGACCGGCGGGCGGCGGGGTCAGGTCGCGCGGCCAGAGCAGGAAGGGGAGCGCCTGGTCGCCGCCGAGGCCGCCGTGCGAGCCGATCTGCTCCTCGAAGGCGTGCACGGTGCCGGCGGCGGGGTCGTACATCGAGTTGACCATGATGTCGGCGACATGCGGGAAGCCGTCGGTGCGGCGCACCGCGGCGGCGGCGCCCGGCCCGAACACCGCCAGCGGCCCGGCCGCGGAGTCGTCGTCGAGTGCGCCGACCGGCACCTCGACGCCGTCCCCGGCGAGCACGACCGAGCCGTGCTCCTCGCTCGCGACCAGCAGGAAGGCGATCCCGGGGTGGTGGGCGAGGGTGTGGAGCAGCCCCGGGTGGAGGCGGTCGATCTCCTCGCGGGTCACCCGGTGCGGCACGCCGGGGAAGGACACCAGGCCGAGGTTGCCGGAGGCGAGGACGACCGGCTCGGGGGCGCGGGCCGCGGCCACCGCCGCCGCCTCCGCGCCCTCCTTCCCGGCCTCCCCCGCCTCGTCGACCGGCCGGTGCAGGGCACTGCGCAGCGCGTCGCGGGCGGCGTCCCGGGCCTCGGAACCACTGCGGGTGCGCCGCACCCGGCGCGACACCGGAAGCCCGCACCCGGCCCGTACGAGATCCTTCAGCGTCAGTCCGTACGCGGACTCGAAGGTCTCGCCCGGGCTCTGCCCGTGGTCGGAGAGCAGCACGATCCGGTACGGGCGGGGCGCGTGCTCGGCCACCTTCGCGATCAGGGCGAGCGCCCGGTCGAGGCGGGCGAGCACCTGGTCGGTGTCCCGGCCCCGCGGACCCGAGTGGTGGGCCACCTCGTCGTACGCGACCAGGTCGGCGTAGACGGCGGTGCGCCCCGCCAGCATGTCGCCCATCACGGCGGAGACCACGACGTCCCGCTCGACGACGGTCGCGAAGGCCCGCACGAAGGGGTAGAGGCCGCCACGCGAGACCCGCGGGGACTCACGGCGCAGCCGGGCCCGGACCGACTGGGTCATCTCGCGGAAGACCTCGGCGACGAGGGAGCCGGCGGTGCGGACCGCGTTGGCGGGGTCGGAGAAGTACGCGAAGTAGCCGGACCGCGAGCGGTTGCGGCGGCCCCGGCGCGCGGCCATCGAGAGCACCAGGGCCAGCTGGTCGGCGCCGCCGCTGAACAGATTGCCGCGCGATGCGCCGTCGAGGGTGAGCAGCCCGCCGTCGCCGGTGCGCCGGACCGCCCGGCGCTGGAGCTCCACCGCGCTCGCGGGGCGGTTGGACACCATCAGACGGCCGGTGTCCTTCTCGTACCAGCGGAAGGCGGGTACGTCCTCGTTGGAGCCGTGCAGGATGCCGAGCTGGCTGGCGCCGGTCTGGCTGGACCAGTCGGTGCGCCAGGGGGTGAGGGTGTGGGTGGTGGCCAGCCATTCGGCCACCATCGGCATCCGGCCGGCGGCGACCGCGTCGGACAGCACCCGGTGGCCGACGCCGTCGAGTTGGACGAAGACCGTGCCGGGCACCGGTCCGGCGCCCGCGGTACGGGCGATCCGGGGCCGGGTGCGGCCGGTGAGCCGGTAGAGGCGGCGGCGGTAGGCCTCGTCGTCGCGGACCGCGAGCGCGGTGGAGGTGGCGGAGGCGACCGCCGACATCACGGCGGCCACCACGACCGCGGTCTCGGGCGCGGCGGCGGCCCGCCCGTCCGTGCTGAGCCGGAGCGCGAGGAGCAGCAGCGAACCGTTCAGGAAGAACACGAGCAGACCGAGCACCAGGGCCGGTACGAGCAGCAGCGCCCGTACGATCAGCGGCCACACCAGGGCGCTGAGCAGACCGAAGGCGCCGGCGCACCAGACGGCGGTGAAGGCGATGGTGGTGAGGCTGGCGCCGTCGGCGGACTGCAGCTGGAAGTCGGGGAGCAGGCCGGCGAGCACGAGCAGGGTGAGCGTGGACACCGCCCACACCGTGATCACCCGCAGCAGCGCGCGGCTCGCGCTCCGCCAGGGGATCGCGACCCGCCGGGGCGTCCCGACCCGCCGGGGCGCCCCGTCCCGCCGGGGGCCCTTGAGCGGGCCCGGCGCCCGCTCTCGCCGTTCACCCACGCCTGGTTCACCTCTCGCCCGTCTCCTGCGACCAGCGTGGCACAGAGGCGGCGGGGTGGGGCGACGCGTACGCGCGTACGCGCGTGTGCGTACGGGGCTTCAGGCGCCGTCGTACCCGGCGGTGGGCATCGACAGACGGCGGTGCACGCCCGCCTTCGCAGGCGCGTCGTACGCCGGTTCGGCGAACCCGGCGGTCTCCAGGCGCACCCCGCGCCGCGCGCACTCGGCGTGGAAGCCGGGGACGTCGGCCAGCGCGCGGGCCAGGACCCGTTCGTTCGGGGCCACGAAGAGGTCCACGGCCCCCTCCTCGACGTCGGCCCACAGGGCGTCGTGGTCGGGCCGGAGGCCGTAGCAGAGCAGCTGCCTCGTCACCACGTAGCCGTGGTCGCGGGCCCAGCGGACGCACATGGCGTACTGGCTGCGGGTGTCGACCAGGAAGGGGTCCTCGTCGAGTTCCTCGAGCGGGGTGAGGCTGGCGATCGCCGCCACCCGAACGTCGTCCATGGGGCGACCCTACTGCGTCGGAGTGACCCCGAGGAGTGGTCCGGTATACCAAGCGGGGTCGGTCCGGTGAAGACCGGCCACACGCGCGCCCCCGGACATCTACCCTCGTTACGGATGGCCCGGGCCCCGCGACGGGAACAGGCGGGACGCGAGCAGGAGCGGGACCCGAGCAGGAGCGGGACCCGAGCAGGATACGACGGGAGAGGGCGGCGGACCGGTGGAAGTCACCTGGTGGGGTCACGCGACGTGCACGGTCGAGGACTCCGGGGTCCGGGTGCTCACCGACCCGCTCTTCGCCCGCCGGCTGGCCCATCTGCGGCGCCGGCGCGGGGCGGTGCCGCCGCCCGAGGCGGCCCGCGCCGAGATCGCCCTGGTCTCGCACCTGCACGCCGACCATCTGCACCTGCCGTCGCTCGCGCTGCTCGCACCCGGCACCCGGGTGATCGTGCCGGCCGGCGCACCGGAGGCCGTCCCGGCGCTGCGGCGCCTCGACGACCGGCGGGGCCTGCGGTTCACGGAGCTCGCGGCGGGCGAGGAGGTGTCGGTGGAGGGTGTGACGGTACGGGCCGTGCCCGCGCTCCACGACGGGCGCCGGCTGCCGTACGGCCCGCACCGCTCCCCCGCGCTCGGTTACGTGGTCGAGGGCGAGGCCCGCACCTACTTCGCCGGCGACACCGGCCTCTTCGACGGCATGGCGGAGGCGGTCGGCCCGGTCGACGTGGCCCTCCTGCCGGTCGGCGGCTGGGGCCCGTACCTGGGCCACAACCACCTGAACGCCCACCGCGCCGCCGAGGCCCTGGCCGCCCTGTCCCCGGCCGCCGCCATCCCGGTCCACTACGGCACGTACTGGCCGATCGGCCTGGACGCGATCCGCCCTCACGAGTTCCACGCCCCCGGCGACGACTTCGTCCGCCACGCCGCCCGCCTGGCCCCGAAGGTCGCGGTCCATCTGCTGGCCCATGGCGAGCGGGTGCGCCCGGAGGTGGCGCGGTGACGCGGGGCGGGGCGGCAGGCGGGGCGGCGCCAGGCGGGGCGGCGGCCGACGCCGAGGGGCTGGGCCGGTGATCCACCACGCGCTCACGGTGGTGCGGGAGTTGCCGCCGGAGACGACGCAGCGGGCGGTCGGTTATCCCTCGCTCTTCCTGCTCGTGGCGCTCGGCGCGCTGGTGCCGGTGGTGCCGACCGGGGCCATCGTCAGTTCGGCGGCGGTGGTGGCGTTCCACCAGACGGCGCCGCTGTCGCTCCTGTTCGTCTTCCTGGTGGCGTCGGCCGCGGCGTTCCTCGGCGACCTCGCGCTCTACTGGCTCGGGCGGCGCGGGGTCGGGTCCCGCAACGGCTCGCGCTGGCTGGAGGAGCTGCGCTCACGGGCCACGCCGGACCGGCTCGCGCACGCGCAGGAACGCCTGGAGAGCCACCAGGTGCCGGTCCTGGTGCTGTCCCGGCTCGTACCGGCCGGGCGGATCCCGGTGATGCTGGCCTGTCTGCTCTCGGGGATGCCGTTGCGCCGGTTCGCCCGGGGCGACCTGCCGGCGTGTCTGGCGTGGGCGGCGACGTACGCGCTGATCGGCATCCTGGGCGGTTCGCTGTTCCCGGAGCCCTGGGAGGGCGTGGTGGCGGCCGTGGGGCTGACGGTGCTGATCAGCGCGGTGCCGGCGCTGTGGCGCCGGATGCGCGGTGCACGGCACGGCGGTGCCGGCGGTGCCGGCGGTGCCGGCGGTGCCGCACACGGCCGGTCAGGGCACGAGCGCTGAGGCACGAGCAGTAAGGCACGAGCACTAAGGCACAAGCACACCTGACGCGCCGACCGGCAGGTCCCACAGGTCCTCGCGGGGCAGCCCGGCCTTCGTCCAGGCGTCCCGGACGCGGGTGAGCGGTTCGAGTACGGGCTCGGCGGAGAGTACGAAGGTGGCCCAGTGCATGGGCGCCATCCGGCGCGCGCCCAGGTCCTGGAAGGCGCGGACCGCCTCCTCGGGGTCGGTGTGCACGTCGCTGAGCCACCAGCGCGGGTCGTACGCGCCGATCGGCAGCAGCGCGAGGTCGATCCCGGGATGGCGCCGCCCGATCTCGGCGAACCAGTGCCCGTATCCGGTGTCCCCGGCGAAGTAGAGCGTGCGACCCACCCGGTCGGTGAGCACCCAGCCGCCCCACAGGGAGCGGCAGGTGTCGAGCAGGGTGCGCTTGGACCAGTGGTGCGCGGGGACGAAGTCGAAGCGCACGCCGCCGAGTTCGGCCGCCTCCCACCAGTCGAGCTCGGTGACGTGGGTGAAGCGGCGCCGGGTGAACCAGCGGCCGAGTCCGGCGGGCACGAAGACCGGTGTGCGGCGCGGCAGCCGCTTGAGGGTGGGCGCGTCGAGGTGGTCGAAGTGGTTGTGGCTGATGACGACGGCGTCCACCGGCGGCAGGTCCTCCCAGCGGACGCCGACGGGCGTGAGCCGGGCCGGGGTGCCGAGGATACGGCGGGACCAGACGGGGTCGGTGAGCACGGTGAGCCCGCCGGCCCGGACCACCCAGCTGGCATGTCCGGCCCAGGTGACGGCGAAGGTGTCGGGCCCCGCCTCGGGCAGCGGTCCGGGCGCGAACGGCAGCTGCGGGATGTCACGCAGCCCGTCGGGCCCGGGGCGGACGGCGCCCTCGCGGGCGAGCCTGGCCATGGCGCGGACCCCGGGCAATGGCGCGGTGAGCCGGTCGGCGAAGGTGCGCGGCCAGTCGTGGCGCAGCCGGCCGAGGGGCTGGAGCGCGGGTGCGCGGTGCGGGGCGTGGGGGGTGCGGGCGGAGTGCGGGGCCCGGGCCGGCCGGGCCGTCTGTTCCGTCATCTCTGCGGCCTCCCTCTGTTCCGTCAACCGTCGTGTTCGTCGTCACCGCTGCGCCACGTCGCGCGCTCGTACGGGCAATCCGCGCGCTCGTACGGCAACCCGCGCCTCCTTCACCCCAGTTCGTCGAGCGCGGCTCCGAAGGTGTTCAACGCCCTTGCCACTTGTGGCAGTTCCTCCGGGCGCGGAGAGGTGAGGGCCTCCATCCGTTCCTCCTCGGTCGCCCCCAGGAACGCGGCGGTGTCGAACCGGACCCGCAGCGCGCCGAGTTCGTCGCCGAAGCGGTGCCCGCCGGGGACGGGAGAACCGAGCCGGGCGGTGAGATGGTTCTCCAGTTCGAGGGAGTCGGTGACCCCGCGGGCGGCGAGGCCGGCACGCAGCGGGCCCAGGTCGGCGTAGAGGTGCCGGCCGGCCTGCGGGGGCCGGGCGAGGGCGCCGGCGGCGAGCACCGCGTGGTGGGCGGCGGCCGCGACCCGGCCGTGCAACTGGGCGGTGAGCCGGGCCCGTACCGTGACGTCCTCGGGTTCGTCGAGGGCATGCGCGGCGGCGGGTGCGAACGGCCCGGGCACGAGGGCGCCGAGCGCGGTGAGGATGTCGAGGGTGCGCGCCCGGGGGTCGCCGTAGCCGTCGGCGCGGGCGACGGCGGTCGGCGGGAAACGGGCGACGGCGCAGGGCCAGGCGGCGGGGGCGAGCGCACCGGCCAGGTCGGTGAGGACGGTGACATCGTCGGGGCACATCTCGGCGGGGCTGAGCAGCACGGTGTCCTGCGGGCGGTGCAGGGTGTCGCGCCAGGTCTCGTCGCTGATGATGTGCAGGCCCTCGGCGACGGCGGCCTCGCAGGCCTCGCGTACGAGCTCGGGCGGGGCGACGGTGGCGGTGGGGTCGTCGGCGACGGAGAGCAGCAGCAGCCGGGGGTGGCCGCCCTCGGCGCGCACCCGGCGGACGGTCTCCAGGAGGGCGTACGGGTCGGGGACGCCGCCGGCCTCCGCGGTGGTCGGCACGTGGTACGCCGGGCGGCCGATGAGCCGGGCCTGCGGGGTCCACCAGGCCGGGCAGGGGCGGGGCAGCAGCAGGTCGCCGCCGTGCGCGGCGATCAGGGCGAGCAGCAGGGGCGGGGCGCCGGGGGCCGCGACCACGTCCTCGGCGTGGGTCCGCAGTCCTCGGCGCCACCAGTAGCCGGCGGCGGCCTCGCGGAGCACGGGCCCGCCGCCGGGCGGTTCGGGGCCGGTGCGGTCGACGGCGGCGGCGAGCAGCGCGGCGAGGCCGGGCAGCACCGGCAGGCCGGGCTCCGGCGCGGGCGGCCCGTAACGCACGGGTCCGCGGCTCTCCGGGGCCGTCTGCCGCATGTCCCGAACCTCCTCCTGCCCCACGCCACGCTCCCGCCCACGCGGGGGCGCCGGGGCGCCCGCGAGTGGCACCCCAGTGCCCTTTATACGGAGGTTTGCCGGTTCCCGCCCCTCGCGCGCCGCCGGACGACGGCGTCGGTGTGCCACCGTGGGGCCACGTACGGCGCGGCGGCCACGGCGACGGACACTGGGCGGATGAGCGCCTACGACCCGAAGCACTACGCCGCCGTCCCGCTGCGCGCCGCCCGTCTCGACCTGGAGCCGCTGCGGCTCGACCACGCCGCCGAGCTGACCGGGGCGCTCGCCGATCCGGCGCTGCACCTCTTCATCGGCGGCGCCCCGCTCGCGGAGCCGGAGCTGCGCGCCCGGCACGAGCGGCTCCTGGCGGGACCGCCGGACCCGGCGACGACGATGTGGTGCAACTGGGTGCTGCGGCTCCGGGAGACCGGCGCGGCGATCGGCACCGTGCAGGCCACGGTGGCGCCCGGGGGCGCCGAGATCGCCTGGGTGCTCGGGACTCCCTGGCAGGGGCGCGGACTTGCCCGGGAGGCGGCGGTGGTTCTGGCCGACTGGCTCCGGCAGCGGGGCGCGCCGTCGCTCATCGCCCATGTCCACCCGGACCATCACGCCTCGGCGGCGGTGGCCGGGGCGGCGGGTCTGGCGCCGACGGAGGTGTACGAGGACGGGGAGCGGCGCTGGGAGTGGCACCGCTGATGTCGAGTCCCGTCGAGGCCCGTCGAGTTCCGCTGAGGTCCATCGAGTTCGGCTGAAATCCGTGGCCGTCCAGGGCGGCCCCCGCCGACAATGCCGGGCATGCCGATCCGCAGAGCCCTGCCCACCGACGCCGCCGCTGTCGCGGCCGTACATGTCCGTTCCTGGCAGGCCGCCTACCGGGACCTGATCCCCGCGCCGTATCTGGACGGCCTGGACGTCACCGAGCGGACGGAGGCGTGGCGCGCCCGCCTGACGGCGCCCGACGGCCCGGTGGTCCTGGTGGCGGAGGACGCGAGCGGGAGGGTGGAGGCGTTCTCCTGCTTCCGGCCGTGGCCGCCCGGCGAGGGGGACGGGGACGGGAGTCTCGACCCGTTGGTGACGGCGGAGCTGGCGGCGCTGTACGCCGCGCCCGAGGCGTGGGGACGCGGGGTGGGACGGGCGCTGCTCGTGGCGACCGTGGACGCGATGGGCGCCGCGGGTTTCCGCGGGGCCGGGCTGTGGGTCTTCGAGGACAACGCGCGGGCGCGCGGGTTCTACGAGGAGGCCGCCTGGCGGCCCGACGGCGTGTCCGTCACGGAGGAGACGGGCGGCCGACTGCTGCGCGAACTCCGCTACCGGATCGGCCTGTTCATGTAGACCTGCTCGGCACGACCCCATCCTGAGTCCATATGGTGAGAACTGGGTCTCATATACCGAATGACCGGCGTACCGTGATCCGCACGCACTCACACAAGGAGTCGGTCATGTCGCATGCGGAAACCGCCGTCTACACCCACGGCCACCACGAGTCCGTGCTCCGCTCCCACAGTTGGCGCACCGTCGAGAACTCGGCCGCGTATCTGATCCCCGAACTGCGGTCCGGTCTGGACGTCCTGGACGTCGGCTGCGGGCCGGGGACCATCAGCGCCGATCTGGCGGCGCGGGTGGCACCGGGGCGGGTGACGGCGGTGGACCACGCCGAGGAGGTCCTGAGCAAGGCGCGCGCCGCCGCGGCCGAACGGGGCGTGGACAACGTGGAGTTCGCGGTCGCCGACGTCCACGCCCTGGACTTCCCCGACGACTCGTTCGACATCGTCCACGCCCATCAGGTGCTGCAGCACGTCGGCGACCCGGTCCAGGCGCTGCGCGAGATGCGGCGGGTCTGCCGGCCGGGCGGGGTGGTGGCGGCCCGGGACAGCGACTACGACGCCTTCACCTGGTTCCCGCAGTCACCGGGCCTGGAGCGCTGGCAGGCCCTGTACCGGCGGGTGGCCGCCGCCAACGGCGGCGAGCCGGACGCCGGCCGGCGGCTGCGCGCCTGGGCCCACGAGGCGGGATTCACCGACGTCACCTCGTCCGCCGGCGTCTGGTGTTTCGCCTCGCCCGACGAGCGGGCCTGGTGGAGCGGCCTGTGGGCCGACCGCGTCACCCAGTCGGCCTACGCCCGCCTCGCCGTCGACGGCGGCCACGCGACCCCCGAGGAACTGGCCTCGATCGCGGAGGCGTGGCACGCCTGGGGCACGGAGGACGACGGCTGGTTCATGGTCCCGCACGGCGAGATCCTGTGCCGGGTGTGATCACTCGCCGGCCGCGTCCGATCACTCGCCTACCGGGCGCATCCTGAACTCGTAGGCGGCGGGCAGTGGTTCGTCCGCGATACGGGACCACAACTCGCCCAGCTCCTCCGCGCCCTCCCGCAGGTCGGCGACCTCGAAGCCCGCGTCGAAGACGGCGCGGGCCTCCGCCGGGCGCCCCTCGGCGAGCAGCAGCCGGGCCTCCAGGTACCGGAACGCGCCACGGGCGCGCACCTCCTCCGGGAGGCGGGACAGCACGCCGCGCGCCTCGGCGGGCCGGTTCGCGCCGAGCAGCACCGTGACCGTCTCGCGCCCGAGCGCGGCGGTGACCAGCGGATCACCGCCGTACTGCGCCTCGAACGCCTCGGCGTACCGGTCGGCGGCCCGCTCCCGGTGCCCGTCCTCCCGGTCGGCCACGGCCAGGCAGTAGAGCAGGGGCCAGCGCTCGGCCGCGTTCTTGAGGCCGCGCTCCCAGCTCCGTACCGCCTGGGCGAGATCACCGGCCGCCCGCTGGGCGACGCCCAGGTGGTACTCGGTCACCGGGTCGGCGGGCGCGGTCTCCAGCATGTCCCGCCAGGCGTCGGAGACCGGTGTCGGCCAGGGCGCACGGCCGTGCGGGGCGGGTTCGGGTGCTGTGCCGGGTGGCGGGACGGCGCCCGGCACCGGGGCGGCGCCGGATTCCGGGGCGGGCAGGGCGCCCGTACGCAACAGATGGGCCCACGGACGCTGTTCCTCGCCGATCAGCGAGTCGGGGAAGGGTGTGCCCGGCAACTCGTAGCCTCCGCACAGCACTTCGAGGGCGCCCCAGCCCGAGCCGGCCGCGAGCAGCGGGCCGGGCTCGGTGTCGGCGGCGGTCCGCCACCGCTCGTACGCCGTGTCGACCTCGGCCCGCGGCAGCGCCTCGGCGAGCGCGGTCTCGACGCCCGCGCGGGCCGCCGCCCAGTCCGCGCCGTGCACCGTCGCCGGGTCGGCGCTCAGCGGCCCGTACACCTCGAGCCAGGAGACCTCCTCCCCCGCCTCGATCACCGGGTGTTCCAGCTGCGTGCGGGCGAGTCCGGCCTGGATCTCGGCGTAGCCGGGGGTGCCGGGCTCGGTCAGCCACTCCTGCCAGCGCCGCCCGCCGGGCCCGGTGCCCCACACGAAGAGCTTGCGGCCGAGCAGCCCGTCCGTGGAGGTCTGCACCAGCCCCTCGCCGTTCTCGTCGAGCGCGGCGATCCAGCGCCGCCGCCCGTCCGGCAGCGCGTAGAACCAGTCGCCTGCGTGGGTGCTGCGCAACGGGTACGTGCGGTCGGTGCCGTCCTCGGAGCACGGCACCGGGACCCGGCGCAGCGCGCGGGTGTAGCCGAAGTGCCAGGCGGTGTCGGCGGGTGCGAGGACCCGGCGGTCCTCGGGGACGGCCGTGTTGGACCACCAGTAGCAGGGCACGGCCCGCTCGTGCGGGTTGCGGATGCGGACGCCGACGCGCAGGTGCGCGGCGTCCGCCGGCAGCCACAGATCGACCTGGAACGGCAGGTCGCGCAGCCGTTCCCACTCCCACAGGCGCAGCATCTCGCCGCCGTCGGGCGCGGCAACGACCGCGGCGTGCAGCGGGGCACAGGAGAGGGTGGTGTGGCCGCGGGCGCCGATGTTCCACTCGATGCCGCCGGAGAACCAGGCGCCGTTGAGGGCGAACGCGGCGGGCTGCAACACCGGGTTGCGGTAGAGGAGTTCACGACCGGTCGGCTTGTGGTGGAGGGAGTGGATCCGGCCACCGAGACCGGGGAGCACGGTGACCCGGAGGTACTCGTTCTCGATCTCGACGGTGTCGAGGGTGGTGGGCGTGCGGTCCCGCCCGTAGCCGTCGCGCATCCGGGTGGGGAGGAGCGTGCGCAGCGGGGCGTGCCCGAGCCCGCGGGCCATGTCGCGGGGCAGCGCGGCCCGGTCCCGCTCGTCGACCGCGGGGGTTCCGGCTCCGTCGAGGCGGTGGAGCGCGGGCAGCGGGTTGTCCGGGCCCAACGGCGCCGCGGGCAGGGTGAGTACGGCACGTCGTACGGTCGTCATGCCGACCATGGAACACGCCGGGACCGTCGTCGGCCAGGGTGCGGTCGACCGCCGGTGGAGGCTTGACCGGGAAATTCCATTGCGCGGCGCGGGCGCCTCCATAGGGTGGATCCGTTGTCGAGAGAGGCGCGAGGCGAAGTCGATGAGTGAGCAGCACACCTACCGGGTGATCGTCCGGGGCACGTTCGAGGGTCTCTCGGAGGAGAGCCGCACCCGGCTTCTCGCGGAGGCCGAGGATCACGGGCTTTCGGCGATGCAGTTCACCGAGGAGGGTTCGCTCGCCTACGACCGGACCCTGAAGCACTTCTCGTACCGCCTGGTCGTCGTCTCCGACGCGGCGGACGGCGAGGAGATGGCGGGCGCGATCGCGGAGGACCGGGTGGAGCGGGCGCTGCGGTCCCTCGGGCACGGTTTCGCGGGCCTGAAGTCCAAGGTCACCGACATGGACACGATGAAGATCAACTACAAGCGCTGAGCCGCGGCGCCCTCGCCGGTCCGGCCGGACCCACCGGACCGGGCGTCTTGGCCGGCCGTGATCGCCCACCGCTCGTGGTCCCGCCACTCCCCGCCGATGAACAGCATCGCGGGCGAGAACCCCTCCAACCGGAACCCGGCACGCCGCACCAGGGTCCGCGAGGCGGTGTTCCCCGGCTGGATGTTCGCCTCCAGCCGGTGCAGCCCGAGCGGCCCGAAGGCGTACGCGAGGACGAGGCCGAGCCCTTCGGACAGCAGCCCGCGCCCGGCGGCATGCGCGAACGCGCCGTACCCGAGCGCGCCGGAGAGGAACGCGCCCCGGACGATGTTGTTGATGTTCACGAACCCGGCGATCCCGCCGCCGCCCCGCTCACAGACCAGGAACCCCTCCCTGGCCGGGTCCTCGATCAACGGGCGGCTGTAGACGGCGTACGCGTCGGCCGTCTGCGGCGGATAGAGCCACGGGACGTGCAACTCCCGGCTCTCACGCGCCCGCGCGGTGAACTCCTCGGCGTCGCCTGCGGTGAACGACCGCAGCCCGACCCGGGACCCGGTGACGAGATACCGCCCAAGATCACGAGACATGGGCCCAGGCTACCGGGAGGGCCGCAGGGGGTAGGGCACGACGCCGGTACCCGGCGGGCCGGGGGGCCGGGCCGGGCGGGCAGGGCCCGGCGGGCAGACCAGCCGGGGCGGCCGCCAGGGCGCCGTCTCAGCGGCGCGCCGCCGTCACCCGGGCCGGGCAGGACTCGCCCTTCTTCACCACGCCCACCACCAGCCGGCTCCGCGGGGCGCGCTCCGCGCCGGGGGCGGGGTGCTGGGTGCAGACCCACCAGTTCGGGGGCCAGAGCACGCGGCGGTCGTCGCCGCCGACGTCGATGACGTCGAGGCGAGTACGCGGGGCGAGCGCCGTGAAGACGCGCCAGAGGCTCCGGCCCCTGAGGTCGGGCGTGGGCTGGCGGACCGGCGGCTCGGTGTCGTCCTCCGTCGCGGCCGGTTCGGCCGAGCTGACGGCGACGGCCGCGAGCGCGAGCACCGCGCCCGCGCCGACCAGCGCGGCCCGCCTCACTTGCGTCTCCGGGCGGCCACGTAATAGCCGCAGATCCCGCCGAGCAGCGTCGTCGCGAGCAGCGCGAGATACAGCGGCATGGTCACCTCGGGGATCAGCAGCCTGATCCGCACCTGCCGTGTGTTCTCGAAGATGAACACGAGCAACAGGACCGCCACGACCCCGATCGCGACCCGGCCGGGGGTGATGACTCCGCGCGCCCGGGACCCGCCCGTGCTCGATGTCTCCTTGCGACTCATCGCCCGCCCTCTCCTCCGTCGTGCGTTCCCCCAGAATGGGCCGTTTCGTCCGGTTCGGTGGTGGCGAAGGGGGCCATTCGAGTGACTTGTCAGACAACGGCGGGCGGCTACGGTAGACACGGCAGACAGCCCAGACCTGACCCGCGTGAACGAGGAGGGCCCCTCCGTGGCAGCCGGCGCACCGCAGCGACGCCCCGTCGTCGCGCTCTACGAACGGATCGCGGACGCCGTCCACGACGGCACCTACCCGCCGGGCTCCACCCTCCCCTCCGAGCCCAAGCTCGCGGGCGAGCTCGGCGTGAGCCGGCCGGCACTGCGCGAAGCGCTGCTGCTGCTCCAGGAGGACGGGCTGCTCACGGTACGGCGCGGGGTGGGCCGCACGGTCAACGCGCATCCGCCGCGGCGCGGCTTCGAGCAGGTCAGGGCCCTGGAGGAGCTCCTGGGCGCGGCGGCGCCGCTGCGCGTACGGGGCCTCCTGCGCACCATCGAGGAACCGACCGACTTCACCACCCAGCACCTGCTCGCCCCGGCCGGTGCCGAGCTGCGCTTCTGGGAGTCCGTCCTGGTCGGCGACGCCGGGCCGGCGGTCCTGAGCCACGAGTGGGCCGCCGACGCCGAGGTCCTGGAACGGACCCACCCCGCCTTCGCCGAGGCGCTGCGTTCGGCCGCCGCACCGGAGCGGACGTCCATGCTGGCGGTTCTGTGCGGGGCCTCGCGGGGCGTGTCCCTGGCGGCGCACAGCGCGGTCACGGCGACGCTGCTCGGGCGGCGGCGGGGCGAGCAGCTGGGACGGTCGGCGGACACCCCGACCGTGCTCGTCACCCAGGTCGTACGGGTCGGGGACACCCCGGTCCTGGCCGCGAAGCACATGCTGCCGACCGGCGCGCCCGCGCTGCCGGTCCTCCAGTCGAACTGAGCGCGAGGCAGCGCCGTAAGGGACCGGACGCCCGCCCCGTGCGGTCTCCGCCCCCGCCTGTCGCCACCGTCACACCCTCGCGCTCCCCAGGTGGCGTACACTTCCCCGCCATGCACTTGTCTGACAACCTTGCCTCCACCTCCGCCACCGCCCCCGTGGCCGACTGGATACGCCGCGCCCCCAAGGCCGTACTGCACGACCACCTCGACGGCGGGCTGCGCCCGGCGACGATCGTCGAACTCGCGCGGGACCGCGGCTACACCGGGCTGCCCACCGAGGACCCGGCCGAGCTGGCGGTCTGGTTCCGGGACGCCGCCGACTCCGGTTCGCTGGAGCGGTACCTGGAGACGTTCGCCCACACCTGCGCGGTGATGCAGACCCGCGAGGCGCTTGAGCGGATCGCGGCCGAGTGCGCCGAGGACCTGGCCGCCGACGGGGTCGTCTACGCCGAGATCCGTTACGCGCCCGAGCAGCACCTGGAGGGCGGGCTGACCCTCGACGAGGTGGTCGAGGCCGTGAACGACGGCTTCCGCGAGGGCGAGCGCCGCGCCGGGGGCCGGATCACCGTACGCACCCTGCTCACCGGCATGCGCCACACCGACCGCTCGCTGGAGATCGCCCGGCTGACCGTCGCCCACCGGGACAACGGCGTGGCGGGCTTCGACATCGCCGGCGGCGAGATCGGCAACCCGCCGGCCCGCCACCTGCCCGCCTTCCAGCACCTCAAGCGGGAGAACTGCCACTTCACCATCCACGCGGGCGAGGCCGTCGGCGCGGAGTCGATCCACGAGGCCGTGCAGGTGTGCGGCACCGAGCGGATCGGGCACGGCGTGCGGATCACCGACGACATCGGCGAGGACGGCACACTGGGCCGGCTCGCCTCGTACGTCCGGGACAACCGGATCGCCCTAGAGGTCTGCCCCACCTCCAACCTCCAGACGGGCGCGGCCAAGGACTACGCCTCGCACCCGATCGACGAGCTGCGCCGCCTGGGCTTCCGGATCACCCTCAACACCGACAACCGTCTGGTCTCCGGCACCACCATGAGCGAGGAGTTCCAGCACATGGCGGACGCCTTCGGCTACGGCCCGGAGGTCTTCGAGGAGTTCACGGTCGCCGCCCTGGAGGCCGCCTTCCTGCCGCTGCCCGAGCGGGAGCGCCTGATCGAGACGGTCGTCCGCCCGGGGTACGCGGCACTGTGACGCCCGCGGCCGTCCGGCCGCGGATCAGCACCGGCGGCCGGCGGCGAGGGCGGTCAGCTCAGGGCGGGTATGTCGAGGGTGAGTGTGCCCGCGTCGGCGTCCAGGACTCCCGGGACGCCGAGGGGTATCGTCGGCGCGCTCTCGTGGTGGCCGAAGCCCAGGCCCTCGACGACCGGGACGCCCAGGCCGCCGAGCCGGTCGGCGAGGACCGCGCGCACCTTCTCGTAGGGACCGCACTTCTCCCAGGAGCCGAGGCCGATCCCGGCCACCCCGTCCAGCCACCCGGAGCGCAGTAGTTGGGTGAGCATCCGGTCGATGCGGTACGGCTCCTCCCCCACGTCCTCCAGGAGCAGCAGCCCGCCGCGGGCGGAGGTCCGGGCGTGCGGGGTGCCGAGGTCGGAGGCGAGCAGGGAGGCGCAGCCGCCGAGCGTGACGCCGTGGGCGCGGCCCGGGACGAGGGCGGCGGCCCCGTCCAGGCCGAGGGTGCGCACCGATTCGGGCTCGAAGAGGGTGGCGCGCAGGGACTCCTGGGTGCGGGCGTCCTTGACGAAGGCCGCGGCGGCGACCATCGGTCCGTGCAGGGTGGCGAGGCCGAGCCGGACGGCGAAGGCCTCGTGGAGCGCGGTGACATCGCTGTAGCCCACGAGGACCTTGGGGCCGGCGGCCCGCAGCGCGTCCCAGTCGAGCAGCTCCAGCATCCGCTGGGCGCCGTAGCCGCCGCGGGCGCAGAGCACCGCGGAGACGTCCGGGTCGCACCAGGCCTCGGTGAGGTCGCGGGCACGGTCGGCGTCGGTGCCGGCGAGGTGGCCGAGGGTGGGGTGGGTGTCGAGGACGTGCGGCGCGACGACCGGGTCGAGGTCCCAGCCGCGCAGGATGTCGAGTCCGGCCTGGAGCCGGTCCTCGGGGACCGGGCCGCTGGGGGCGACGACGGCGACCCGGGCGCCGGGGCGCAGTCGCGGCGGACGGACGAGGGCGGGGGTCATGAGCTCAGCTCCAGTTCGGCGAGGTCGTCCCGGGCGATGCCGAAGGCGCGTGCGTACAGGGCGAGTTCGGCCTCCAGGGCGCGGATCATGGTGTCGGCCCGGCGGAAGCCGTGGCTCTCGCCGGCGAAGGCGAGGTAGGCGTGCGGTACGCCCCGGCCGGCCATCCTGGCGAGGAAGCGCTCGGCCTGTGCGGGCGGGCAGATGGGGTCGTCGAGGCCCTGGAGCAGCAGGAAGGGTGCGGAGATCTTCTCGGCGTGCTCCACCGGGGCGCGGTCCCGGTAGCGGGCGGGCACCTCGTCGGGCGGACCGATGAGCGAGTGCATGTACTGGGATTCGAAGTCGTGGGTCTCGCCGGTGGTGAAGGCGGTGGCGTCCAGGACGGGGTAGATGATGGTGGCGCAGGCGTAGACGTCGGTGAGGGCGAGGGAGGCGGCGGCGGTCCAGCCGCCCGCGCTGCCGCCGCGGATGGCGAGGCGTCCGGGGTCGGCGGTGCCCTCGTCTGCGAGGGCCTGGGCCACGGCGGCGCAGTCCTCGACGTCGACCACACCCCACTGCTCGCGCAGCCGTTCGCGGTACTCCCGGCCGTAGCCGGTGGAGCCGCCGTAGTTGACCACGGCGACGCCGATGCCCCGGGAGGTGAAGTAGGCGATCTCCAGGTCGAGGACGAGCGGGGCGTGGCCGGTGGGGCCGCCGTGCGCGGAGACGAGGTAGGGCGGGAGCTCGTCGGCGGGGGCGGTGCGGTCGGGGTTGTGCGGCGGGTAGATGTGGGCGTGGATCTCGCGGTCGTCGGGCCCGGTGAAGGTGCGGATCTGCGGCTCGGGGTAGTAGGCGGGGTCCACCGGGTCGGCGTGCCGGGCACCGATCACGCGGGTGCGACCGGTGCGGGTGTCGAGCTCGACGACCTCGTAGGCGCTGCGGGGTCCGGCGGCGACGCCGACGACCCGGGTGCCGTGCACGGCGAGCGTGGCGGCCCATTCGGTCCAGGGTCCGGTGACGTCGACGAGTTCGCCGCTCTCCGGGTCGAGTATGCCGAGGGTGGTGGCGCCCCGGCCGTGGATGACGGCGACGAGGCCGCTGTCCAGCGGCTGGAACCAGGCGAGGCCGAGTTTCCACAGCGCGCCGCCGAACTCCTCGGGGCGCGGGCAGAGCGGGACCGGCGCGGCGCCGGTGCCGGGGGCCGCGGTGCGGTAGAGGTTCCACCAGCCGGTGCGGTCGCCGGCGTGGAGCAGCTGTCCGTCGGCGGTCCAGCCGACCTGGGGCACGGACTCCTCGGGGCCGCCGGCGACGGTGCGCGGGGTGCCGAAGGTGCCGTCGGCGGCGATGTCGGCGAGCAGGACCTCGGTGCCGTCCCAGGGCATCCGGGGGTGGTCCCAGGCGATCCAGGCGGCCTGCCGACCGTCCGGGGAGAGTCGCGGTCCGGTGACGAACCGGTGGGCGTCGTCGGTGAGTTCACGGATCCGGCCGCGGTCGGCGGCGGCGGAGCCGTCGAGCGGCACGGCGGCGATCACCCGGCGCACGTCGGTGGGCGCCGGTCCGGTGAACTCCTCCAGCACACACCAGACCTCGCCGCGCTCGGGCAGCAGCACCGGGTCGGCCCAGCGCAGGCCCTCGCCGGTGGCGGAAAGCGGGGTGAGCGGCCGGGGCTCCGGGCCGCCCGGCGCGTCCGGCTCGCAGGCGTACAGCCGCTGGTCGGGGTGGTGGCAGAAGACGACGAACGGGGTGCCGTCCGCCCGCACCGTGCCGGCCCAGGGCTGTCCGCCGTACTCGTGGACTCGGCTGCGGACGTTCCACGGGGCGGGCAGCACCGATTCCTCGGTGCCGTCCGGGCGGCGGCGCACCAGGGCGCGCCGCCCGCCCTCGGTGGGCCGTGGTGCGGTCCACCACACCTCGTCACCGACGAACCCGACGGACTCGGGCCGTCCGTCGTTGGCCGCGGCGAGCGCGGCGTCGATGGGTGACGGCCAGCTGCCATAGGCGGCCGTGGGTGCCATCGGGATCCCCCCTTGTAACGGGTCGTGCGTGCGGGCTTTCGGGCAGGAGCGCCAGGCCGGTCTCAGGCCGAGCGCAGGTAGTGGTCGAGGACGTGGACGCCGAAGTGCAGGGCGTCGACCGGGACGCGTTCGTCGACGCCGTGGAACAGCGCCGCGTAGTCGAGGTCCGGGGGCAGCTTCAGCGGCGAGAATCCGTAGCCGGTGATGCCCAGGCGGGAGAACTGCTTGGCGTCGGTGCCGCCGGGCATCGAGAAGGGCACGGTGCGCCCCTCGGGGTCGAAGCGCTCGACCGCGGCGCGCAGCTTGGCGAAGGTCGGTGAGTCGACCGGGGCCTCCAGGGGCACCTCGCGGTGGTGGAACTCCCACTCCACGTCGGGCCCGGTGAGCCGGTCCATGGTCTCGGTGAACTCGTCCTCGCCACCGGGCAGCATGCGCCCGTCGACATAGGCGACGGCCTGGCCGGGGATGACGTTCACCTTGTAACCGGCGTCGAGCATCGTCGGGTTGGCGCTGTTGCGCAGGGTGGGCGCGACGAGCGCGGCCGCCGGTCCGAGCTTCTCCAGGAGCGGCTCGACGTCGAAGCCGGGGGCGTCGACATCCACGTCGATGCCCTGGAGCGCGGCGAGTTCGACGAGTGCGGCCCGCACGGTCCGGGTGATCCGTACCGGCCATTCGTGGTCACCGATGCGGGCGACGGCGGCGGCGAGCCGGGTGACCGCATTGTCCTTGTTGATCTTCGAGCCGTGCCCGGCCCGGCCGTGCGCGGTGAGCTTGAGCCAGGCGGTGCCGCGCTCCCCCGCCGCGATCGGGTAGAGCCGGGTGCGCGGGTCCGGGTGGAAGCTGAACGCGCCGGACTCGCTGATGCCCTCGGTGCAGCCCTCGAACAGCTGGGCGTGCCGGTCGGCGAGGAACCCGGAGCCGTCCGCGGCACTCGCCTCCTCGTCGGCGGTGTAGGCGATGACGATGTCGCGGCGCGGCCGCAGGCCCTGCCGGGCCCAGGAGCGCACGACGGACAGCATCATCGCGTCCATGTTCTTCATGTCGACGGCGCCCCGGCCCCACACGACGCCGTCGCGGACCTCGCCGGAGAAGGGGTGCACGGTCCAGTCGGCGGCCTCGGCGGGCACCACGTCCAGGTGTCCGTGGACGAGCAGCGCGTCGGCACCCGGGTCGGTGCCGGGGATCCGGGCGACGACGTTGGTGCGGCCCGGGGAGCGCTCCAGGAGGGTGGGTGTGAGGCCGGCGTCGGCGAGCCGCTCCGCCATGTACTCGGCGGCGGGCCGCTCGCGGCAGTCGCCGCCGCCCCGGTTGGTGGTGTCGATCCTGATCAGCTCGGACGTGAAGGTGACGACCTCGTCGAGGGCGGTCGCGTCCGGGCCGGCGTGCTGCTCAGCCATACTGCTCCTCCACGGCGGCCGACACGATCGTCGTCACCGCCTTGAACGTGCGGATTGCCTCGTACATCGTCTCGCTGGTGTAGGCCGTGCGGCGCTCGCCACTCCGCTCGGCGCCCGGGACCACCGTGGCGGCGGCCGCCAGGTGCTCCGCGTCGAACTCCAGCTCCACCGTGAACGGCCCGCCCGCGGCCGGCTCGTGCCGTACGGCGAGCGACGCGGCCTCCTTCGCCGCGGCACGGATCTCGGCGGCGGTCCGGGCCGGGGTGCGGCACACCGCCGCGTACCGCGACACGTAGTCCTTGACCGCCACCTTGTGCGCCTCCGGCGCGTACCCCAGAGCGTCCTCGCAGGTCAGGTCGTCGCCGGTGACGAGCACGACGGGGACGCCGAACTCGGCCGCCACCCGCGCGTTGAGCAGGCCCTCGCTCGCGCGCACCCCGTCGAGCCAGACGCCGGTGATGGAGTTGGCGAGATAGGTGTGCGCGAGGACGCCCTCGGTGCCCGCGCCCGTGTGGTAGCCGACGAAGGCGATGCCGTCCACGTCACCGTGCTGCACGCCCTCGACCATGGAGAGCGACTTGTGGCGGCCGGTGAGCATCTCGGCCCGCTCGTCGAGCCGCTCCAGGAGCAGATTGCGCATCGACCAGTGCGCCTCGTTGATCAGGACCTCGTCCGCGCCGCCGTCGAAGAAACCGAGCACCGCCGCGTTCACGTCGGACGTGAACAGGGACCGGCACCGCTCCCACTGCGGGGTGCCGGGCAGCACGTCGGCGGGCCAGGTCACCCCCGTGGCGCCTTCCATGTCCGCACTGATCAGGATCTTCATGCCTGGAACCGTACGCGCCGACCCGGGACCGCCACCAGCCCTGTGGATAAGTGTCGGTGGCGTGGACCGATGGCGGTGGTGGCGGCCGTTCGGGGGCCGGTTCAGGGCCGGCGCGGGGCCGCGCCGGGGCCGACCCGTGTGCCGGTGATTCGGGCGAATCCTTTCATCTCGTGCGTATAGGCTGTCGGGCGCAGATTTTCCCTCCCGATTCGCAGGAGACCTCTCGGTGACCACCTCGCTCGCCCCGTCCGAAGCCCCTTCCGGCCTGTCTGTCGAGTCCCCTGTCGAGACGCCCGTCGACACCGGCGAGTGGGTCGAGCCCGCCGCCCAGTCCGTGGCCGAGACCGTGGTCCGCGACGCCCGCGACTTCGGGGTGTACGCACGGACCGGCGGCTGGGCCTTCGCGCTCAAGGTGGCCCACAGCGTGCGGCCCGGCGGCCAGGCGGCCGAGGACTCGGAGAAGGTGTCGGCGAAGGCCTTCGCGGAGCTCGCCGGCTGCTCGCCCGAGCGCGTGATGCGCTACTACAAGGCCTGGGACATGGCCGCGGACGACGGTCTGGTCCCGCAGTTCGAGGTCCTGGTGCCCGGCGAGGACGTCGAGCTGCCCGAGGCGGACGTCTGGCTGTCGTACTACTCCTCCCGCAACAGCGCCACCTCCGTGCGCGGCCACGCGATCTCGGCGGCCGCCGAGGCGGAGGGCATCAAGCCGACCAAGGCGCTCGAGGTCGCGGAGAACCCCACGGCCCTGCGCGCCGCGATCCTCGCCGACCCGAGCACCGCCGAGGCGGCGCGCGGCGCGCTGCTCGACCGTATGAAGGAGGACCCGGCCCTCCAGACCGAGATGGCCCGGGCCATCGCCCGCACCGGCGACCTGAAGAAGGCCGTGGCGCAGGAGGCGAAGGCTGCGGACCGCATCGAGTACGTCCGCCAGATCGCCGAGGGCGGCCGGATCAGGACCCCGGCCGGCCAGACCGTCGACGCACCGCCCCAGCTGCGCGCCGAGGCCGAGCGCCACCTGTCGCTCATCGACGAGCTGGACGACTCGGAGGAGGCGGGCGAGTGGGCCGGCGAGGCCTACGAGACCGTGCGGACGATGGTCGCCAACGCCGTCGAGGAGGACCCGGCGCTGCGCGTCCAGGAGCGCCGCACCAAGTTCTACAACAGCCTGCAGAAGGCGACGAAGGTCTTCGAGGAGCTCACCCTCGACGAGGTCCTGGAGGAGGACGTCGTCGAGGACGACATGCTCCAGCGCCTGGAGGCCCTGCAGGAGGCGATCGGCGCCTGCATCAGCGCGCTGCGCAGGGCGACGGCCGGCCCGGACGCCGCCGAGGACTGATCCGGGCGGGGGCCGGCCCGCACCGCCGGCCCCGCCCCCTCTCAGTCCTCGTGCCCCAGTTGCAGGTCGCGTTCCGTGCGGCCGCCGCCCGCCAGGTGGAGGACCGTGGCGACCGGGGGATAGCCGGCGGCGATCACCGTGTACTCGCCGGACGAGAGGTTCACGAAGCGGAAGGTGCCGTCGGCGGCGGTGGTGAGGGTGTCGACGACGTTGCCGGCCGCGTCGAGGAGGGTGACGCGGGCGTCCTCGACGGGGCGGCCGGCGCCGGCGCGTACCGTGCCGCGCAGGACCGCGCCGCCCGCGAGTTCGATGTCCTGGCGGGTCTCGCGGGAGGACTGGACGGTGACCGGGAGGGCGGCCGGCCGGAAGGCGGGGGCGCTGGCGGCCAGGGTGTACTCGCCGGCGACCAGTTCGCCGATCACGTAGCCGCCCTCGCGCCCGCTGCGGGTGGAGGCGACGACCTCGCCGCGTACGTCGGTGAGGGTGACGGCCGCGTCCCGCACCGGCGTGCCGTCGGCGGTGAGCACGGTGCCGGCGAGCCGGCCCGCTCCGCCGAGGACGACGTCGAGCTCGACCGGCCGGTCCCCCACGGTCACCGAGACCGCCTGCGGCTGGTGTCCGCCGGCCGCGGCGATGAGGACGTACGAGCCGGATCCGGGCACGCTCAGCGCGTACCGGCCGTCGTCGCCGCTCGCTCCGCGGCCGATCTGGCGGCCCTGGACGTCGATGAGGGTGAGCGCCGCGCGCGGCACGCAGCTCCCGTCGTGGTGCTGGACGGTGCCGCAGACCGGCACCCCGGCCGCGTACCCGGTCCGGGCCTGCGGGATCGGGGCCGGAGCCTCGGCGGCCAAGGATTCGGCGACGGGGGCCTCGGTGGTGGCGTGGGTGTGGTGGGACACCAGCGGTTTCTCCTTGAGCAGGAAGGCGAGGACGAGGCCGAGCGCGAGGACCGGCACGAGGTAGAGGAAGATCCGGGGCATCGCGTCGGCGTACGCCTGGACGAACGCGTCCCGCAGGGCGGGCGGCAGCGCGTGCACGGTCTGCGGGGTGACGGAGTCGGCGGGCGGGAGCACGGCGGTGCCGTCCCTGGGCAGCCGCTCGGTGAGGGCGTCGTCGAGGCGCGCGGCGAAGAGCGTGCCGAAGACGGCCGCGCCGACGCTGCCGCCGATCTGCCGGAAGTAGTTGTGGGCGCTGGTGGCGGTGCCGAGGTCGGCGGGGCGTACCGAGTTCTGCACGGCGAGCACCAGGACCGGCATGATCAGGCCGATGCCGACGCCGAGGACGGCCTGCCAGAGGCTGTGCTGGAGCCGTGGGGTGTCGGTGTCCATCCGGGAGAGCAGCCACATGCCGAGGGTGGCGACGGCGGCGCCGGCGATCGGGTACGCCTTGTAGCGGCCGGTGCGGCTGATGAGCTGCCCGGAGACGACGGACGCGACGACGATGCCGCCCATGAGCGGGAGCATCAGGAGGCCGGACTCGGTGGCGGTGGCGCCCTCGACCATCTGCAGGAAGGTGGGCAGATAGCTCGCGGCGCCGAAGAGGGCGATGCCGACGACCGCGCCGACCAGGCTGGTGACGGTGAAGACGGAGTCGCGGAACAGGCGCAGCGGGATGAGGGGTTCGGGCGCGAAGCGCTCGACGACGAGGAAGAGGACGGCGGCCACGGCGGCACCCGCGCCGAGGCCGAGGATGACACGCGAGTCCCAGGCGTACTCCGTGCCGCCCCAACTGGTCAGCAGTACCAGGCAGGTGGAGGCGGTGGCGAGCAGCAGCGCGCCGAGCACGTCGAAGCGGGCGCGGGCGGCGGGCCGGGGAAGCTTCAGGACCAGGGCGACGACGACCAGGGTGACCAGGCCGAAGGGCACGTTGAAGTAGAAGCACCAGCGCCAGGAGACGTGGTCGGTGAAGAAGCCGCCGAGCAGCGGTCCGGCGACGGAGGCGAGTCCGAAGGCGGCGCCGATGAGGCCCATGTAGCGGCCGCGTTCCCGGGAGGGCACGATGTCGGCGATGATCGCCTGGACGCCGATCATGAGTCCGCCGGCGCCCGCGCCCTGGAGGGCGCGGAAGGCGATGAGCTGGTCCATGGTGTGCGACCAGCCGGCCAGTCCCGAGCCGATGACGAAGACCACGATGGCGAAGAGGAAGACACCCTTGCGGCCGAGGAGATCGCCGAGCTTGCCGTAGACGGGCAGGCCGATGGTGGCGGTGAGCAGATAGGCCGTGATCGCCCAGGACATCCGGTCCAGGCCCTGGAGTTCGCCGACGATCTTCGGCAGGGCGGTGGCGACGATCATCTGCTCCAGCGCGGCGAGGAGCAGTGCGAGCATGAGGCCGACGAAGACGAGCCGGACGCGGCGGGGGTCGAGGGCGGGCCCGGATGCGGGACCCAGAGGGTCCGAAGGATCCGCGGGGGCCGCGGGGGCCGCGGGGCTCTCGGCGCCCGGAGCGGCCGGAGCGGCCGGATCCCGGAACGTGTCAGAGGACGGGTCGCGGGACGGGTGGTGGGGTGGTTCGCCCGCGAGGGGCGGTTCCGCGCCCTCGGCCGTTTCGGCGTCTTCCACGCTCGTGATGGCACCCACGTACTGCTCCCCTCGTCACGGCCTCTGCGCGCGTCATTCTTCGCATTGGGCGCGAAGCGGGAGCAAGTCGGGCGGCACGGGGGACAGGTGGGGCCGGAGTGACTGAACGTCCCTGCGGGACGGCGCACTTGGGGCGCTCATCAGCGCGTTTGCCGGGTGGCGCGCGACCCCCGGGTGCGCCGGGCACTCTTGCGGGGGTCGCGGGGAAACCACTCGAATCGGTGACGATTCCGGGCGTTACTCCAGGGTTCCGGTTTCCCGAGGCTACTTCTCGACCTCGGCGGCGAGGTTGGCGAGCACCGCGTCGTAGATGCGGCCGAGGCCCTTGGGGGCGAAGGTGCGCTCGAAGAAGCCGCCGATGCCGCCGGCGCCGTTCCAGACGGTGGTGACGACGGCCTTCGACCGGCCCTCGCCGGCCGGAGTGACGGTCCAGGTGGTGACCATGGAGGAGTTGCGGTCCTTCTCCACGAGCTGCCCGTCGGTGGGCTCGGTGACCTCCAGGAGGCAGTCCCGGACGCGCTTGCTGGTGGCCTGGAGCTTCCAGTGGACGAGGGTGCCCTCGCCGTCGCCGCCCTCGCGCACCTCGTACTCGCTGAAGTGCTCGGGGAGCAGCTTCCCGCGCGTGCCGGTGTAGTCGGCGAGCGCGTCGAACACCGTCTCCGCGTCGGCGGCGACGATCCGCTCCGTCGTGGCCTCGACCTGCGCCATGGCACTTCCTCCAGTGTGATCTCTCGGGGATGTGCCCCCAGCCAATCACCTGCGGACCGGGGCCCAAAATCCGGGTTGCGGCGATCAAGGGAACATATGTTCTAATCTGGGACCACCTGTCACCGAGGAGGCGTCCATGCGCTGGGACCATCTGGCCGACACCCCCGCCGCTCCCGCCGAGACCGCGCTGTTCGGCCGGGACGCGGTGACCACCCGTACCTTCGACACACCCGAGTTCCACGGGATCACCTTCCACGAGATACGGGCGCGCTCGATCGTCAACCGGGTGCCCGGGGCCTCCCGCATGCCGTTCGAGTGGACGGTCAATCCGTACCGCGGCTGCACGCACGCGTGCGTGTACTGCTTCGCCCGCAAGACCCACGCCTATCTGGATCTGGACACCGGCACCGGCTTCGACTCGCAGATCGTGGTGAAGGTGAACGCGCCGCGACTGCTGCGCGCCCAGCTCGCCTCCCCGCGCTGGCAGGGCGCGCACATCGCGATGGGCACCAATGTCGACTGCTACCAGCGCGCGGAGGGCCGCTACCGGCTGATGCCGGGCATCCTGGAGGCGCTGCGCGACCACGCCAACCCCTTCTCGATCCTCACCAAGGGCACGCTGATCCTCCGCGACCTGGAACTGCTCAGGCAGGCCGCCGAGGTGACCGAGGTCGGCGTCTCCGTCTCCGTCGGCTTCACCGACCGGGAGCTGTGGCGCACCGTGGAGCCCGGCGCCCCGGCCCCCGAGCGGCGCCTGGACGTGGTCCGCACCCTCGCCGGTCACGGCATGGACTGCGGGGTCCTGATGGCCCCGGTCATCCCGTTCCTCGGCGACCGGCCGGAGCAGCTGCGCGCCACCGTCCGCGCGGTCGCCGAGGCCGGCGCCACCTCCGTCACACCGCTGGTGCTGCATCTGCGGCCGGGCGCCCGCGAGTGGTTCCTCGGCTGGCTCGGCCGCCACCACCCCGGACTCGTCACCCGTTACGAGCGGATGTACGCGGGCGGCGCCTACGCGCCCACCTGGTACCAGCGCCGGATCACCCGTCAGGTGCACGAGCTGGCGGCCGAGTTCGGTATCGGACCGGGCGGGCGCCGGGTGAGCTCACCGTCACGCACGGAATCCGTGCCCGACCCGGCACCCGGCCTCCACGCAGGCGTGCCGGCGGCCGAGCAGCTCACCCTGCTGTGAGCGCCCGCCCTCCGCCACGTCACTGACGGCGTGTCAGTCCGCCGAACGGGTCAACTCTGCGCCGAGACGGTCCTCCCGAGCCCGCGAGGGGGCACGGACGGCGTATGAAACCCCGCGCAGGAATGCTGATCGCCGCTGGGGCGCTGGTCGCCGGGACTGTCACCGTCCTGCCCGCGCCCGCCGTCGCCGCGGCCGACCCCGAGCCGGCCACCCGGCCGATCGCCCCGCTCACCTGGACCGACTGCCCGACCAAGGCGTATCCCAGGCTCCAGTGCGGCACCCTCAGGGTGCCGCTCAACCACGACGACCCGGCCGGCCGGAGCATCTCGCTCGCCCTCACCCGGGTCGCACACACCGCCAAGACCTTCCAGGGCCCCCTCCTGGTCAACCCCGGTGGCCCCGGCGGCAGCGGCCGCGGGATGGCCGGGTACGTCGCGGCCTCACTGCCCGCGAAGGTGGCCGGGCAGTACGACGTCATCGGCTTCGACCCGCGCGGCGTCGGCAAGAGCGAGCCCGCCCTGAACTGCCGCCCGGGCCACTTCGATCCGGTGCGCCCCGACTCGGTGCCGCAGGGCGCCGAGGGCGAGCGGGCCGGTGTCGAGCGGGCCCAGGCCTTCGCCAAGGCCTGCGGCGACAAGTACGCCGACGTGCTGCCGTACATCGACACCGTCTCCACGGCCCGCGACATGGACGCCATCCGGGCCGCGGTGGGCGCGCCCAAGGTCAACTACCTCGGGTACTCCTACGGCACGTACCTGGGCGCCGTGTACGCGCGGCTCCACCCCGAGCGGGTGCGGCGGATGGCGCTGGACTCCGTGGTCAACCCGCACGGTGTCTGGTACGAGGACAACCTCGCCCAGGACTACGCCTTCGACACCCGGCAGAAGGACTTCGCGGCCTGGGTGGCCCGCAACGACGCGACCTACCGGCTCGGCACCGACCCGGCGGCGGTCGAGGCCGCCTGGTACCGGATGCGCGACGAGCTGCGGGCCACACCCGCGGGCGGCAAGGTCGGTCCGGGCGAGCTGGAGGACACGTATCTGCCGGGCGGCTACTACAACGGCTACTGGCCGCGCCTCGCGGCCGCCTTCGCCGCGTATGTCAACGACCACGACAGCGCGCCGCTGGTCGAGGCGTACAAGGCCTACGCTGCGGCGGACTCGGCCGCCGACAACGGCTACTCGGTCTACACGAGCGTTCAGTGCCGTGACGCGGCCTGGCCGCGCGACTGGAGCGTGTGGCGCAAGGACAACTGGGAGACGCACGCCAAGGCACCCTTCTCCACCTGGAACAACGCCTGGTACAACGCGCCGTGCGCCTTCTGGCCCGTCGACCCGCTGTCCCCGCCGGACGTGCGCAACGACCAGGTCCCGCCGGTGCTCATCCTCCAGGCCACCGACGACGCCGCCACGCCGTACGAGGGCGGGGTCGCGCTGCACCGGATGGTGCACGGCTCCAGCCTGGTCGTCGAGGAGGGCGGCGGCAACCACGGTGTGACGCTGGCCGGCAACGACTGCATGGACGAGCACCTCGCCACGTACCTCTCCACCGGCAAGGTCCCGCGCGGCGCGGACGGCGCCGAGGCGGACGCGGTCTGCGACACCCTCCCGGAACCGGAGCCGGCGAAAGCCGCCGAGACCCGCGGCACGGCTCCGTCGGCCGGCATCACTCTTCACGGCCTGCTCGGTCACGTGCACTGACACGCCACGCCGTCGGCCGGCCGGTCGTCCCGACAGGCCGGCCGGAGAGTTTTCCACAGATCGACCGGGGGCGGTCCCGGGTGTCAGTCGCGTGGTTCAGGATGTGAGTCATGAGTACGCAACTGACCCATGTGGCCGCCCCCGAGGGGCTCGCGCCCAGTCCGCAGTTCAGCCATGTCGTGTGGGGCACCGGCCGGTTCGTGGCCGTGTCCGGCCAGCTCGCCCTGGACGCCGCGGGCGAGGTCGTCGGCACCGGTGACGCCGCGGCGCAGGCCCGGCAGGTCTTCGCCAACGTCGGCCGCTGCCTGGCCGCGGCCGGAGCGGGATTCGAGGACGTGGTGAAGCTGACCTACTTCGTCACGGACATGGCGCACATGCCCGCGATCCGCGCGGCCCGCGACGCGGCGTTCGACCGGCTGCCGCTGCCGGCCAGCTCGGCGGTCCAGGTGAGCGCGCTGGTGCTGCCGGCGCTCCTCGTGGAGATCGAGGCGTTCGCGCTGATACCGGAGGACCGGGCCATACCGGAGGACCGGCACACCGCCTGACGCCGCCCGCCTCCGACGGGACGCACATCACAGTCGCCGCAAGGCCTCCCGGGCCGCCTCCCCGAGCCTCGGGTGCGGCAGCGCGGCGGTCAGGACCTCACGTGCCGCCGGGTCGCCGAGGGCGCCGAGCCCCTCGACGCAGGCGAGGCCGACCCGCCAGTGCGGATCGGCGGGCGCGAGCCTGCGCCGGAGGACCGTGACGAGGGCGGGGGCGCTCTCGGGAGCGCGCAGCGAGGCGAGCAGGCGGACCGGCAGCAGGGCGTAGGCGACGCGGAGTTCGTTGGTGGCGAGCGCGGCGGCGGCGCGGGCGGTGCGCGGGTCGCCGAGGCGGGTGAGGGCGTGGGCGGCGGAGACGCAGCGCGCGGGGTCACGGTGGTTGAGGAGCAGCACGAGCGCCTCGAAGGCGCGCCGGTCACCGGCCAGGCCGAGCCGGAAGGCGGCGATCTCGCGGACCCAGAGCGGCTGCCCGGGGGCGGTGAGGGCGGCGTGCAGTTCTTCCGTGCCGAGCGGCCCGGCGAGTTGTTCGAATGCCGCCGGGACTTCGTCGCCCGCATTCCCGAACTCTTCCCGCAAACGATCGATCATCGAGCAGAATTCGGGGTCCTCGGCGAAATTCACGAATTCGACCATGTTTTGGAGCGTAGCCGCGATCCAGATCACACTTTCTCAACTTCTGAGGACTGGCGCGCTCGTTACCCGGCAGTTAATCTCAGGTGAGCGGGACACCCCCCGCACTTCGCACGACGGCCTGGTGACGCAGCCGTTGTGTTCGTTCGTTCGGTTCGGCAGTTTTCGGCGTGACTCCGGGACAGAGTCCGTCGCCCTCTTTCGCACGCCCTCCGGGCCCATCGCGCCTTTCCGGGCCCCCGCGTGCCTCGCTTTTCGCGCACTGCCTTCAGTCGTCACTCTTCCTCTCAGGAGTCCCCTGATGGACACCCCTCTCTCCACCATCGCCGTCGTCGGTCTCGGCACCATGGGCGCGGGCATCGCCGACGTCCTCGCCCGGGCCGGCCGCGAGGTCATCGGCATCGACACCGACGAGAACGCGGCCGCCCAGGCCGTCGCCGCCCTGGAGGCCTCCACCGCCCGTGCGGTGGCCCGCGAGCGCATCACCGAGGAGGAGCGGCAGGACGTCCTCGCCCGGTTCCGTACCTTCTCCGACCTCCAGGCCGCCGCCGCGGCCGACCTCGTCATCGAGGTCGTGCCCGAGTCGTACGAGACCAAGCACGAGGTCTTCCGGGCCCTGGACGGCATCGTCCGCCCCGACGCGATCCTCGCCACCGGCACCAACGCCCTCTCGGTGACCCGGCTCGCCGCCGACTCCGCACACCCGGAGCGGGTGCTCGGCCTGCACTTCTTCACGCCGGTCCAGGCGATGAAGCTGGTCGAGGTGGTGTCCTCGGTGCTCACCGACCCGCGGCACGTGGACGCGGTCACCCGGCTCGCCCAGGAGCTCGGCAAGGAGCCCGTCGCGGTCGGCGACCGCCCCGGTTTCGTCGCCGACGGGCTGCTCTTCGGCTACCTCAACCAGGCCGCCGCGATGTACGAGGCCCGCTACGCCTCCCGCGAGGACATCGACGCCGCCATGCGGCTCGGCTGCGGTCTGCCGATGGGCCCGCTGGCCCTGCTCGACCTGATCGGCATCGACACCGCCCGTACGGTCCTGGAGGCCATGTACGCCTCCTCGCAGGACCGGCTGCACGCCCCGGCCCCGATCCTCAAGCAGCTCAGCGAGGCGGGTCTGACCGGCCGCAAGTCCGGCCGCGGCTTCTATACGTACGAGGCGCCGGGCTCGGCCACCGTGGTCGACGACGCGCTCACCCCGCAGCAGTCCGCGACCGGCGCCGGCGGCCGTGAGGTCCGTTCGGTCGGTGTGGCCGGTTCGGGCACCATGGCCTCCGGCATCGCCGAGGTCTTCGCGAAGGCCGGGTACGAGGTCGTCCTGGCCGCCCGCTCGCAGGAGAAGGCGGACACCGCCAAGGCCCGGATCGCCAAGTCGCTGGGCCGCTCCGTGGACAAGGGCCGGATGACCGGCGAGGCCCGCGACGAGACGCTGGCCCGGATCGTCCCGGCCGGCTCGCTCGACGCCTTCGCCGAGGTCGACCTGGCCGTCGAGGCGGTCGCCGAAGACCTGGAGGTCAAGCAGGACCTGTTCGCCCGCCTGGACAAGATCTGCAAGCCGGGCGCGGTGCTCGCCACCACCACCTCCTCGCTGCCCGTCGTCGCCTGCGCGAAGGCGACGAGCCGCCCGCAGGACGTCATCGGCATGCACTTCTTCAACCCGGCGCCCGCCATGAAGCTGGTGGAGATCGTCCGTACGGTGCTGACCGCCGACGACGTCCACGCCACCGTCCGCGAGGTCACGGAGAAGATCAGGAAGCACGGTGTGGACTGCGGCGACCGGGCCGGCTTCATCGTCAACGCGCTGCTCTTCCCGTACCTCAACAACGCGGTCAAGATGGTCCAGGAGCACTACGCCACCCTGGACGACATCGACGCCGCGATGAAGCTGGGCGGCGGCTACCCGATGGGCCCGTTCGAGCTGCTCGACGTGGTCGGTCTCGATGTCTCGCTCGCCATCGAGAAGGTGCTGCACCGCGAGTTCCGCGACCCGGGCCTGGCCCCGGCGCCGCTCCTGGAGCACCTGGTGGCCGCGGGATGCCTCGGCCGCAAGACGGGGCGCGGCTTCCGCGAATATGCCCGCCGCTGAGCCCCAGCCGCCCCGGCCGGGAGCGTACGGGGGATGGGGAGGGCTGCTGAGCCCGCCGGGCACCGCCGGTGCCGGGCCGGGCTCCCCTCCCCCACCTGGGCGCACTGCCGCTCCGATGCAGTACGTTCGGGACATGTCCAAGGCCGCGAAGACACCCCGTGCCACGTCCACGCCCGACGCCCCGGAGAGCGCGGCGGGGACCCGTGCCGCCGCGCAGCGGCTGAAGATGCGCCGGGAGCTCGCCGCCGCGGCGATGGAGCTCTTCGCCACCAAGGGCTACGAGGCCACGACGGTCGACGAGATCGCCGCGGCCGCCGGGGTGGCCCGGCGCACCTTCTTCCGGCACTTCCGCTCCAAGGAAGAGGCGATCTTCCCGGACCACGACGACACCCTGGTGCGCGCCGAGGCGGTGCTGAACGCCGCCTCGCCGCACGAGCACCCGCTGGACACGGTGTGCCGGGGCATCAAGGAGGTCATGAAGATGTACGCGGGCTCGCCCTCGGTCTCCGTGGCGCGCTACCGGCTCACCCGTGAGGTGCCGACGCTGCGCGAGCGCGAGATCGCCTCGGTGGCCCGTTACGAGCGTCTCTTCACCCGCTATCTGCTCGGGCACTTCGACGAGCGCGACCACCACTACGGCAACGACGATCCGCTGCTCGCCGAGGTGGCGGCGTCCGCCGTGGTCACCGCGCACAACCATGTGCTGCGGCGCTGGCTGCGGGCCGGCGGTCAGGGCGACGTGGAGGCGCAGCTGGACCACGCCTTCGCGATCGTGCGGGAGACCTTCGGCAGCGGTATAGGCGCCCGGCCCGGCACCGTGCCCGCCGAGAGCGCCAGGGGCGCGGACGAAACGGTCCGGCCGGCCGCCGCCACCGCCTCCACGACGGGCGACGTGGTGGTCGCCGTCGCCCGGACGGACGCACCGCTGGACGAGGTCATGCGGACGATCCAGCAGGCGCTCAAGAAGAGCTGAACATCGCCTCACGGCCGTCTCACGGCCACCTCACGACGAGGGCCGCTCCCGGATTCCGGGGGCGGCCCTCGTCGTTTCCGGGTTCCCCACCCCGTATCCGCCCAGTTCAGGGGCCCATTCGATCGATCATCGCTCATCCGTGACCACCAGATTGCATCTGAGTGAAATTGTTGGCACGGAGTGCCTTGTCAGGTGACACGGCGTGCCATACGTTGATGTTGTCCGGGCGGCCGGCGCGCAGAGATCACCTCGTGCGCCGGCTGTCCCCACAAGCAATCCCGCGAGTGCGCCCGGACGCCTGCGTCACAGGCACCTCCTGCGCCCCACCACGGCGCCGCCACCGCTCCACCGCGCCGAACCGACGGCACACCTCCACAGCACCAAACCCCGACGTAACCCTCAGCGCGTCCCCGTGGACGCCGCACCGCCGGAGGCATCCCGTGAAGGACATCCTGGACGCGATCCAGTCGCCCGACTCCACGTCGGCGGACTTCGCCAGCATCAAGCTCCCCGAGTCGTACCGCGCCGTGACCGTCCACAAGGACGAGCAGGAGATGTTCGCCGGGGTCGCCAGCCGCGACAAGGACCCGCGCAAGTCGCTCCACCTGGACGACGTCGCCCTCCCCGAGCTCGGCCCGGGCGAGGCCCTCGTCGCCGTCATGGCCAGCTCCGTGAACTACAACTCGGTGTGGTCCTCGATCTTCGAGCCGATGTCGACCTTCGGCTTCCTGGAGCGCTACGGCCGCCTGTCCGAGCTCACCAAGCGCCACGACCTGCCGTACCACGTCATCGGCTCCGACCTCTCGGGCGTCGTGCTGCGCACCGGCCCGGGCGTCAACGCCTGGAAGCCCGGCGACGAGGTCGTCGCGCACTGTCTGAGCGTGGAGCTGGAGTCCTCCGACGGCCACAACGACACGATGCTCGACCCCGAGCAGCGCATCTGGGGCTTCGAGACCAACTTCGGCGGCCTGGCCGAGATCGCCCTGGTGAAGTCCAACCAGCTGATGCCGAAGCCCGGCCACCTCAGCTGGGAGGAGGCGGCGGCGCCCGGCCTGGTGAACTCCACCGCGTACCGCCAGCTGGTCTCCCGCAACGGCGCCGGCATGAAGCAGGGCGACAACGTGCTCATCTGGGGCGCGAGCGGCGGCCTCGGCTCGTACGCCACCCAGTTCGCCCTGGCCGGCGGCGCCAACCCGATCTGCGTCGTCTCCTCCCCGGAGAAGGCCGCGATCTGCCGCTCCATGGGCGCGGAGGCGGTCATCGACCGCAACGCCGAGGGCTACAAGTTCTGGAAGGACGAGCAGAACCAGGACCCGCGCGAGTGGAAGCGCTTCGGCGGCAAGATCCGCGAGCTGACCGGCGGCGAGGACGTGGACATCGTCTTCGAGCACCCGGGCCGCGAGACCTTCGGCGCCAGCGTCTACGTCACCCGGAGGGGCGGCACCATCGTCACCTGCGCCTCGACGTCGGGCTACAAGCACGAGTACGACAACCGCTACCTGTGGATGTCGCTGAAGAAGATCATCGGCTCGCACTTCGCCAACTACCGCGAGGCGTGGGAGGCCAACCGCCTGGTCGCCAAGGGCAAGATCCACCCGACGCTCTCGAAGGTCTACTCCCTGGAGGAGACCGGCCAGGCCGCGTACGACGTGCACCGCAACCTGCACCAGGGCAAGGTCGGCGTGCTCGCCCTCGCGCCCCAGGAGGGCCTCGGCGTCCGCGACGAGGAGCTGCGCGCCCAGCACATCGACGCCATCAACCGCTTCCGTAACATCTGACCCAGGGACCACAGATGACAGAGCGCCAGAAGGGCGAGCGGCAGAAGGACCGGCCGTGGCTCATGCGGACGTACGCCGGTCACTCGACCGCCGAGGCGTCGAACGAGCTCTACCGGCGGAACCTCGCCAAGGGCCAGACCGGCCTCTCGGTCGCGTTCGACCTGCCCACGCAGACCGGCTACGACCCCGACCACGTCCTCGCCCGCGGCGAGGTCGGCCGGGTCGGGGTGCCCGTCTCGCACCTCGGTGACATGCGGCGGCTGTTCCAGGACATCCCCCTGGAGCAGATGAACACCTCCATGACCATCAACGCCACCGCCATGTGGCTCCTGGCGCTCTACCAGGTGGTGGCCGAGGAGCAGGGCGCGGACATCACCAAGCTCCAGGGCACCACCCAGAACGACATCGTGAAGGAGTACCTGTCGCGCGGGACGCACGTCTTCCCGCCCGGCCCCTCGCTCCGCCTCACGACCGACATGATCGCGTACACGGTCAACCACATCCCGAAGTGGAACCCGATCAACATCTGCAGCTACCACCTGCAGGAGGCCGGGGCCACGCCGGTCCAGGAGATCGCGTACGCCATGTCGACCGCCATCGCGGTCCTCGACGCCGTCCGCGACTCCGGACAGGTCCCCGAGGAGCGGTTCGGCGAGGTCGTCGCCCGTATCTCGTTCTTCGTGAACGCCGGCGTCCGGTTCATCGAGGAGATGTGCAAGATGCGCGCCTTCGGCCGCATCTGGGACACCATCACCCGTGAGCGGTACGGCATCGAGGACGCCAAGCAGCGCCGCTTCCGCTACGGCGTCCAGGTCAACTCGCTCGGCCTGACCGAGGCCCAGCCGGAGAACAACGTCCAGCGCATCGTCCTGGAGATGCTGGCCGTGACGCTGTCGAAGGACGCACGCGCGCGTGCCGTCCAGCTGCCGGCCTGGAACGAGGCGCTCGGCCTGCCGCGCCCCTGGGACCAGCAGTGGTCGCTCCGTATCCAGCAGGTGCTCGCCCACGAGTCCGACCTGCTCGAGTACGAGGACATCTTCGCCGGCTCGCACGTCATCGAGGCCAAGGTGGACGCCCTGGTCGCCGAGTGCACGGCCGAGATCGAGCGGATCCAGGAGATGGGCGGCGCGATGGCCGCCGTCGAGTCCGGCTACCTCAAGGCGCAGTTGGTCTCCTCGCACGCCGAGCGGCGCGCCCGCATCGAGTCGGGCGAGGAGAAGATCATCGGCGTCAACATCTTCGAGACGACCGAGCCCAACCCGCTCACCGCCGACCTGGACACCGCGATCCAGACGGTCGACCCGGCCGTCGAGGCCCGCGTCGTGTCCGCGCTCGGCACCTGGCGCGACACCCGCTACCAGCCGCCCTTCAACCACCCGCGGCCGTGCAAGGCCCTGGAGCGGCTGAAGGAGGCCGCGAAGGGCACCGGCAACCTCATGGAGGCCACCCTGGAGTGCGCCCGCGCGGGTGTCACCACCGGCGAGTGGGCCGGGGCGCTGCGCGAGGTGTTCGGCGAGTTCCGGGCCCCGACCGGTGTCTCCTCCGCCCCCGTGGCCGTCCCGGCCGAGGAGGGCTCCCCGCTCGCCGAGGTGCGCCGCAAGGTGGACCGCACGGCGGCGGACCTGGGTGTCGGCAAGCTGCGCTTCCTGGTCGGCAAGCCGGGCCTGGACGGGCACTCCAACGGCGCCGAGCAGATCGCCGTACGGGCCCGCGACGCCGGGTTCGAGGTGGTCTACCAGGGCATCCGGCTGACCCCCGAGCAGA
This sequence comes from Streptomyces sp. NPDC048623, assembly GCF_040650755.1. Classification (NCBI taxonomy): domain Bacteria; kingdom Bacillati; phylum Actinomycetota; class Actinomycetes; order Kitasatosporales; family Streptomycetaceae; genus Streptomyces; species Streptomyces sp. NPDC048623. The sequence goes on from NZ_JBEZHV010000006.1 coordinate 201,404, forward strand.
TCGTGGACGCGGCCGTCGAGGAGGATGTGCACGCGGTCGGCCTGTCGATCCTGTCCGGATCGCACGCCCAGCTCGTGCCGGACGTCCTCGACCGCCTGAGGACGGCGGGCGCGGCCGACATCCCGGTCGTCGTCGGCGGGATCATCCCGAACGCCGACGCCGAGGAGCTGCGGGCGGCCGGCGTCGCCGCCGTGTTCACCCCGAAGGACTTCGGCATCACCGGGATCATCGGCCGTATCGTCGACGAGATCCGCACAGCGAACAAGCTCAGCCCCCTTGAAAGTACGGAGGTCCCCGCATGACCAGCAGCACGCCCCTGAACCGGCTGCGCCCGCGCCGCTCCTGCCTCGCGGTGCCCGGCTCGAACCCGCGCTTCCTGGAGAAGGCCCAGGGCCTCCCGGCCGACCAGGTCTTCCTGGACCTGGAGGACGCCTGCGCGCCGCTGGCCAAGCCGGACGCCCGGCACACCATCGTGAAGTTCCTCAACGAGGGCGACTGGACCGGCAAGACCCGCGTGGTCCGCGTCAACGACTGGACGACCCACTGGACGTACCGCGACGTGGTCACGGTCGTCGAGGGCGCCGGCCAGAACCTCGACTGCATCATGCTGCCGAAGGTGCAGAACGCCGAGCAGATCGTCGCGCTCGACCTGCTGCTCACCCAGATCGAGAAGACCATGGGCTTCGAGGTCGGCAAGATCGGCATCGAGGCGCAGATCGAGAACGCCCAGGGCCTGAACAACGTCAACGCGATCGCGCAGGCCTCGCCGCGCGTCGAGACGATCATCTTCGGCCCGGCCGACTTCATGGCCTCCATCAACATGAAGTCGCTGGTCGTCGGCGAGCAGCCGCCCGGCTACCCGGCGGACGCCTACCACCACATCCTGATGAGCATCCTGATGGCCGCCCGCGCCAACAACCTGCAGGCGATCGACGGCCCGTACCTGCAGATCCGCAACCCGGAGGGCTACCGCGAGGTCGCCCGCCGCTCGGCCGCCCTCGGCTTCGACGGCAAGTGGGTGCTGCACCCGGACCAGGTCGCCGCCGCGAACGAGATCTTCTCGCCCTCGCAGGAGGACTACGACCACGCCGAGCTGATCCTGGACGCGTACGACTACTACACGTCCGAGGCCGGCGGCAAGAAGGGCTCCGCGATGCTCGGCGACGAGATGATCGACGAGGCCTCCCGCAAGATGGCCCTGGTCATCTCCGGCAAGGGCCGCGCCGCCGGCATGCAGCGCACCACCAAGTTCGAGATCCCGGAGGCGTAGCACCATGCAGTTCGGCCGCACCTACGAAGAGTTCGAGATCGGCGCCGTCTACAAGCACTGGCCCGGGAAGACGGTCACCGAGTACGACGACCACCTCTTCTGTCTGCTGACGATGAACCACCACCCGCTTCACATGGACGTGAATTACGCGGAGAACACGACGGACTTCAAGAAGAACGTCGTCGTCGGCAACTACATCTACTCGCTGCTGCTCGGCATGTCCGTGCCGGACGTCTCCGGCAAGGCCATCGCCAACCTGGAGATCGAGTCGCTGCGTCACGTGGCGCCGACCTTCCACGGCGACACCATCTACGGCGAGACCACGGTCCTCGACAAGACGCCGTCGAAGTCGAAGAGCGACCGCGGCATCGTCTACGTCGAGACCAAGGGCTACAAGCAGGACGGCACCCTGGTGTGCGTCTTCCGCCGCAAGGTGATGGTCCCGACCGCCGAGTACATCGACGCGCGCGGCGGCGAGCAGCCCGGCCGCCCCGAGCTGAAGGAACAGGGGAAGTAGTCATGGCGCGACTCGCCCAGACCCACGGTCTGACCGACGTCCAGCAGGAGATCCTCTCCACCGTCCGCGACTTCGTCGACAAGGAGATCATCCCGGTCGCGACGGAGCTCGAGCACCGCGACGAGTACCCGCAGCAGATCGTGGACGGGCTGAAGGAGCTCGGCGTCTTCGGTCTGATGATCCCCGAGGAGTACGGGGGCCTGGGTGAGTCGCTGCTCACCTACGCGCTGTGCGTGGAGGAGATCGCGCGCGGCTGGATGTCGGTGTCCGGCATCATCAACACCCACTTCATCGTGGCGTACATGCTGAAGCAGCACGGCACGCAGGAGCAGAAGGACTACTTCCTTCCGCGGATGGCGGCCGGCGAGACGCGCGGCGCGTTCTCGATGTCGGAGCCGGGTCTCGGCTCGGACGTGTCGGCGATCACCTCGAAGGCGGTCAAGGACGGCGACGAGTACGTCCTCAACGGCCAGAAGATGTGGCTGACGAACGGCGGCACGTCAACGCTGGTCGCCGTTCTCGTCCGAAGTGACGAAGGACACCCCGAGGGCACCGCCCCGCACAAGTCGATGACGACCTTCCTCGTCGAGAAGGAGCCCGGCTTCGGAGAGGTCCGCCCCGGCCTCACCATTCCCGGCAAGATCGAGAAGATGGGTTACAAGGGGGTCGACACCACCGAACTCATCATGGACGGACTGCGCATTCCGGCCAATCGGGTCCTCGGCGGGGTCACCGGCCGAGGGTTTTACCAAATGATGGACGGCGTGGAGGTCGGCCGCGTCAATGTGGCGGCCCGTGGTTGCGGTGTCGCGCAGCGTGCTTTCGAACTCGGCGTCCAGTATGCCCAGCAGCGTCACACTTTCGGCAAGGCGATCGCCCAGCACCAGGCGATCCAGTTCAAGCTCGCCGAGATGGCTACCAAGGTCGAGGCCGCTCATGCCATGATGGTGAACGCAGCACGCAAAAAGGACTCCGGGGAACGAAACGACCTCGAAGCAGGGATGGCGAAGTACCTCGCCTCCGAATACTGCAAGGAGGTCGTCGAGGATGCCTTCCGTATTCACGGTGGCTACGGGTTCTCGAAGGAGTACGAGATCGAGCGCCTCTACCGCGAGGCCCCGATGCTGCTCATCGGTGAAGGTACCGCCGAGATCCAGAAAATGATCATCGGTCGACGGCTGCTCGAGGAATACCGATTCCAGGGTTGATTGTCGGATTTGGGTCGGTTTGGCCGCGAAGAAGATCACACCCCGTGTTCGTCTTCCGGCCGCCGACTCGGCTTCTGGCTTGCCCAGTTGCGGCCCGCAACCGATAGCATCGCCGCAAAGCCGCCGTCCCCCGTTGTAAGCGCGGCATCATCCGCTACGAAGGTCATCCATGCCCCACAGCCAAACCTCTGCACACCGCGACCGCCTCAAGGGCGTCCGCATCGCTCGCGGAGCATCGCCGTGGCTTCTGCCGACCGTCGCCACCGCGGCGCTGAGCCTCGCGCGCTCGCGCAGGTCGACGCGTGCCAAGGCCATCGCCGTGCCGGCCACCGCTCTCGCGGCCGGCATGCTGTGGTTCTTCCGCGACCCCGAGCGCGAGATCGCTCAGGGCCGGGTCATCTCGCCCGCCGACGGCGTGGTGCAGAGCATCATGCCGTGGAAGGACGGACGCACCCGCGTCGCCATCTTCATGAGCCCGCTGAACGTCCACGTCAACCGCGCGCCGCTGGCCGGCACGGTGACGTCCGTGGAGCACGTCCCCGGCGGCTTCGTGCCGGCGTTCAACAAGGAGAGCGAGAACAACGAGCGCGTTGTCTGGCACTTCGACACCGAGCTCGGTGACATCGAGATGGTGCAGATCGCCGGCGCCGTGGCCCGGCGGATCGTGCCGTACATCCCGCAGGGGACGAAGGTCGAGCAGGGTGACCGGATCGGACTGATCCGCTTCGGATCGCGGGTCGACATCTACCTCCCGGAGGGTGTCGAGGTCGCGGTCGAGGTCGGTCAGCCCACGACTGCGGGGGTGACTCGCATTGACCGTGATTGATCCCGACACACGGGCGGCCGACTGGGTCGCCGAGTCGGAGGCGGACGCCGACGACGCCGAGGAGATGCCGCTGTCGCTGAGGCTGTCCATAGCGGACGCCCTCACGCTCGGTAACGCCACGTGCGGCTTCATGGCGGTGTACTTCACCACCACCGGCATCCTCATCCCGCACCTCACCGGCAGCGGGGTGGAGACCGGCATGGCGCGGCACTCCGCCGCGACGGCCGTGATCCTGATGCTCGGAGCGGCGATCTTCGACCTCTTCGACGGCATCGTGGCGCGCAAGCTGCGCAGCTCGCCGATGGGCGCCGAGCTCGACAACCTGTCGGACCTGATCAGCTTCGGCCTGGCGCCGGCGTACTTCGTGCTCGTGTACGGCATGGTCGCGGACGACGCCCACCAGAAGGTCTCGGCGGTGGCCGCGATCGTGGTGCTGCTCGCGGTGGTGCTGAGGCTCGCGCGGTTCTCGTGCGTGACGATGAAGGACGGCATGTTCCAGGGCATGCCGAGCCCGTTCGGCGCGCTGACGGTCGTGTCGATCATCCTGCTTGAGCTGCCGTTCATCCCGACCCTGCTGGCGATCATCGGCACGGCGTGGCTGATGGTGAGCCGGGTCGAGTACCCGAAGCCGCGGGGTGTCCTCGCGGTGGCGATGCTCAGCTGGATCGTCGGAGCGATGGCGATGCTCGCGGCCTGGGCGTTCGACGCGCCGGGCGGCCAGTTCCTGCTCCAGGCCGGGTGCGCCCTCCAGGTGGTCCTGGGCGCCGTGATCCCCCTCTTCGCGACGGCCAGGCGAGTGAACACCTTCCGCGACAACCGGCGCGAGAGCCGCGAGGCGCGCCAGGCGGAGGCCGCGCAGCTGCGGTAGCGGTACCGGCTTGTGAAAGGGCCCCGGATGCTTGTCGCGTCCGGGGCCCTTTCGTCTGCGTACGCCCGGCGAGGGGCTGAAGCCCGGGCGAAGCTTTCGCGGCCGGCCCGCGCGCCGTGGGGCGGCTCTGCCAGGGTGGCGCGCGTGACGATGACGACGCACAGGTATGTGTTACGCCGCCGCAGCCGCCTTCCGGGCGGCGTCCTCCTCGCGGCCGCGGTCCTCACGGCGGTGGCGTACCCCCTGGGGTCCCGGGCCGCCGAGTCGAGCAGGCTGCTCGTCCTGCTCACCGTGTTCGCGCACCTCTGGCCCTTCCTCCTCGCCACCGCCGTACTCCTGGCCCCGGCCGTCTGGCTGCTGACCCGCCAGGTGGCGGTACGGGTGCCGGTCCTCGTGCTGTGCGCGGGCGCCGCGCTCGCCGCCGTACCGCTCGCGCGGACCGGCGCAAGCTGGGACGAGATCGGCCTGGTCCCGGCGCCCGCCGGTGTGGACCGCCGGGTCGTGGTCGAGTCCGGCCCGAACGCGATCGACCCGCCCTGGCGCGTCACGGTCGTCGCCGGCTCCGGCCTCGCCGCCCACTCCTGGCCCGCCACCACCTTCCGGGGCGCACCCGAGGACTACGCCCACGCCGAGATCACCTGGCGCGGCCCGGACGAGCTGCGCATCGTACGGAACGGAAGCGAGGTGACGACGGTCCTGTTGGACCCGCACACGGGCGAGCCGGTGCGGGAGCGGACGGTCCGGTGAGGGGGGGCCGGGGCCGGGGAAACGAGCCGGGCGCTGTGGCCCGAGGCCGGGGGCTGGGTCCGGGGCGGAGCCCGAGGCCCAAGCCAGGGCCGGGACCCGGGGCCAGGGCCGGGGTCTGAAGCCCAGAGCCCGGACCCAGGCCCGGGGCCAAGGCCGGGCGGGCCGGGGCCAGGGGGCCGAGCCCGTGGACAGGGCCCGGGGCCAGAGGTCAAGGTCGGGGTCCAGGGCCCAGAGGTCAGGGTCCGGAGCCGGCGCCAGCGGCCCGGGGCCAGGGGGCCGAGCGCGGCGCCAGGTGCCGGGGCCGGGTAGCCGGCGGCAGCGGGCCGGAGGCAGACGCCGGGTGCCAGGGCCGGTCCGGGGCCGGCCCCGGACGCCTGGGCTTGCGCCCTACAGCAGGAAGTCCCGCGCGATGTGGGACGCGACCTCTTCGAGCAGGGGGCCCGCGTGCGGGATGGACTTGGACGGGTCGGGTTCCAGGGCGCTCAGCGGGTAGGCGCGGCGGATGCCCGCCGCGCCGAGGGCCTCGGGCGGGAGGGCGAGGCGGCCGCAGACCGCGACGACCTCCTTGCCGGCCGCGCGGGCGGCCGCGGCGACGCCCGCCGGGGCCTTGCCGTGGAGGGTCTGCTCGTCGAGGGAGCCCTCGCCGGTGATGACCAGGGTGGCGCGCTCCAGGGCCGGGGCGAAGCCGAGGACCTCCAGCATCAGCTCGATGCCGGGTCGGAAGCTCGCACCGAGCAGCAGCGCGCCGTAGCCGATGCCGCCCGCGCCGCCCGCGCCCGGGGAGGCGGCGAGCTCGGCGGCCCGGGGGCCGATGGCCTTCTCCAGGACCTGCGCGTAGTGCGCGAGGGCCGCGTCGAGCGTCTCGACGTCCTCGGGGCTCGCGCCCTTCTGCGGGCCGTACACCGCCGCGCAGCCCTTCGGGCCGGTGAGCGGGTTGTCCACGTCACTGGCGAGGACGAAGTCGACGCCGGCGAAGCGCGGGTCGATGCCCGACAGGTCCGCGGAGGCCAGGTTCGCCAGGGCGCCGCCGCCCGGGCCGACCGGCGCGCCCTCCGCGTCCAGGAACACCGCGCCGAGCGCGGCCAGCATGCCGGCGCCGCCGTCGGTGGTGGCGCTGCCGCCGACGCCGAAGACGAGCGTCGTGGCGCCCGCGTCGACCGCGGCGCGCAGCAGCTCGCCGGAGCCGTACGTGGTGGCGGTGAGCGGCGCGAAGACGCCGGCGGGCAGGAGCTGGAGGCCGGAGGCCTCCGCCATCTCCACCACCGCGGTGGTGCCGCGCAGCGCGTACGCCGCGGTGACGGGCTCGCCGAGGGGCCCGGTCACGGTGACCTCGCGCCGTTCGAACCCGGCCGCCACCGCCGCGGCCACGGTGCCGTCGCCGCCGTCCGCGACGGGCAGCGTCTCCACCCGCAGGTCCGGGACGACCCGTCGCAGCCCCGCTGTGACCCGCTCCGCGACCTGCACGGCCGTGAGCGAACCCTTGAACTTGTCGGCCGCGACGAGCACGCGTGCGACCACAGAAACTGCTCCGTCCGTCACCTTGCATCCCTTGCTTTCGAACAGGCAGTCGCGCCAGGGCCGACCTTATCCGTATCGCGAGAGCGCAGGCCACCCCCTGATATGCCGGTATTCCGCACCATAGAGGGTCACGGGAGCACCGAATTGATCGATCAAAACGGCGACAGGGAGCGAGCAAAGGCGGGACAAGGGGGCGGGTCGCCGCGCGCCCGGCCCTCCCGTCGGCTAGACCGGAATCATGAGCCGGCTCAAGCACAGCGAACTCGCCGACCGGGTCCTCGGCGGCTGGACCGGGCGGATCGCCGGGAACATGCTCGGCAAACCGGTCGAGAGCGGCGACCACTGGACACCCGAGCGGATAGACGCCTATCTGCGGCTGACCGACGCGCTGCCGCTCACCGACTACCTCCCGCCGCCGCCCGCGGCCGGCGCGGACGGCTTCGAGCTGCGGCCGGAGTGGCCGCAGTGCGTGCGCGGCCGGATCAACGGCAGCTGCCGGGACGACGACGTGGACTACTCGATCCTGGGACTGCACCTGCTCGAAACCCGCGGCTTCGACTTCAGCACCGAGCAGGTCGGCGAGCTGTGGCTGCTGCGGCTGCCGTATCTGCAGACGTTCACGGCGGAGCGGGTCGCCTACCGGAACCTCGCGAACGGCCTGAAGCCGCCGCTGACCGCCACCTACGACAATCCGTACCAGGAGTGGATCGGCGCGCTGATCCGGGCGGACGTGTACGGCTGGACGTCGCCCGGCGATCCGCGGCGCGCGGCCGGACTCGCCCGCCGCGACGCGGTCCTGTCGCACACCGGGAACGGGGTGTACGGCGCGATGTGGGCGGCCGCCCTGGTCGCCGCCGCCTTCACCGCCCCCGACGCCCGCACGGCGCTGGAAGCCGCTCTGGAGCACGTCCCGCCGGGATGCAGGCTGGCCCGCACCGTACGGCACACCATGGCGCTGCACGAGGCGGGCGTGGACTGGTCCGAGGCACTCGCCGAGCTGCGCCGTGAGACCGGGGCGCTCGGCTGGATCCACACGGTCCCGAACGCGGCGGTCCTCACCGCCGGACTCCTGTACGGCGAGGGCGACTTCACCCGCACCCTGGCGCTCACCGTGCGCGGCGGCCTGGACACCGACTCCAACGGCGCGACGGCGGGCTCGGTGGCCGGCGTCCTGTGCGGCGCGGCGGCGATCCCGCCGCAGTGGTCGGAACCGCTCCGGGACCGGGTGCACAGCGCGGTGGCGGGCTTCGACGGGGCACGGATCAGCGAACTGGCGGAGCGGACGGCGCGACTGGCCACGCTGACGGGATGACGGCAGGCGGTCACGGTGAACCGGGCCCGGGGCAGGGCCCGGCGCGGGCGGTCCCGGCGCGGGGCCCGGCGCGGGCGGTCCCGGCGCGGGGCCCGGCGCGGGCGGTCCCGGCCCGCGGCGGTGAATTCGCTCGCGGGCGGGCTTCCGTCCTGCCTACGCTCGCGGCATGACCATGGTGGCGATTCTCAGCGGGGCAGGCATCTCGACGGACTCGGGGATTCCCGACTACCGGGGGCCGAACGGGATGTGGACGCGTGACCCCGAGGCGGAGCGGCTCGTCACCTACGGGCCGTACATGGCCGACCCGGAGATCCGGCGCCGTTCGTGGCTGATGCGGAAGGACGGGCCGGTGCTCGCCGCCGAGCCGAACGCGGCGCACCGCGCGGTCGCCGCGTTCGAGAGGAGCGGGCACGCGCTGCGGGTGATCACGCAGAACATCGACGGACTGCACCAGGCCGCGGGGATGCCCGAGCGGAAGGTGCTCGAACTGCACGGCTCGGCGCGGGCGGTGGTGTGCACGGCGTGCCACGCGCGGTCGTCGATGGCGGAGGCGCTCGCGCGGGTGGAGGCCGGTGAGGACGACCCGGCGTGCCGGGCGTGCGGCGGGATCCTGAAGTCGGCGACGGTGATGTTCGGCGAGCGGCTCGACCCGGTGGTGCTCGGCAACGCGATGTCCATCGCGAAGGCCGCGGAGGTGTTCATCGCGGTCGGCACCAGCCTCCAGGTGCAGCCGGCGGCCTCGCTCGCGGGGATCGCGGCCGAGAACGGGGCCCGCCTGATCATCGTGAACGCCGAGCCCACGCCGTACGACCCGGTCGCGCACGAGATCGTGCGCGAGCCGATCGGCACGGCGCTGCCCGCGCTGATCGACCGGCTGCGCTGATCACCAGATCGGGAAGAGGGCGTCGGGCTCGCCGGCGCCCGCTTCGAAGGCGAGCAGCCGCTTCTTGCGGTCGAGGCCGCCGCCGTAGCCGGTGAGGCTGCCGCCGGAGCCGATCACCCGGTGGCAGGGGACGATGATGGTGACCGGGTTCTTGCCGTTGGCGAGGCCGACCGCGCGGGAGGCGCCGGGGCTGCCGAGGGCCTCGGCGAGTTCGCCGTAGGTCCGGGTCTCCCCGTACGGGATGAGCCGGAGCTGTTCCCAGACGCGCAGCTGGAACGGGGTGCCGGTGAGGTTCAACGGCAGGTCGAACTCGGTGAGTTCGCCCGCGAAGTACGCGTCGAGCTGGCGGACCGCCTCGGTGAAGGGGCGCGGGTCGGGCTCACCGAAGGTCTCCTCCGGCGGGCGGTGCCGCTGGTCGGTCATGTACATACGGCTGAGGACGCCGTCGACGGCGACCAGGGTCAGCAGGTCGTAGGGGCTGTCCACGACCGTGTGCCGGACGGTGGGTGGCATGGCGGAACTTCCTTACGCGGGCAGGTGGTTGATCGGGTGGCTGTCGGTGGCCCACAGGTACTGGACGGCGTAGGCGCGCCAGGGCCGCCAGCGGGCGGCGCGGGCAGTGAGCGCGGCCGGGGCGGCGGGCAGGCCGAGGCCCTCGGCGGCGCGCCGGATGCCGAGGTCGCCGGGGAGGAAGGCGTCGGGGTCGCCGAGCGCCCGCATGGCGATGACCTCGGTGGTCCAGGGACCGAAGCCGGGCAGGGCGCGCAGCCGTTCGCGGGCCTCGGTCCAGTCGCTCTCGGGGCCGAGGGCGAGGCTGCCGTCGGCGAGGGCGGTGACGAGGGTGAGCAGGGTGGTGCGGCGGCTGCGGGGCAGCGCGAGGGTCTCGGGGTCGAGCCCAGCGAGCGCGTCGGGGGTCGGGAAGAGGTGGGTGAGGCCGCCCTCGGGGTCGTCGACGGGGACGCCGTGCGCGGTGACGAGCCGCGCCGCGTGGGTACGGGCGGCGGCGGTGGACACCTGCTGGCCGAGCACCGCCCGTACGGCGAACTCGGCGGCGTCGACGGTACGGGGCACCCGCCGGCCGGGCGCGGCGTCGACGAGCGGCGCGAGCAGCGGGTCGGTGCGCAGCTGCTCGTCGACGGCGACGGGGTCGGCGTCGAGATCGAGCAGCCGGCGGCAGCGGCTGATGGCGTGGGTGAGGTCGCGCGGGTCGGTCAGCGAGAGCCGGCACTGCACATGGTCGGGGCGCGGGGCGAGGGCGACGATGCCGTAGCCGTACGGCAGGGCGAGTGTTCTGCGGTAGGCGCCGTCGCGCCATTCCTCGACGCCGGGGACGGCGGTGGCGGCGAGGTGGCCGAAGAGGTTGGAGGGTTCGAGCGGGGCGCGGAACGGCAGCCGGAGGGTGATCGCGCCGGGGGTGGCGGTGGGAGCTGCGGCGGGCGCGGTACGGGAGCGGGCTGCACGGGAGCGGGCGGCGCGGGCGCGCAGTTCGCCGGGGGTGAGCGCGAAGACCTCGCGGACGGTGTCGTTGAAGGTGCGGATCGAGGCGAAGCCGGCGGCGAAGGCGATCTCGGCCATGGGCAGCGGGGTGGTCTCGATGAGCAGCCGGGCGGTCTGGGCGCGCTGGGCGCGGGCGAGGGCGAGCGGTCCGGCGCCGAGTTCGGCGAGCAGCTGGCGTTCGATCTGGCGGGTGGAGTAGCCGAGGCGGGCGGCGAGCCCGGGGACGCCCTCGCGGTCGACGAGCCCGTCCTGGATGAGGCGTACGGCGCGGGCGACGGCGTCGGCCCGGGCGTGCCAGGCGGGCGAGCCGGGGCTGGTGTCGGGCCGGCAGCGCTTGCAGGCGCGGAAGCCGGCCCGCTGGCAGGACGCGGCGCTCGGGTGGAACTCCATGTTCTGGGGCTTGGGCGGTACGCCGGGGCAGCTGGGCCGGCAGTAGATCCGAGTGGTCCGGACGGCGGTGAAGAACACGCCGTCGAAACGGGCGTCCTTCGACTGGACGGCCCGCACGCAGCGCTCGGTGTCGGTGTGCATGCCTCAAGGATCGGTGATCGTCGGCGGCCCGGGCTGGCGGGAAAACGACATCAACGTGGGGTGGTGCCGTCCGCCGCGAGCGCCTCGGCGAAGATCTCGTAGGCCGCCTGGTCGAACAGCACGAACCGCACCTCGCGCACGGGTGCCGTGGCCTCCTGCCGCACGGTGCGGACGGCGATGCGGGCCCCGTCGCCCATGGGCCAGCCGTAGATCCCGGTGGAGATCGCGGGGAAGGCGACGGTCTCGGCGCCGAGTGCGGCGGCGACGCGGAGCGACTCGCGGTAGCAGGAGGCGAGCAGCGCGGAGCGGTCCTCCTGGGTGCTGTGCACCGGCCCGACGGTGTGGACGACCCAGCGGGCGGCGAGGTTTCCGGCGGTGGTGGCGACGGCCTGGCCGGTGGGGAGCCCGCCGCCGTAGTGGCCGGCGCGGAGCGTGCGGCAGGCGTCGAGGATCGCGGGGCCGCCCTTGCGGTGGATCGCGCCGTCGACTCCGCCGCCGCCGAGGAGCGAGGAGTTGGCGGCGTTGACGATGACGTCCGCGTCCTGCGCGGTGATGTCGCCGCGGACGAGGACGATGGCGGGTCGGTCTGTCTGGCCGGACGGGCCGGATCGGGTGCTCATGAATCCATCCTCGCGCCGTCGGGCCGCCGGGACACCCCGGTTTCGGGCCAGGCGCAGGCCCTCAGCGCGCTGTGGGGGTGCGCAGCCGGCGCCAGACGGCCTTGGCGGCGTTGTGGCCGGACATGCCGTGGACGCCGGGGCCGGGCGGGGTGGCGGAGGAGCAGAGGAAGACCGCCGGGTGCGGGGTGTTGTAGGGGAAGAGGGACAGTCTGGGGCGCAGGACGAGTTGCAGGCCGCGGGCGGCGCCGCAGGCGATGTCGCCGCCGACGTAGTTGGCGTTGCGGTCGGCGAGTTCGGGCGGTCCGGCGGTGGCGCGGGCCAGGACGAGGTCGCGGAAGCCGGGCGCGAAGCGCTCGATCTGCCGCTCGATGGCGTCGGTGAGGTCGCCGCGCCAGCCGTTGGGGACATGGCCGTAGGCCCAGAAGACCTGCTTGCCCTCGGGGGCGCGGCCGGGGTCGACCAGGCTGGGCTGGGCGGTGATCAGGAACGGGGTGTCGGGGGCCGTGCCGCCGGCGACCTGGTGGAGGGCCGTGCCGATCTCGCCCATGGTGGGGCCGATCTGCACGGTGCCGGCCCGGCGGGCGGCCTCGCTGGTCCAGGGCACGGGCCCGGACAGGGCATAGTCGATCTTGAACGCGGCGGCGCCGTAGCGGTAGCCGTCGTAGGCCGCGCCGAGCCCGGCGATCCGGGCGAGGGCGGTGGGCGAGGTGTCGAAGACATAGGCGCGGGCCGGCGGCAGGTCGTCGAGCCGTTTGACCTCGAAGTCGGTGTGGACGGCGCCGCCGAGCTCCTTCAGATACGCGGCGAGGGCGTCGGAGATCGACTGGGAGCCGCCCCGGGGCAGCGGCCAGCCGACCGCGTGCGCGGCGAGCGCGAAGACCAGGCCGACGGCGCCGGTGGCGAAGCCGCCGAGCGGGGCGATGACATGGCCGACGAGACCGGCGAACAGACCGCGCGCCTTCTCGTCGTGGAAGCGGCGCATCAGCCAGGTCGACGGTGGCAGCCCGGCGAGGCCGAACCGGGCGAGGGTGACCGGGTCGCGGGGCAGCGTGGTGAGCGGCAGCTGCATGAAGTCCCGGGCCAGGCCCTCCCACTTGCCGAGGAAGGGCGCGACCAGCCGCCGGTAGGTGCCGGCGTCGCGCGGGCCGAAGGAGGCCGCGGTCTCGGCGACCGAACGGGAGAGGACGGCCGCGGTGCCGTCGTCCCAGGGGTGGGCCAGGGGCAGTTCGGGGTGCAGCCACTCCAGGCCGTGGCGGGCCAGCGGCATGGTGCGGAAGACCGGCGAGCCGATGCCGAGGGGGTGCACGGCCGAGCAGGGGTCGTGGCGGAAGCCGGGCAGGGTGAGTTCCTCGGTGCGGGCGCCCCCGCCGACCGTCGGCTTCGCCTCGAACACGGCGACCGAGAAGCCGCGCCGGGCGAGCTCCACGGCTGCGGTCAGTCCGTTGGGCCCCGCCCCCACGACGACGGCATCGAGCATCGACGGCACCTTGGACTCCTTCGTCGGCCGGCCGAGGAATCCAGCATATTCCCGGCCTGGTACGGGACTTACCCGGCCTGGAGGAGTGACCGGATCCGGTCGGCGGTGGCCGCGTCGCGGGCCGCCGTGAACGGCAGGGCGTTACCACCGGCGATCCGGAAGCGCTCGCCGGTCACGGTCAGATCCGTGCCGCCGGCCTCCTCGACGAGGAGCAGCCCCGCCGCGTGATCCCAGGCGTACTCCCAAGAAAAGGCGATCCCATCGAGCTCGCCCCGGGCGACGGCCAGGTACTCCAGGCCCGCCGACCCGCACGGGCGCGGGTCGACGCCCTCGGTGCGCAGGCCGAGCAGGGCGCGCTTCTGGTCCGGGGTGGTGTAGTCGGGGTGGGAGGTGGCGACCTCCAGGACCGCGCCGGGGGCGGGCGCCCCGGACCGTATCGGCGCGCCGTTCAGGGTGGCGCCGCGGCCGCGCACCGCGACGGCGAACTCCTCCAGGGCGGGGGCGTACGTCCAGGAGGCGAGGATCTCGCCGTGCCGGGCGAGGGCGACCAGGGTGCAGAATCCGGCCTCGCCGCGGACGAACTGGCGGGTGCCGTCCACCGGGTCGACGATCCACACGGGCGCGTCGCCCTTCAGCGCCTCGTATATCGAGGGGTCGGCGTGCACGGCCTCCTCGCCGACCACCACCGAGCCGGGCAGCAGGGCGGTGAGGGCGGCGGTCAGCTGGGTCTCGGCGGCCCGGTCGGCCACGGTGACCAGGTCGTGCGGCCCGTTCTTCTCCACGATCTCGGCGGCGTCGAGCTGCCGGAAGCGCGGCATGATCTCGGTGGCGGCCGCCTTGCGGACGGCCTCCTCCACCGCGGTGGTGTCACCGGCGAGCAGCCGGTCCAGGAAGTCGTCCGTGGTCAGCCTCGTGTCTCGTGTCGTCGTCGTCACGCTTCGTTCCGTCATGCGTCCATCCCACCACACCCGTCTGACATTCCGGGGGCGGTGCGGCGACCTGTGGACAACCTCCGGACGACCCGCGGGCCACGAGTACGCTTTGATCGAGTTCACCCCTTACTTCCAGGGAGGGTCCGTGCACGGCGAGTACAAGGTCCCGGGCGGCAAGCTGGTGGTCGTCGATCTCGACGTGGCGGACGGTGTGCTGCGCCGGGTCCGGGTCGCGGGCGACTTCTTCCTCGAACCCGACGAGGCGATCCTGGCGATCGACCGGGCTCTGGAGGGCGCGCCGGCCGACACGGACGCCGCCGGTCTCGCGGCCCGCATCGACCAGGCGCTGCCGCCGGGCACCGAGATGTTCGGGCTGACCACCGAGGGGATCGGGGTGGCGGTGCGCCGGGCGCTCGCGCACGCCACGGACTGGACGGACTACGACTGGCAGCTGGTCCACGAACCGCCGCAGTCCCCCGCCCTGCACATGGCGCTCGACGAGGTGCTGACCGCCGAGGTGGCGGCCGGCCGCCGCCCGCCGACCCTGCGGGTCTGGGAGTGGGGCTCGCCGGCCGTGGTGATCGGCAGCTTCCAGTCGCTGCGCAACGAGGTGGACCCCGAGGCCGCCGGGCGGCACGGCATCGAGGTGGTCCGCCGGATCAGCGGCGGCGGCGCGATGTTCATCGAGCCGGGCAACACCATCACGTACTCCCTGTCGGTCCCCGACGCCCTCGTCCAGGGTCTGTCCTTCACCGACAGTTACGCGTATCTCGACGACTGGGTGCTCGGCGCACTCGGTGACATGGGTGTCAAGGCCTGGTACCAGCCGTTGAACGACATCGCGACGGAGGCCGGCAAGATCGCGGGCGCCGCGCAGAAGCGGATGGTCGCCGGTGCGGGCGCGGTGCTGCACCACGTGACGATGGCGTACGACATCGACGCCGACAAGATGACGGAGGTGCTGCGGATCGGCCGCGAGAAGCTGTCCGACAAGGGCACCAAGAGCGCCAAGAAGCGCGTCGACCCGCTGCGCCGCCAGACCGGTCTGCCCCGCGACGCGGTCATCGAGCGCATGATCGCCTCCTTCCGGGCCCGCTACGGCCTCAGCGAGGGCAGCATCAGGGAGGAGGAGCTGGCGCTGGCCAAGGAGCTGGCCGAGTCCAAGTTCTCGGCCCCGGAGTGGACGGCGCGGGTCCCCTAGGAGAGGCCCCACCTGAGGCTCAGTCGGTCGCGGTGGTGGGCGGCCGGGGCACGGCCGTCGTCCGGGACCCGCCCCGGACGACGGCCGCCTCACCCCCGGCCGCGCAGCTCAGAGCCGAGGCCCCAGCTGCCCGCAGGCCGTGACGAACGAGATCAGTTCGTCGACCTTGTCCGACTTGGCGTCCACCGCGCGGTTGACGACCTTCACCAGGTGGTCATACGCCTCGGTGTGGTCGTAGCGAGCCGTGTCGGCGATCTTCAGAGCCCAGCGCCAGTACCCGCGAATGGTGTCCGCGAGCGGCATCCGGAACTCTGCGATCACCTCGCGGATCGGGTCCACCACCGCGTCCCCGTAGCGCTCCAGGTAGCGCCCCACCATGTCCGCGAAGAACGTGAAGTGCCGGGCCTCGTCCCTGCTGAGCCGGACCAGGATCTCCTTCAGGAGCGGATCGCCGACCACCTGGCGCAGATGCTGGTAGTAGATCTGGGTGGCCTTCTCCTGCACCAGGGGATAGACGAAGAACTGGACCGCCTGCGAGTAGGGCAGTTCGAAGTGCTTCCGCCCCTCGTCGGCCAGCGAGGCCCACAGATCCTGCTGCTCGGCGAGTCCGGCGGCCAGCTGATAGCGGGCCAGCACGCTCGCGTGGGTGTCCTCCTCCTGCGCCCAGCGGACGGTGAAGTGGTACAGCTCCCGGTTGTGGATGAACGTCTCGCGATCGACGCTGTCGTCCACCGGGAAGTTCCGCTCGTACAGCGCGAAGTAGCCGGGCAGATGGTCCTCGATGATGGTGACGAACTGCACCGCCGAGCGCTCGCCCTCGGTCAGCCGGCCGGCGTCGGCCTGGGACCAGTCGAAGCTGAAGTCGGTGTCCCAGCGCTTCGTCGGGGGCGAGGCGCGCAGGAAGGCGCTGACCGCCGTGTCCACATCCGTGGCGGGCAGCAGGGGTCCGCCGGCCTGGACGTGCCTCCACCTGGCGGGTATGGCGTCGATCTCCGTCAACGTGGCCTCCACTAACGGGATTTGCCGAGGGTCAGCGCGTAGTGCTTGGTGGTGTATCCCCACCCCGCGTTGGCCGTCTTGAGGTAGCGGATCAGCTGCTCGGACAGGCCGGGCTCGATCTCGTCCAGGCGGGCCGCGTTGCGCTCCACGTTGGCGAGCCAGTCCTCGATCGTGCGCCAGTAGCCCTCGGTCAGGTCGTCCACGGCCAGGACCGAGAACCCGGCGTTCTCGGCACCGCGCACCAGGTCGGAGAGCGGACGCATGTCGCCCCAGCCGAAGATCGAGTCCCGTACGAACACGGAGTTCTCGCGCTCGGCGAACTCGGCGCGCTTGGCGTCGTTGCGGTAGCAGCTCTCGGACACGTACATCCGGCCGCCCCGCTTGAGCGCCGCCCAGGCCTTGCGGTAGACCGCGTCCAGGTCGGGCATGTGGACGATCGACCCGAGCATGGTGATCGCGTCGTAGGAGCGCGGTTCGAGCTCCAGCTCTTCGATCTGCCCTATGCGCGTGGCCACTTGGCCGGTCAGACCCTTCGCGGCGGCCTGCTCGGCGATGTAGGCGTGCTGGTTGGGCGCCGGGCTGATGCCCGTCGTGGACGCGCCGTACTCGGCCGCCATGAAGAGGATCAGCGAGCCCCAGCCGCAGCCGATGTCGAGCAGCCGGCCGCCCTGCCGGATGCCGAGCCGGTCGGCGACGTAGTGCAGCTTGTTCTGCTGGGCCTGGTCGAGGGTGTCCTCGTCGGTGCGGTAGATCCCGGCGCTGTACTTGCGGGTGCGGTCCAGGTACAGCTCGAAGACCCTGGGGTCCTGGTCGTAGTGCTGGTTGGTCTTCGGTTCGGCCGGCTCGATGTGGTCGACGGTCATGAGCGGTCAGCCCCGCTCGGCGATGAGGACGGCGACGGCGTCGGCCACGTCGCCGATCGTCTTGAAGCCGAAGACCTGGTCGTCCTCCAGTTCGATGTCGTAGGTGCGCTCGATCCGGGCGACGGAGCGGAGCACCTTGACCGAGTCGGCGCCCTCCACCGAGGTGAGGTCGCGGTCGGGGGTCAACTCGGCCGCCGGACGGCCGAATTCGGCGGCGACCAGCTCGGTCACGGTGCTGATGATCTCGTCCTTGGTGTGGGTCTGGGACATGTGGGTTCTCTCCTCGTACGTGTCTCTGGTATGTCTGGTGCGTCTGTACGGAAAAGCCGTGCTCAGCTGCCGGCCTTGCTCGGCGGTCAGTCGGTGCGCAGCGCGGACAGCGCCTCGTCCACGAGCCGGGCCTCGTCGTCGGACATCGCCATCCGGGCCTTGGCCTGCTCCGGTGTCACCGGCTGATAGGAGCCGGAGACGAAGACGACGGCCTGCCCGGCGGCGTCGGTGATCTGGGCCTGCGCCGTGTACGGGCCCTTGTCGCCCGCCACCGCGTCGGTGCTCGCCGTGCAGCGGTAGGTGGCGCCGATCTCCAGGGGTTCGATGTAGCGGGTGCGCATGCTGGTGGTGAAGACCGAGACGCCCAGCCGGAGCACCAGCAGATTGCCCATGATCTCGTCGCAGACCGTGGCGGACATCCCGCCGTGCACCACGCCCGGGTAGGACTCGAAGGTGCGGTCGAACACGAGGGTGCATTCGATGCCGCCGTCCGGCGTGTGCCGGAACCGGAGCCGCAGACCGCGCTCGTTGGCGGGCGAGCAGCCGAAGCACTGGTAGTCCGGCAGGACCCGCCAGGGGAGCTCGACCGGCTCGCCGGCAGGCTCACCGGCCGGCGAGCCCGTCTCCGTGCTGAGGGCGGTCACGCGGCGATCACCTCGGCCAGCGCGCGGCGCACCTTGGCGTTGCTCGACAGGTCCATGTCCACGATCGTGCCGAACACCTTGCGGATCTTCCCCTGGAGCTCCAACAGCTCGTCGGCGTCGGCGATGCGCTCCAGGAACAGCTCGAAGGCGGTGTCGATGGTCTCGTGGTCCTCCAGCTCGGACAGCTCGCTCTTGAAGATGCCCACGGGGTGCTTGATGCGCTTGTCCGAGGTGTAGACGTAGAGCGTCTCGAGGACCGAGGCCGTCTCCTCGGGGTGCCGAAGCAGCCGCTCCCGGCAGTAGTGGATGAACTCCCGGGCGTGCCCGGCCTCGTCCCGACTGGCGTTCAGGAGAAGGGTGTTGAGAACCGGCTCGTCCACCGCGCTCGCCACCCTGCGGTAGATGTGATTCACCGTCAGTTCGGAGATGATGTTGGTGGCCAGGGTCGCGGACGGCGTGATGCCCGGGTCGTACGGGGCCCGCATGGCAGCCACCGCCGCGTCGTCCACCTTCTCGCCGATGGCGTCGAGCCAGGCCTTGAACATGTAGTGGTGCTGGACCTCCTGGTTGCCCCACACCACGGCGAAGGTCGAGAAGTCGTAGTCGTCGACGAACTCGTTGAGGAAGCCGTGCACGGCGGCGATGACGTTCGACTCGCCCATCACGGCGCTCTTGGCGATCGTCACGTACTCGGGCTTGACCTTGTCCTTGTCGACGGCGGAGAAGTCGATGTCGGTCAGCTTCCAGTGGTTGCGTTCGTACTGGGTGAAGACGTCGTAACTGTGCATCAGTTCATCCCTTGGTCGTGGAAGTGAGCTGTGGCAGTGATCTGCGGCACCGAGCAGCGGGCAGCGAGGGTGCGCTGCGGCGGCGACCCGGTGTCAGCGGCCGGCTGCGAAGTCCCTCTTGGCGGCGAGCCGTTGGAGCTTTCCGCTGGTGGTGCGCGGCAACGAGTCCGGGGCCGCGAGCACGACGCGCAGGTCGTGCAGACCCAGAGACGTGCGGACCAGGGTGCGCAGGTGGTCGGCCAGGGCGGTGTGCTCCGCCTCGGGGCGGTCTGTCTCCGCGACGAGGACCATGAACTCCCGCTCGCGGTGCTGCTCCCGGCCGTGCTCGGGCCCGGACTCGGGCTCGGGCTCGGGCTCGTGGTGGACGAAGGCCACGCAGCGGCGGCGGTGCACGGCCTCGTCGGTGCGTACGGCGCTCTCCACGTCGTCCGGGTAGTAGTTCTCGCCGCGCAGGATGAGCATCTCCTTGGCGCGCCCGGTGATGTGCAGTTCGCCGTCGGCGAGATAGCCGAGGTCGCCGGTGCGCAGCCAGCCGTCCGCGGTGAACGGCTGGGTGAGGGCGCCGGCGTCGTCGACGTAGCCCGCCGTGACGGACGTGCCGCGCAGCTGCACCTCGCCGACCGACCGGTCGTCGAGCGCCGCGCCGCTGTCGCTGTGCGGGTCGCCGATCCGGAGGTTCATCCCGAGCACCGGGCGGCCGACGCCGACCAGGCCGCGCGCACCCGGTGCCGTCCGCTCGACCGGTACGGCGACGCCCCGCTCGGCGAGCGCCGCGCGGTCCACCCAGTCGAAGCGCGGACCGCGCCCGAGCGGCGGGAAGGTCACCGCGAGCGTCGCCTCCGCCAGGCCGTACACCGTCAGCATCACGCGCGGGTCGAAGCCGGACGGGGTGAAGTGCCCGAAGAACGTCTCGAGCGAGTCGACGGCGATCGGTTCGGCGCCGTTGAACGCCACCCGCCAGCGGGACAGGTCGTACGAGGCGGCCTCGTCGGCCGGTACGGCCTCCACCAGGTAGTCGTAGGCGAAGTTGGGCATCGGGCTGATGGTGTAGCCGCCGTCGGCGAACTGCCGCAGCCAGTGCGCGGGGTCCTTGACGAAGGCCGAGGGCCGCCAGATGGTGCAGTGCACGCCGGTCAGGATGCCGGTGAGCGTGCCGAACAGGCCCATGTCGTGGAAGAGCGGCAGCCAGTTGGCGTTCTTGTCGGCGGGCGTGAGCCTGATGCCGTCGCGGATCGCGCGCAGGGTCGCGAGGACGTTGGCGTGGGTCAGCCGGACGCCCTTGGGGTGCGAGGTGCTGCCCGAGGTGTACTGGAGGACGATCTCGCACTCGGCGGCCACGTCCGCGCCGTCCACCTCGTCCGTCCCGTCCTGTCCGCCGTGGGCCAGGATCTCGGCCGCCCCGAGCACCCGGCGGCCGGGGAGCGCCTCCTCGATGAAGGGCATCATCTTGGCGAGGCGGCTCGAGACCACCACGTCCTTGATGCCGGCGTCGTCCAGCACGCCGACCAGCCGCCCGGCGCCCTCCCGCGAGTGCATCGGCAACGGGCACACGCACGCGCCGAGGCGGCTGAGCGCGAACAGGATCAGCAGGAAGTCCGGCTCGTTGGTGGACAGCGCGCCGACGCGGTCACCCTTTCGTATGCCCAGGTCTCGCAGGTGCGCCGCGATCCGCCGGGACCGCGCGCTCAGCTCGGTCAGGCTCAGCGCCACCTTGTCGGCGGGGAAATCGACGATGACGTCCCCGTGTTCGGTGGCGATCTTGTCAAGCGCGGTATGCAGTGTCGGTTCGTCCATTGGCTTCCCCCGCTCGGACGACGGCGTACGACGGCATGCGTCACCAGGACGTCCATGCCGCCTGTACGGCGTCGATGTCGATGGCACTGATCGCGTCGGCGACCAGTGGTCGTGCGTGTGCCGAGGCGCCGGGGCGCAGCCCCCAACGCCCGTCGGTGCCGGCGTGGTGCGGTGTCCACCAGGACAGGCGGACGGCGCCCGGCACCGTTGGCGCGGTGACCGCCAGATGGCGGCCGCCGAGGTCCACCACGCGGGTACGCAGTCCGGCCGGCCGGCCACGCCAGGTGGCCTCGGCCCACTGCCGGCCCGGGTGGCCGGTGAAGTGGATCGTGGAGAGTCCGGCGCGCAGCCCGCGTCCGAGCGCCTTGGCCACGCTCTCCTTGGCCGCCCACAGGCGCCGGGCCCCGTCCGGTTCGGAGAGGAGCGCGCGATCGGCGCCGCCGCAGAAGCGGTCGGCGACCTCGCGCAGCGCGTCCTCGTGGGTGTCCTCGACATCGATCCCGCACGGGCCGGTGCCGAGCACCAGCGCGAGCAGCCCGCCGTCGTGGCTGACGTTGAAGTGCGGCCACCGCGCCGGAGGCCCGGCCGGCCCCGGGCGGCCGTCGGCGTCGGTGACGACGGGCACCCGGTGCGCCGGCCGGCCGGTGGCCCGGCTCAGGACGGCCCGGACGAGCAGCCGGGACGCCTGCGCCTGGGCGCGCCTGCGGCCCGGGGCGTACCGGTCGCGCAGCGCCGCGCCCTCGGGCTCGGGCAGATCCGGCGGGCCCTGTTCCGCCGCCGCGTACACGGCGGACAGATCCGCGAGGTGAACATGAAGGAAGGGAGCGTCGTGCGGTCCGGCGTCCGTCGGCGGTGCCATGGAGTCCCCCGTGGGCGGTGCCGGGAACTATGCCGGTGCCTGACCGCCGGCCGTCGCGGGCAGTGTCGCGAGTCCGCGGAACTGCAGGTTGTCGGCGCGCCAGCGGTACGGGCGGGTCTCGTCCAGGGCGAGTTCGGGTGTCCTGCGGATCAACTCCCCGAGTACGCAGGCCCCTTCCAGTCTGGCCAGGCCGGCCCCGATGCAGAAGTGCACGCCGGTGCCGAGTGCCACGTGCCCGGTCTCGGTGCGGGTCACGTCGAATCGGTCGGGGTCGGTGAAGTGCGCCGGGTCACGGTTGGCCGATCCCCGTACCAGGTAGACGAGTTGGCCCGCCTTGACGGGCGTTCCGTGCAGTTCGATGTCGCGGGTGACCAGGCGGTGGGTGAGCTGCACCGGGCCGTCCCAGCGCAGGATCTCCTCCACGGCGGCCGGGATGAGCTGCGGCTGGGCCTTGATCAGCTCCCACTGGTCCCGTTGGGTGAGGAGCCCGCGCAGCCCGTTGCCCATCATGTCGACGGAGGTCTCGTACGTGGCCACCAACAGCAGCAGCAGGTTCGAGCAGAGCTCTTCGTCGCCGAGCCGCTCGCCGTCCTCCTCGGCCTGCACGAGGCGGGAGATCAGATCGTCCTTGGGGTTCTTCCTGCGCTCGGCGATCACCGCGCCCAGGTATTCCATCATCTGCTGCAGCGACTGGACCGCCGGTCCTTGCGTGCCGACCAGGTCGGGGGCGCCGCCGAGGAAGACCTTGATGGTGTCGCACCACTGGGTGATGAGCGGACCGTCGTCGTCGGGAAGGTCGTAGAGGGCGAGGAGCACACCGGCGGGCACCGCGTAGCTGAGGTCGGGAATCAGGTCGAAGCCGTCCGTCTTCTCCAGCATGGCGTCGACGAGGCGGGTCACGATCCCCTGCACCCGCGGTTCGAGCAGCCGTACGTCGCGCGGGCTGAAGCCCTGGTTCATCAGCTTGCGCACCCGGGTGTGCTGGGGCGGGTCCAGCATCCACATCCACTGCTCGGCGAGCGAGAGGAAGCGCTGCATCGCGGGGGACGGGTTGGCCCCGCCACGAGCGGCGAGCAGGTGGATGCGCCGGGACGAGAAGGTCTCGTGATCGCGGATCGCCGCGTTCACGTCGTCGTAGCGAGTGAGCAGGAAGCCGTTGAGCTGCTCGTCCCAGTGCACCGGATCGTGCTCGCGCAGCAGCGCGTACGTGGGGTAGGGGTCGGCGAAGACCTCGGGCGTGAGCAGCTTGACGTCATTGGCGCGGAATGCGGCGGTCACCGGTCAACTCCCCTCTTGCGCCGGGGTGTCGAGCAGGCCGTCGGCCATCGTGCGGGGCAGTTCGGCGATGCCGGTGCCGGTCAGCACGGGAGTCCCGGCGCCGTTGACCACAGTGATCTCGCAGGTGAGCAGCGCGTGGTCCGCGGGCAGCTCCGCGGTCTCGGCGGCCACTTCACCGGCCTCGGTGGCGGCCCCGGCCTCAGCCTCGGTGGCGCGGACGGTCGCGGTGACGGTGTCGCCCGCGTAGACGGGGGCGAGGAAGGTGAGGGAGAGGTCTCGCATGTGCACCCCGGGCTCGGCGAGCAGGGGAACCACGGAGAGGGTGAGCGCCCCCTGGGCCATCCGGCGGTCGCCGTGTCCGCCCATGTGGTGCGCGCCCAGGTCGCCGGTGAGGCGAGCGCAGACGTCGATGTCCTCGGCGCGTAACGTGCGCGTGGTGGTGCGGGTGGTGGTGCTCACGGCAGAACCATCCGTTCTCTTGAAGCGCTTCACGTGGTGGGCTTGCGGGTCACGCGCTGACGATGAGGCCCTTGCTGCGGCCGGTGATGACGACCTCGTCCCCGCACCGGATGCGTGCGTCGAAGGCGATCTTGGTCATCCCGGCGGTCGGCTCCAGGCGGGTGACCTCCAGCTCGGCGACGATCTCCTCGTTCCGCCCCAGCGGCCGGGTCGCTCGCCAATCCATGCGCTGCGAAAGGTAGTTGAGATCACCGCCCAGCTTGGTCAGCGGGGCGACGGTCAGTACGTACGGCAGGTGCTCGGGCAGCGAATCGGCCGGTGCGCCCGTCAACTCGTAGTAGTCGCGGACCTCTTGGTCGGAGTACGCCTTGGCCCACGTCAGCACGGTGCCGACGGAGATGTCCCCGTGGACGGCGTTCTTGATGGAAGTTGACGACAACATCTCCTCCAGTGCGGGAGAACGACGTGGCGAAAGTCGGATGGTCACTACCTACCGGTAGGTAACGCCCCGTTCGAATCATGCCTCATGGGGCGGTCGAGCGGGAAGGCGTTCCATGATTGTGGCCCCCGTCACACATGGCCGGAACGCAGTCGTCGCCGGCCCCGGCCGGGGCGGGGCGTCCGGTCTGAGCGAGGGCGGCTACAGTGCGGTCTGCTGACGGCGGCGGTCTGCCGCGTTCATGAAAATGGGGTGGGGTCATGGCCGGCCATCGGCTGTCGAAGAAGCGTCGCTACATCGCCGCGGCGACCGGAGGCGTCGTCGCCGTCGTGGGGGCCGTGGTCGCGGCGCAGACCTCGATGGCGGCCACGGTGTGGCCCGCGCAGAAGACGTTCACCGGCCGGGCCTTCGACACGTGCGCGGCGCCCTCGTCGGCGGCGATGAAGGCCTGGAAGAGCAACGGCTTCTACGGCGGCGCCGCGGTGTACATCGGCGGCAGGAACCGGGGCTGCGCCCAGCCGAACCTCACCGCGTCCTGGGTGAAGTCGGTCGACACGATGGGCTGGAAGCTCATCCCGCTCTACGTCGGCGCCCAGCCGCCGTGCCAGACCAGCGCCAACCCCGAGAAGCTCACGGCCTCCACCGCGGCCTCGCTCGGCGTGAGCGACGCCAACGACGCGGTGGCGAAGGCCTCGGCGCTCGGCATGAAGGCCGGCAGCCCGATCTTCCTGGACATGGAGCCGTACGACATCACCGACAAGGCGTGCAACGACGCCGTGCTCACGTACGTCCGCTCCTTCACCAAGACCCTGCGTGCGAAGACGTACCGCGGCGGCTTCTACGGCTTCACCAGCTCCAGCGCCAAGGCCGTCGCCACCGCGCCCGACCGCACCGACCTGCCGGGCAACCTCTGGTACGCGCTGTGGGACAAGCAGAACACCACCACCGCCGACTGGCCGTGGGGCGCCACCCAGTACACCAACCACAGCCGCGGCCACCAGTACCTGGTCAACAGCAAGGAGACCCGCGGCGGCTACACGATCACCGTCGACCAGGACGCCTGGGACGGCCCCGTCGCCATCATCGGCTGAATCCCGCTCCCCCCCATGCCGTTCCCGGGATCCGTCCGGTGCTTCACGCCAGGACGAAGTAGCGCAGCCACAGGTAGAGCGCGGAGACGGCGATGGTGGCGGCCGTGACGACGAGGCCGTACTTGGTGAACTGCCAGAAGCCGATGGGTTGGCGGTTGCGTTCGGCGATGCCGAGGACGACGACGTTGGCGGAGGCGCCGATCGCGGTGGCGTTGCCGCCGAGGTCGGCGCCGAGGGCCAGGGCCCACCACATCACGTGGTCGGGGTCGCCGCCCATCTCGGTGACGAGTTCGCCGGTGATCGGCGCCATCGTGGCCACGTAGGGGATGTTGTCCACGATCGCGGACAGCACGGCCGAGCCGCCGAGCAGCAGCATGGATCCGCCGAGTGCGGCGCCGCCGATGGTCCCCGCGAGCGAGGTCGCGAGCTCGCCGATGACGCCGGTCTCGATCAGTGCCCCGACCATGACGAACAGGCCGGCGAAGAAGGCGAGGGTGGGCCACTCCACCTCGCCGAGGACCTCGGACGTCTCCACCTTGGAGACGGCGACCAGCAGGCCGGCGCCGAGCAGGGCGACCACGCTGGGCTCGTAGCGCAGGACCGGGTGCAGGACGAAGCCGGCGACGACGAGGCCGAGGATGCCCAGGCCGAGGGCCAGGAGGCGGGGATCGGTGATGGCCTCGCGCTCTCGCAGCTCCATGACCTCGGCGGCGCGCTCCTCGTCGTAGACGAAGTACTTCGCGAACATCACGCGGCACAGCAGGACGAGCACGGCTATCAGGACCACGCACAGCGGCGCCAAGTGCACGAGGAAGTCGTTGAAGGTCAGGCCGGCCCGGCTGGCGATGATGATGTTGGGCGGGTCGCCGACGAGCGTGGCGGTGCCGCCGATGTTGGACGCGAAGACCTCGGCGAGCAGGAACGGCATGGCCGGCAGCTTCAGTCGCTCGCACACCAGGAGCGTGACCGGGGCCACCAGCAGCACCGTGGTGACGTTGTCGAGCAGGGCGGACGCCACGGCGGTGATGACGACCAGCATCGTCATGACACGGAACGGCCGGGCCCTGGCCCGCTTCACCGACCAGATCGCCAGGTACTCGAAGAGTCCGGTCCGCTTCAGCACACCGACGATCATCATCATGCCCATGAGCAGGAAGATGACGTTCCAGTCGATGCCGGTCTCCTCCGAGTGGAAGGCGGACACGTCGTCGGTGGCACCGATGGCCAGCATCAGCGCAGCACCGCCCAGGGCCGCGGCGACCCGGTGGACCCACTCCGTGACGATCAGGAGGTAGACGCCCGCGAAGACGGCGACCGACGCCCAGCTCTGCCAGTCGCTCACGCCTGTCCGCCCGCCCGGCCGCCCGACGCGAGCAGGTGCCGCATGAGCCCGGCCGCCGAGACGACCCCGAGCAGCCGGCTTGTACGACCGTCCCGCTCGACCACCGCCACGAGGGGGACGTGGGTACGGGCCATGGCCGCCGCGATCTCCATCGTCCCGGCATCCGGACTGACGTACGGCGGCTTGAAGGTACGGGCGGGCAGCCACTCGGACACCGTCCTGCCCACGAGGTCCTGGACGACCGCCTCGGCGTGCCGGTCGTCGATCACCGGGGCCAGCAGCGGGTCCTCCATCACGTACTCGGGGACCAGTTGGCGTACCAGCTGGGAACCGGGCACGGCGGCGTACGGGACTCCGTCGGGGTCCAGCACCAAGAGCGCGGGCAGATCGTGCTCGGCCAGCAGCCGGACCGCGTCCACGGCACTGTCGTCGGTCACGACGTGCGGATACGGCTCGGCGAGATCACGGGCGGACATCGGCGGCTCCTGACCGGGGTCGTCAGAACACGGGAACGTGAAGAGAACTCGCCGACCAGACTTCCCGGCACACCGACCGCAACTTTATAGGTTCCTAACGCCTTTCTGGCGAGTTCTTGACGGCGGCCTGTCGTACGGCGGCCTGTGGTGCGGCACCCGCCGGCCGCCGGGGGCCGCGAAGGGCCGCGAGCTTCAGCACCCCGGCACGGCTCCGGCTCCGCCCTGTCGGCCGGCGGTGGACTGGGGGATGATCAACCGCAACACATCTCGACGTCACGGGGGAAGACATGAGCGGGCTGCCCCACCAGGGTGCCGCACCGTCACATACCGCTGGGCACATGGTGGTCTGCGGTGACGACGGGCTGGCGCACCGGCTCGCCATCGAACTGCGGGAGGTCTACCGCCAGCGGGTCGTCCTCGTCGTGCCCGCCGAACGCGCCGGCGAGGAGGCGGCCGACACAGGCACCACGGGCACCACGGACACCGACACGCTGAGCGGCAGGACGGTCGTACCGGTTCGGGTCGTGACGGCTCCGGCTCCCACGACCGAGGCGATGCTGCGCGCGGAGGTCGACCGGGCCGCCGCGCTGGCGCTCGTGTACGAGGACGACGAGACCAACCTGAGGGCGGCGCTCGCCGCCCGCCGCCTCAGCCCCGGTCTGCGGCTCGTGGTCCGCATGTACAACCGCAAGCTGGGGCAGCACCTGGAACAGCTCCTCGACCAGGCGGCCCTCGTCGCCGTACCGGGCTTGGACCGGGCCGTCCTGGACGCGTCCACGACCGTGCTCTCCGACGCGGACACCGCCGCGCCGGCCCTGGTGGCCACCGCGCTCGCCGACACCAACAAGGTGGTCCAGGCCGACGGACTGCTGCTGCGCGCCGCCGAACACCCCGCACCCGACCGGGGTCAGGTCCCGGACCCGGGGCTGTGCACGCTCGCTCTGCTCTCCTCCACCGCGGCCGACCCGGCGGGCTTCGAAGGCTCGTACAACGCCGGAGCCCCGGCCCCCGACCTCCTCCCCGACGACCGCACCGTACGCGGCTCCGCCGCTCGCGGCACCGTCGTCCTGGAAGCGGTACGGCGCGAAGGGCCGGCCCTGCCTCCCCGCCGGCTGGCCCGGCGCGGCGCCCCGCTCGGGAAGGTCTTCTCCGCCCGGCTGCGCTGGGCACTCGCCGGGATCGTCGCCGCCGTCCTCGCCCTCACGGTGGCCACCACCCTGCTCACCGACGAGCACGTGCTGCACGCCGCCTACCTGACCCTGCTCGACCTGTTCGCCATCAACGATCCCGCCGTCGACGAACCACCCACCCGCCAGGTGCTGCAACTCCTCTCCGGCCTCGCCGGTCTCGCCCTGCTCCCCCTGCTCGTGGCCGGCGCCCTGGAAGCCCTCGGCACCTTCCGCACCGCCGGTGCCCTGCGCCGACCGCCCCGCGGGCTGTCCGGGCACATCGTGCTGCTCGGTCTGGGCAAGGTCGGGGCCCGCGTGCTCACCCGGCTGCGCGAGCTCGACATCCCCGTCGTCTGCGTCGAGCAGGACCCCGACGCCCGCGGCATCGCCCTGGCCCGCGCCCTGGGCGTGCCCGTGGTCCTCGGAGACGTCACCGAGGACGGCGTCCTGGGCGCGGCCCGTGTCCACCGCGCGACCGCCCTCCTCGCACTGACCAGCTCCGACACCACCAACCTGGAGGCCACCCTCGCCGCCCGCGCGCTCAAGAGCGACCTCCGGGTGGCGCTCCGCCTGTACGACGACGACTTCGCCACCGCCGTCTACCGCACCCTGCGCTCCGCGCACCCGCAGGCCGTCACCCGCAGCCGCAGCGTCTCCCACCTGGCGGCTCCCGCCTTCGCGGGAGCCATGATGGGCCGTCAGATCCTCGGTGCCATCTCCGTGGAACGCAAGGTCCTGCTCTTCGCCGCCCTCCCCGTCGCCGGCCACCCCCAGTTCGAGGGCCGCACCGTCGCCGAAGCCTTCCGCCCGGGCGGCTGGCGCGTCCTCGCCCTCGACACGGCGCGCCCCGAGGCCCGCTCCCCCGACCTCGCCAACACCGGCCACGACCCCGAGCACCAGTCCCTCCTGTGGGACCTCCACCCCGGCCACGTCCTGCACCACCAGGACCGCGTCGTCATCGCCGCCACCCGCCGAGGCCTGGCGGAGCTCCTCGGGAGTTCCCCGGACGGCCGCACCACCGCCACCGGGCTCCGGTAGAGGACCCTCGCGGACACCACGGCTCGTCCGGGTGCCGGTGGGTCAGCAGCTCGGCCACGTCGCGGGCGAACGCCCGAACTGCCCGTGGTCGTGGCGACCGTGCCGGCCCGGGACCGTGGCGGCTACGCCGGGCGGAGGTTCGGCGAGTTCGTGGCCTTCTCTGTCAGCCTTGGGTGAGGCGTCCCGCCGACGGGACCTGCCGGCCCCATGCCTAGACTCCGGTTCATGGACAACACCTTCCGGTGCAGCCACTGCGGCACCGTCGGCCTCGAACCCGGCTTCGTCGAGGACGCCGGTCAGAGCTCCCGCGGCTACACCCGCTGGATCCAAGGTGCCCTCGAACGCGGCCCCTTCGGCGGTGCCAGGCGTATGGGCAAGCCCGCCTGGCAGATTGACGCCTACCGCTGCCCCACCTGCGCCCACCTCGAGCTCTTCGCCGGCAACCGCGCCTGAGCTCTCGCTGGACAAGGTGGCTGCGCCGAACCACAGCTGCTCCGCGAGCGAAGCGGCATCTACGTCACCGGGGTCGGCCAGCCAACGGGATGACTCCCCGTCCCTTCATGAGCGCGGTGTACAGGAGCAGAGCCGCGGTGAGGCCGACCGCCCAGCCGTAGTCGGCGAGGGGCTTGAGGAAGGGGATCAGTCCGTCCTCGGGGAACGGCCCGGCGCCGGGCGCGGAGTGGGAGCCGCCGACCGCGAGCACCCCGCCGACGGCGAAGGCGAGCACGGCCGCCGGGTTCCAGCCGCCCCGGTACCAGTACGGCCCGTCGGCCCGGTAGAGCCCGCCCAGGTCGAGGCGGGTGCGGCGGACCACCCAGTAGTCGGCGATGAGGATGCCCGCGACCGTACCGAGCAGTCCGCCGACCAGACCGAGCCAGGTGAAGATGTACAGCTCGGGCGTCGAGGTCAGCTTCCACGGCATGATCAGGACGCCGACGACGCCGGTGATCAGGGCGCCCTTGCGGAAGTCGACGAACCGCGGGGCGAGGTTGGCGAGGTCGTACGCCGGCGAGACGACGTTGGCCGCGATGTTCACCGACAGGGTCGCCACGAGCACGGTGACCAGGGCGAAGAGCAGACCGAAGACGTTGTCGGTCTTCGCGGCGAGCGCCACCGGGTCCCAGACCGCCGCCCCGTACACCGCCTGCGAGCCGGACGTGACCAGGACGGACAGCAGCGCGAAGAGGGTCATCGTCGTCGGCAGCCCCAGAGTCTGCCCCCAGATCTGTGCCCGCTGGCCCGCCCCGAAGCGGGTGAAGTCCGGGATGTTCAGCGACAGCGTCGCCCAGAAGGCGATCATGCCCATGAGGGAGGGGAAGAACACAGGCCAGAAGTCGGCGCCCCAGCCCAGCTTCGAGGGCTGGTCGAGCAGCGGGCCGAACCCGCCCGCCTTGACCGCGACCCAGACCAGGAGCACCAGCGCGCCGACGATCACGAAAGGCGCGGCCCAGTTCTCGAAGCGGCGCAGCGCGTCCATGCCGCGGTGGATGATGGCGAGCTCAAGGGCCCAGAACAGGACGAAGCACAGCCACAGCGTCCAGGGCTGGCCCGCGACCCGGCTCGCCTCTGACCAGCCGCCGAAGATCTTGCCGAGCAGGATGAAGATGCCCTGGCCACCGATCCAGGTCTGGATGCCGAACCAGGCGCAGGCGACGCCGGCCCGCACGAGCGCCGGCAGGTTGGCCCCTCGCATCCCGAAGGAGGCGCGCGCGAGGACCGGGAAGGGGATGCCGTACTTGGGGCCGGCGTGCCCGGTGAGCAGCATCGGCACGAGGACGATGACGTTGGCGAGAGCGATGGTGAGGACGGCCTGCAGCCAGTCCATGCCGAGCGCGACGAGCCCAGAGGCAAGGAGCCAGGAAGGGATGTTGTGGGCCATGCCGACCCACAGCGCGGCGAAGTTGTAGGTGGTCCAGCGGCGGGCGGCGACGGGCACCGGCAGCAGGTCGTCGTTGACGAACCGCGGGTCGGCGCCGGCCGCGCCGGGCGAGAGCTCGACGCGGCGGGCGGCGGCTATGGCGGGGTCGGCGGGTCTGTCGGAGGGGGTGGTGGCGGTCATGGCGGCGGAACCCTTCGTTCGGGGACGGAACGAGGCCGTGCGGGGCGTGGGGGGTTCGGCAGCGGATCAGGAGTTGATGGCGGGGATGATGTCGGAGCCGTAGGCGTCGATGGTGCCCTCGCGGTTGTCGTGCATCGCGTACACGGCGAACTGGTCGACACCGAGCTCGCGCAGGTGCCGCAGCTTCTCGATGTGGGCCTCGGCCGGGCCCAGGAGGCAGAAGCGGTCGACGATCTCGTCGGGGACGAACTCGGTGTCGGGGTTCCCGGCGCGGCCGTGGTGGGAGTAGTCGTAGCCGTGCCGGTCCTTGATGTACGCGGTGAGCTCGTCCGGGACCATGTCCGAGTGCTCGCCGTACTTGGCGACCAGGTCGGCGACGTGGTTGCCGACCATGCCGCCGAACCAGCGGCACTGGTCGCGGGCGTGGGCCAGGTCGTCGCCCACGTAGGCGGGGGCGGCGACGCAGATGGTGAGCGCGTCGGGGTCGCGGCCGGCGTCGGCGGCGGCCTGCCGGACGGCCTTGACCATCCACTCGGTGAGGAACGGGTCGGCGAGCTGGAGGATGAAGCCGTCCGCCTTCTGCCCGGCGAGCGCGAGCGCCTTGGGCCCGTACGCCGCCATCCACACCGGCAGCTTCCCGTTCTTGATCCACGGGATCCGGATCGGGTTGCCGTCGACGACGGCCTCCCGGCCCTCGGCGAGGTCGCGGATGACCCCGATGGCCTCCCCGAGCCGGGCCAGGGTGTTGGGCTTGCGGCCGGCGACCCGCATCGCGGAGTCGCCGCGGCCGATGCCGCAGACGGTCCGGTTGCCGTACATGTCGTTGAGCGTGGCGAAGGTGGAGGCGGTGACCTCCCAGGTCCGCGTGCCCGGGTTGGTGACCATCGTGCCGACGTGCAGCTTGGTGGTGTTGGCGAGGATCTGGCTGTAGATGACGAAGGGCTCCTGCCACAGCACGGCGGAGTCGAAGGTCCAGCCGTAGCGGAAGCCGTTGCGCTCCGCCCGGCGCATGAGTCCCACCACCTGCGACGCGGGCGGGTCGGTCTGCAGGACGAGTCCGAAGTCCAAGGGTGCGGCCTTCCTAGTTCAGGTACTGGCAGGTGGAGCGGGGGACGAAGCTGCCGTGGCCGGCGCGCCCGGTGAACTTCCGCTGCTCGATGACGGGTTCGCCGCGGGACAGGACGGTCTCGACCTGGCCGGTGAGCGTCTTCCCCTCGTACGCGGAGTAGTCGACGTTCATGTGGTGGGTGGCCGCCGACAGGGTCTGGGTGGCGTGCGGGTCGTAGATGACGACGTCCGCGTCCGCGCCCGGCGCGATCGTGCCCTTCTGCGGATACAGCCCGAACATCCGCGCCGGCGTGGCGCACGCGATCTCGATCCAGCGGCGGCGCGAGATGTGCCCGTCCACGACGGCCTGGTGGAGCAGGTCCATCCGGTTCTCCACCCCCGGCAGACCGTTCGGGATCTTCGAGAAGTCCCCCCGGCCCAGCTCCTTCTGGCCGACGAAGCAGAAGGGGCAGTGGTCCGTCGACACCACCTGGAGGTCGTTGGTCCGCAGGCCCCGCCACAGGGCCGCCTGGTGCTCCTTCGGCCGCAGCGGGGTCGAGCAGACGTACTTGGCACCCTCGAAGTCCGGCTCCGCCAGGTTGTCCGTGGAGAGGAAGAGGTACTGCGGACAGGTCTCGCCGAAGACCGGCAGGCCCTTGTCCCTCGCGGCCGCCAGCTCCGCCACCGCCTCCTCGGCCGACACGTGCACCACGTACAGCGGCGCCCCCGCCACCCGCGACAGCTGGATCGCCCGGTGCGTCGCCTCCGCCTCAAGCAGCGTCTTGCGGACCTCCCCGTGATACCGGGGGTCGGTCTCGCCGCGGGCCAGCGCCTGCTCCACCAGGACGTCGATCGCGATGCCGTTCTCGGCGTGCATCATGATCAGCCCGCCGTTCTCGGCGCCGCGCTGCATGGCCCGCAGGATCTGTCCGTCGTCGCTGTAGAAGACGCCCGGATAGGCCATGAACAGCTTGAACGAGGAGATCCCTTCCTGGACCAGCCGGTCCATCTCCTTGAGCGTGTGCTCGTTCACGTCGGAGAGGATCATGTGGAAGCCGTAGTCGACGGCGCAGTTGCCGTCGGCCTTGGCGTACCAGGCGTCGAGCCCTTCCCGGAGGGAGTGGCCGACGCTCTGCACGGCGAAGTCGACGATGGTGGTGGTGCCGCCCCAGGCGGCGGCGCGGGTGCCGGTCTCGAAGGTGTCGGAGGCGAAGGTGCCGCCGAACGGCAGCTCCATGTGGGTGTGGGCGTCGACGCCGCCCGGGATGACGTAGCGGTCGGTGGCGTCGATCGTACGGTCGGCGGTCCAGCCGGCCGCGATGTCGGAGCCGTGGGCGGCGAGGGCCACGATGCGGCCCTCCTCGATCAGGACGTCGGCGTGGGTCTCGTCCGCGGCGGTGACGACCAGGCCGCCGCGGATCAGGGTGCGGGTGCTCACGGGGCTTCTCCCTGCGGACGAGAGGGTTCGCGGAGGGGTTCGCGAACTAGAGGGACCTCAGGGCCTGTTCGAGGATGGCCGCGCCCTCCTCCGCCTCGGCGACGGTGAGCGAGAGCGGGGGCGCGATGCGCAGCGCGCTGGTGTTGTGGCCGCCGCCCTTGCCGATGAGCAGGCCGTTCTCCCGGGCCGACTCCAGGACGGCGGACGCGGCCTCGGGGTTCGCCCGGTCGGTGCCGGGTTCGGTGAGCTCGATGCCGATCATCAGGCCGCGGCCGCGCACCTCGCGTACGGCGTCGACGCCGGCGGCGACGGCCCGGAGGCGCTCGATGAGGAGGCCGCCGACGCGCCGGGCGTTGCCCTGGAGGTCGTGTTCGAGGAGGTAGCCGAGGTTGGCGAGGCCCGCGGCCATGGTGACGGGCGAACCGCCGAAGGTGGAGATGGAGTTGGCGTCGAGGCAGTTCATGATCTCGGACCGGGCGACGACACCGCCGATGGACATGCCGTTGCCGATGCCCTTGGCGAAGGTGAGGATGTCGGGCGGTCCGGCCTGGCCGTGCGCCTGCCAGCCCCAGAAGTGTTCGCCGGTGCGGCCCCAGCCGGTCTGCACCTCGTCGGCGATCCACAGGATGCCGTGCCGGTCGAGGACCCGGCGGAAGGCGGCGTAGAGGCCGTCGGGCGGGGAGGTGAAGCCGCCGACGCCCTGGATGGGCTCGGCGATGAGCGCGGCGACGTCGTGGGTGTGCCCGAGGAGGTCCTCGAGGTCGGCCACGCAGCCGTCGATGAACCGCTCGTCGCTGTACGCGGCGTACGGGCCGCGGGTGCGCACGCCGCCGTGCACGTACAGGGTCTGCAGCGGGGAGAGGCCGGTGGGCGACCAGGCGCGGTTGCCGGTGATGCCGACGGTGGAGAAGGAGCGCCCGTGGTAGCTGTTGCGCATCGCCAGGATCTGGCTGCTGCCGCGGTAGGCGGTGGCGAGCAGCAGGGCGGTGTCGTTGGCCTCGGTGCCGGAGGTGGTGAAGAAGACCCGGGCGTCGGGGATGCCGGAGAGGGCGGCGATCCGCTCGGCGAGCTCCACCATGGGGCGGTTGAGGTAGAGGGTGGAGGAGTGGATGATCCGCCCGGCCTGCTCGGAGACGGCCTTGGTGACCTCGGGCAGGGCGTGGGCGGTCATGGTGGTGAGGATGCCGCCGAAGAAGTCGAGGTAGCGGCGCCCTTCGGCGTCCCAGACGTAGCGGCCCTCGCCGTGCGTGAGCTCGATGGGGTCCTGGTAGTAGAGGGCGACCCAGTCAGGGATGACGGCGCGGTGGCGGTGGTAGAGGCTGTTCACGGCTGCACCAGCCCGTCGTAGGCGTCGGGACGGCGGTCTCGGTAGAACGCCCATTGCTGCCTGACCTGTTCGATCAGGCCGAAGTCCAGGTCGCGGACGACGAGTTCCTCCTCCTTGTCGGAGGCGACGTCGCCGACGAACCGGCCGCGCGGGTCGACGAAGTAGCTGGTGCCGTAGAAGTCGTTGTCGCCGTACTCCTCGGTGCCGACGCGGTTGATCGCGGCGATGAAGTACTCGTTGGCGACGGCCGCGGCGGGCTGCTCCAGCTGCCAGAGGTAGGAGGAGAGGCCGCGGTGGGTGGCCGACGGGTTGTAGACCAACTGGGCGCCGTTGAGGCCGAGTTGGCGCCAGCCCTCGGGGAAGTGCCGGTCGTAGCAGATGTAGACGCCGACCTTGCCGACGGCGGTGTCGAAGACCGGCCAGCCGAGGTTGCCCGGGCGGAAGTAGTACTTCTCCCAGAAGCCCTTCACCTGCGGGATGTGGTGCTTGCGGTACTTGCCGAGGTAGGAGCCGTCAGAGTCGATGACGGCCGCGGTGTTGTAGTAGAAGCCCGCGCCCTCGATCTCGAAGACGGGCACGACGATCACCATCCCGGTCTCCCGGGCGAGCTCCTGCATCCTGCGCACGGTGGGCCCGTCAGGCACGGGCTCGGCCCAGCGGTAGTGCTCGGGTTCCTGCACCTGGCAGAAGTACGGGGCGTTGAACACCTCCTGGAACCCGATGACCTTCGCCCCCTGCCGGGCGGCCTCGCGGGCGTGCTCCTCATGCTTGGCGATCATGGATTCGGTGTCGCCGGTCCAGGTCGCCTGGACGAGCGCGGCGCGTACGACGTCGGTCATGAGCTGCTCCTTCGGCGCGGCGTCAGAGAGCCTCTACGCACGTAGACGCGATGCGTAGATGGAGAACGTAAGCCCCGTCTCACCCCGGAGCAAGACCACCGCCGTGAAGTGGCGGAGTCGATCATGTTTCATACCCGACTGGTCCACGTCGGACACCTACCGACACGTACCGGTACGGGTGGACGCGTGTACGGGCACGGATGTTCGGGCGCGGTGCGCCGGTCAGGCCAGGCCCGCGACCCGGAAGGCGTGCAGCAGGTCGCGCTCACCGGCCGGGGAGAGCACGGCGCGGGCGGCGGTGCGCAGCTCGGGGACGAGGGCGGCGGGGTCGGTGGCCGCGAGGGCGGCGGCGTCCTCGGGGGTACGGGCGTGCAGGAAGGCGGTGAGCAGGGCGCGGGCCTCCGCCTCCCGGCGCTCGGCGCGCAGCGCGGCACAGGCCCCGGCGAGCTCGGCCACCGGGCGGGCCGCGCCCTGGCGGAGCAGCCGGTCGCGGTCGTCGGTGCGGCCCGCGTCGGCGAGCGCCGCCGCGACGGCGGCGAGCCGCGCGGGCGGCAGCCCCGCGGCCTCCCAGAGCAGGGTGGACCAGTCGGCGGCGAGCCCCGCGGCGCGCAGTTCCGCGGCGAGCACCGGCAGCCAGGCGGGCGGCCCGGCCAGCGCCTCGCAGAGCAGGGCGTGCGCCTCGCCGGTACGGCCCTGGGCGCGCAGCCGGCGCAGGGCGTGGACGGCGTTGCCGGCGGCGCGGGCGGCCCGGCCGGGGTCTTCGGGCGTGCCGGAGCCGTACGAGGGGGCCGGGGCGGGGTCCGGTGCGGCCGGTACGGGGGCGAAGCGGGCGCCACGGGGCGGGGCCAGGGGCGGCGCCGCCGGGACCGGCCCGGCCGCCGGCTCCCCCAGCGGCACCGGCTCCTCCACCTCCTCCGCGAGCCACGCGTAGCGGGCCCCGCGCGGACGGCGCCGCACGGGCTCTGGCGGGGCGGGAGGTCGTACGGCCCCGACCCCGGTCCCGGCAGCCGCAGCGGCTCCGGCTCCGGCTCCGGCTCCGGCTCCGGCTCCGGCTCCGGCTCCGGCTCCGGCTCCGGCGAGGGTGTCGAGCCGTTCGGTGAGCTCGGCGACCCGGGCGGTGGCGCGGGCGTGGTCGTCGCGGGCCCAGAACAGGGCGCCGTCGGGGTCCGGCCGGCCGCTCAATTCCCGGATGCGCTGCTCCGCGTACCTGATCTCGGCCGCCATCAGGGCCCGCCGCTCGGTGAGCGCCGCCGCCCCGCCGGGCGCCCGGTCGTGGGCGGCCGCCGCGGCCCGGTGCAGGGCCCGGCCGCGTACCGCACCGGGCCCGTCGGCCGCCTCGCCGAGGTCCTGGAGCAGTGACTCGGCGACGTCCCAGGGCAGGATGTCCGTACCGTCGAAGCAGGCGCGCATCCCTTCCGGGTCGCGGGCGGCGAAGACCCCGTACCAGCCCTCGCCCGGCGCGAGCCGGCCCGCGAGCCCGCTCAGCCAGCCCGTGAACGCGGCGATGTCCGCCGGGATGTGATGCACCGTCATTCCGCTGCCCCTTCGGTCCAGGGGCATTGGACCGCACCAGTGTTACGGGACGGCTACGCAGAGTTTTCGGGCGTGCCTCGGCGCGGGAAGCTCACCACGATGCCGGTGTGCGGGCGCTTGCCGAGCCGGGCGAGGGTCGCGGGCCAGTCGACGGCCCAGAACTGCCAGGTGTACTTGCGGGAGAGCAGCCTGCGTACGTGCCGCAGCTCGTCCCCCGTGACGAGCCGGGCCGTGCCCTCCGCCCGTACCGCGCCCTCGGGGATGTTCCCGCGCACGTCGCAGACGGCGGCCACGACCCGGGGGTCGTTGCGCAGCCGCTTGACCTTCCAGGAGTCGGTGCGGGTCCAGGCGTACAGCTCGTCGCCGTCGACCGCGTACCAGACCGGGGTGGCGACCCCGGTGCCGTTCCTGCGGAAGGTGGTGAGACTGACGTAGCGGCCGTGCCGCAGCTCTTCGGGGATCCTGGTGTCGGGGGTCACGCCCCCGAGGCTACGCGGCGGTCCGGCAGGCCCGGCCGGTGCGCCGGTGTTTTCGGAACACGCCCTAACGGCCGAGGGCACTGAGTCCCTTGCGCAGCTCGTCGGCGTTCATGGCCGGCGAGTAGTAGAGCTTGGCGTTGAGCCCCATGAAGAAGGGCTCCGAGATGACCGGCAGGTCGGACGGGTCGGCCAGGTCGAAGAACAGATAGCCGGTGCGGCAGCCGTTCTCGGCGGTGAAGTAGGCGGCTTCGGGGCGCAGCTTCTCCAGCGCGGCCTCCATGGTCTGCTGGAGGGTGCCCTGCTTGATGGCCTCGTTGGAGGCCGCCGTGTCCATCTGAACCTTCAACAGCATGCGCATGACGCGACCTTTCCCGACCGGGCGGAGGGCTCCGAGCGGTGCGCCCTCGGCACACCCGGACGCGCTCGGTTCCAGCGTCCTCCCTCCGCCGCGCCGGGACCACTCGGCGGGCCCGGCCATGAGCCGCCGGGCCGGCCCTACAGGGGGACGAGGGCGCAGCGGGTGACGAGCTCGTCCATCGAGAGGCCGAGGACGCCGGCGAGCGCGGCGACCGTGAAGAACGCCGGGGTGGGGGCGCGGCCGGTCTCGATCTTGCGGAGGGTCTCGGCGGAGAGGCCGGCGGCCGCGGCGATCTCGGCCATGGAGCGCTCGCCGCGCGCCGCGCGCAGCAGCTGCCCGAGCCGTTCGCCGCGCTCGCGCTCTTCGGGGGTGAGGGGTGTACGGACCATGCGACCCATTCTAATACCGGTATAGTAATTGGCATGGTGGAGATCAAGACGGAAACGAACCTGCTGCTCATGCGCGAGGCCGGGCGGGTGGTGGCCCAGGCCCTCCAGGCCGTACGGGACAAGGCGGCGCCCGGGGTGACCCTGGCCGAACTCGACGGCGTGGCCCGGGAGGTGCTCGCCGCGGCCGGTGCGGGCTCGCCCTTCCTGGGCTACCGCCCGGACTGGGCGCCGGTGCCGTTCCCCGCGGTGCTGTGCCTCTCGGTCAACGACGCGATCGTGCACGGCGTCCCGGACGGCACCCGGCTCGCCGACGGCGACCTGGTGAGCGCGGACTGCGGGGCGGTGCTCGACGGCTGGGTCGGCGACGCGGCGGTGAGCTTCACGGTCGGCCGGGCGCGCCCGGAGGACACCCGCCTCATCGAGACGGCCGAGGAGGCGCTGGCGGCGGGCATCGCGGCGGCGGTGGTCGGCAACCGGATCGGCGACATCGCGCACGCGGTCGGCCGCGTCTGCCGCCGGGCGGGCTACGGCATCGCCGACGGCTTCGGCGGCCACGGCGTGGGCCGCACGATGCACGAGGGCCCGGACGTCCCCAACGAGGGCCGCCCGGGCCGGGGCATGCCGCTGCGCCCGGGCATGGCGATCGCGATCGAACCGATGCTCCTCGCCGGCGGCCGCGACCATCACTACACGGCCGCCGACGGCTGGACCATCCGCACCCTCGACGGCTCCCGGGCGGCCCACGCGGAGCACACGATCGCCATCACCCCGGACGGCCCGCGCGTCCTGACGGCCCTTTAGCCCCTCTGGGCTACGGCGCCGGGCGGACCACCATCGCCGAGCCGCCGCCGCGGCGGGTGGGTTCGGCGGCGGCGAGCCAGCGGCCGTCCGGGAGGCGCTGGACGCCGGTGGCCGCGCCGATCTCGGGGTTCTGGCGGAAGGCGTGGCCGATGGATTCCAGGTCCGCCTTCAACGGGCTGTTCCAGAGGGCCGGTTCGAGTTCCGTCGTGGGCTGGTTGCGCTGGCTGGCGCGGGGGGCGGCGATGGCGTCGACCAGGGGGAGGCCGCGGTCGACGACGCCGGTGAGGGTCTGCAGGACCGTGGTGATGATGGTGGCGCCGCCCGGGGAGCCCAGGGCGAGGACCGGGCGGCCGGTGCGGTCGAGGACGATCGTCGGGGAGATCGAGGAGCGCGGGCGCTTGCCGGGGCCGGGCAGGTTGGGGTCGTGGACGGCCGGGTTGGCCGGGGCGAAGGAGAAGTCGGTCAGCTCGTTGTTGAGCAGGAAGCCGCGGCCGGGGACGGTGATGCCGCTGCCGCCGGTGGACTCGATGGTCAGGGTGTAGGCGACGACATTGCCCCACTTGTCGGCCACGGTGAGGTGGGTGGTGTTCTCGCCCTCGTACGTGGTCGGGGCGGCCGTCCCGCCGGTGGCGCAGGGCGCGGGGTCGCGCGGGTCGCCCGGCGCGAGCGGGCTGGTCAGCGCGGCCCCGTCGCGGATCAGACAGGCCCGGGAGTCCGCGTACCGCTGCGAGAGCAGGCCGCGGACCGGCACGTCCTCGAAGGCCGGGTCGCCGACCCAGCGGCCCCGGTCGGCGAAGGCGATCCGGCTCGCCTCGATGAAGCGGTGCAGATACGCGGCCTGGGAGGCCCGGGAGAGGTCGGAGGACTCCAGGATGTTCAGCGCCTCGCCGACGCTGGTGCCGCCGGAGGACGACGGCGCCATGCCGTACACGTCGAGGCCCCGGTAGGACACCTTGGTGGGCTGCCGCAGCACCGTCCCGTAGCGCGCCAGGTCCCGCTCCGTCAGATCGCCCGAGCGGACCACCCGGGTCGCACCCGCCCGTACCGGCGGGTGCTGCACGGTGTTGACGATGTCCCGGGCGAGCGGGCCCCGGTAGAGCGCGCCCACGCCCTCCCGGCCCAGCTTCTCGTACGTACGGGCCAGGTCGGGGTTCTTGAAGACCGAGCCGACCACCGGCAACTGCCCGCCGGGCAGGAAGAGTTCGGAGGACGCCGGGAAGTCCCGGAAGCGCGCCTCGTTGCCCGCCGTCTGCGCGCGGAAGGTCGCGTCGACGGTGAAGCCGTCGCGGGCCAGCCGCTCGGCCGGTTCGAGGAGCTTGCCGAGCGGCTTGCTGCCCCACGCGTCGAGCGCGGTCGCCCAGGTCGCGGGCGTGCCGGGGGTGCCGACGCCGCGGCCGCTGGTCATGCCCTCCTCGAAGGGGATGGGTGCGCCGTTCTCCACGAACAGGTTCGCGTCGGCGGAGCCGGGCGCGGTCTCGCGCCCGTCGACGGTGTGCACGGTACGGGTCTTCGCGTCGTAGTAGACGAAGTAGCCGCCCCCGCCGATGCCCGCCGAATACGGCTCCGTCACACCGAGCGCGGCGGCCACCGCGACCGCCGCGTCCACGGCGTTGCCGCCCTTGCGGAGCACCTCGACGCCGGCGGCGGACGCGTCCGCGTCGACGCTCGCGACGGCCCCGCCCCAGCCGGCGGCGACGGGCTCCTTGACCGGGGCCGATCCCCCGGGGGCCGGGCGGGCGACCGTCGGCGGGGCCGCGGCCCCGACCGCGAGCACCGCCGCGGCAACGGCCAGGATCGATCCGTGACGTACGGCAGAACGTCGCAAACGCCCGTGCATCCCTACCTCCAGTCAACGCCGGTCCGCGCAGCGTAACTTCTGGCCGCACGATCCGTCAGGACCGCGTCCAGGCCGTGCCCGGGCCGTGTCCGGGCCCGGCCCTTGGGGCGGTCTCGAACAACCGACCGCTTCCCCGCTAGCATGCGCGCCCATGAACGAAGACCTGCGCAACGTGGTGCTCGGTGTCCTGGCCACCGGCGTCAGCGGCTCCCTCGGCTGGCTGACCCGCACCTATTTCTGGCGCCGCCGGCTGCGCCGCAAGCAGGCCTTCTTCGGGCTTCCCGGCGGCTCCGAGTGCCTGCTCGTGGTGAACCGCCTGGCCGGCAGCGAACGCGGGGTGCACGCCACCGACGTGTCCGCGCTCCTCGAACTGTCCGCGCTGATAAAGGACTGCGGCGCCCGGCCCCGGATCGTGCAGCACGACACGGCCCGTCAGGGTCTGGGCGAGATAGCCGAGTTCTGCATCGGCGGCCCCTACTCCAACCGGCGCATGGCCGCGCATCTGCCGAATCTGCTGCCGGGCCTCACGGTGAACGTCGAGTCCGAGCCGATCGAGGACCGCGCGATGTTCACCGTCGGCGGCGAGACCTACCGTCCGGTGTGGGGCGTCAGCGAGTACGTCGTCCTCGCGCGCCTCACCCGCGGCGAGGGCGGGCGGCCGGTGTTCCTGCTCTGCGGACAGGCGGCGGTCACCAATCAGGCCGCGGCGCGCCATCTGGCCCGCCACCACCAGGCACTGGCCGCCAGGTACGGGACGGACGGCACCTTCGTGCTGCTGCTGAAGGTCGTCAACTCGCAGGCGTACGGCCCCGATGTGGTCGAGCTGGTCGCCGACATCACACGCGCGGCGCGCACGCCTCAAGCCGCACCGGCAACGACTTGATCCCGTTGATGAAGTTGGACACCAGGCGCCGGGGCGGCCCGGCGGGCGCGAGGCCGGGCAGTACGGCGCGCGCCTCCTCGTAGAGGACCCGCAGCTGGAGCCGGGCGAAGTGCGCGCCGAGGCAGACGTGCGGTCCGTCGCCGAAGGAGACGTGCGGATTGGGCGTACGGGCCAGGTCGACCCGGTGGGGGTCGGCGAAGGCGCGCTCGTCGAAGTTGGCGGAGGCGTGGAAGACGACGACCTTGTCCCCTGCGGCGATCTTCACCCCGGCGAGCTCGGTGTCCCGGGCGGCGGTGCGGCGGAAGGACAGGACCGGCGGGTGCAGGCGCAGGAGTTCGTCGACGGCGGTGTCCATGGACACCTCGCCCTGCCACAACCTCCGCTGCTGGTCCGGGTGTTCGGCGAGGGCGAGGAGACCGCCGGGTGCGGCGCCGCGGACGGTGTCGTTGCCGGCGACGGTGAGCAGGAAGAAGAACATCTCCAGTTCGGCGTCGCGCAGTTCGGAGCCGGCCAGGGCCGTCATGAGGTCGTCGGCGGGGTGCGCCCGCTTGTGCGCGGCGAGCTGCTGCGCGTAGGCGAACATCTCGGCGAGCATCGCGGGTGAGCGGGGGTTGACCGGCCGCCCCTCGGCGTCGAGGACGGGCGGCTCGTCGGGGTCCTGGTACGCGATGACCCGCTCGGTCCAGCCGAGCAGCAGGCCCCGGTCGGAGGCGGGCACGCCGAGCAGATCGGTGAGGTTGAGCAGGGCGAACTCGTCGGTGACGGCCCGTACGAGGTCCACTTCGGTACCCGACTCCCGTGCCACGGTGAGGAGTTCGCGGGCCCGTTCGCGGGCGGTGGCGGCGAACCGCTCGATCCGGCCGGGTGTGAAGGCGCGGCTGACGAGGCGGCGCAACCGCCCGTGATGCGGAGGGTCCTGATTGAGCATCATGCGCCGGATGAACGGCAGGTCGGCCGGGTCGGGATCGCGGATCTGAGTGGCCCCGAGGTGCGAGGAGTAGGTGCCGGCGTCCTTGAGGACCCGTACGACGTCGGCGTGCCGGGTGACCGCCCAGAAGCCGGGCCCGGCTGGCCAGCCCAGGACCTCGTGCTCCTCCTGCCGGGCGACGGGCCGGCGGTCGCGCAGGGCGCGGAAACGTGCGTGCG
Source organism: Streptomyces sp. NPDC048623 (assembly GCF_040650755.1). Taxonomy (NCBI): domain Bacteria; kingdom Bacillati; phylum Actinomycetota; class Actinomycetes; order Kitasatosporales; family Streptomycetaceae; genus Streptomyces; species Streptomyces sp. NPDC048623. Next base: position 244,456 of record NZ_JBEZHV010000006.1, read on the forward strand.
GGATGCCGGCGGCGTAGATCCGCGGGTCGAAGACGTCGGGGACCTCGCCCGCGTCGAGAGCCTCGCTCGCGTCCGGCACCGGCCCGCCCTCCCGTCGGGGTGAAGACGTCACCATCATGACAGGTCAGCGGCCGTTTTCGTAGGACGGAACGCACAGTTCGCGAGCCTTGTCCGGTCCGCCCGCCGACTCCCAGAATCTCCGTCGTGCATCACTCGGAGAACAGGGGGGACATGGGGAACATCGATCACGACGCGGTGCTGCGGGCGCGGGTGTTGCTGCTGGGGAGCGGGCGGCTGAGCGACTGGGAGGAGGTCCTGGCGTACCGGGTGCTCGCGGAGGTGAGTCCGAAGGCGTATCTGCCGAAGCTGGTCGACGGACTGCTGCTGGCCTCCTACCGCAGCCGGGACCCGCGGGTGGATCTGTCGCTCGCCACCGAGGCGGTCGGGGCCGCGCGGCGGATCACGGACGACGTGCCCGGCCGGGTGGAACGCCTGCGCCGCGCACTGGATGCCCGGCAGCGGGCCCTGTTCGCGCTCGGACGGCGGGCCGAGGGCCGCGCGGTCTGCGAGGAGCTGGCCGGGGCCGGGCAGGGCGAGCGCCTGGCGCGTGCGCTGGCCGAGGAGGGGCGGTTCGCGGAGGCGGCGGAGCTGTGCGGGAAGGTGGCCCGGAGCGGCCCAGCGGTGCCCTCGTTCTGGGACATGACCGCATGGGCGGCCGCACTGGAGGGTGCCGGACGGCACGGGGAAGCGCTGGAGGTGTTCGGGGAACTGGTCGAGGAGACCCGGCGCAAGGCCGCCGGACAGGAGTCGCCACTGGGCGGCTTCGCCTGGGAGTTGGTGCACCACTCCCGTATGTACGACACCGCCGGGCGTCCGAAGGAGGCCGCGGCGGCACGACAGGAGGCCCTGACGGTGTTCTCCGGGCTCGCGGCGCACGGTGAGCCGAGGTCCTGGAGCAGCGGCTTGTCCTCCTGGGTCACCCTGTTCACGCTCTCGGGGCGGGCGGACGAGCCGGCCGCCACGCCCGAGGACCCGAGGCCGCCGTTCGGCAGCGTCGTCCTCCATTGGGCGGTCGACACACGGAAGGCCTTCTTCGACGAGCTGCCGGCCTTGGAGGAGCGGGCGGCCCGGCTGGGCGCGGACGGGCGGCTGCCCGAACTGGTGGACGTCCGGCGCAGGATCGCGGTGCGCGTGGTGAGCCGCGACGGGGACCGTCCGTACCGGCTGCGGGAGCGGCTCGGGCCGTTCTTCGACGAGGGTGTCGACCTCGCCCGGCAGCTGCCGGGGGACTCGGTCCGCCTGGCCCGGGCGCTGACCGACCGGGCGATGTTCTCCGTCGCGCTGGGGAGCTTCGTACCGGCGCACGCGGACCTCGCCGAGGCCGTCGCGATCCTCGGCGGTCCCTGACGGCGACGGCGGGCGCCGGAGCGGGCGCCCGCCGGGGCCGGGGCCGGCTCCGGCTCCCGCTCCGGCTCCGGCGCAACCCGCCGATTCCAGTCCTTCCCCAATCGTTACCCACGCGTAACTTACCGACCAGTTACCTCCGGTAAGCCCCTGCCCTTACCGTCGGGTCACTTCACTGCCCCCCATCAGTGACATCCAGTGAGGAGTGACCCGTGCGCCGCACAGCCCTGCCCCTCGCCGTCTCGGCGGCTCTCGTCGCCGGGGCGGCCCTCGGGCTCGCCCCCGCCGCCCATGCGGACTCCGCCGGCACCGTCCGCTTCGTCGACATCGCCGGTGACGGCGGCACCGTGCTCAAGGCCAATGTCGTCACCCCGGCCGGCGCCTCCGCCGGTGCCCGCTTCCCCGTGATCGTGCTGCCGACGAGCTGGGCCGTGCCCCAGATCGAGTACCTCACCCAGGCGCAGCAGCTCGCCGACTCCGGCTATGTCGTGGTGAGTTACAACTCGCGCGGCTTCTGGCAGTCCGGCGGCGAGATCGAGACGGCCGGGCCGAAGGACGTCGCCGACGCCTCCCTCGTCATCGACTGGGCCCTCGCCCACACGCCCGCCGACCCCGCCAAGGTGGGCATGGCGGGCGTCTCGTACGGCGCGGGCATCAGTCTGCTCGCCGCCGCGCACGACAAGCGGGTGAAGGCGGTCGCCGCGCTCAGCGGCTGGGCCGATCTCATCGACTCCATCTACAGCGGCCGGACCCAGCACCTCCAGGCCGCCGCCCTGCTCGGCGGCGCCGGCTATCTCACCGGCCGCCCCGGGCCCGAACTCCAGGAGACCCTCAAGAACTTCCTCTCGTCCAACCTGGACAAGGAGGACGAGATGATCGCCTGGGGCCGCGAGCGCTCCGCCGCGACCCAGCTCGACGCGATCAACGCCAACCGGCCCGCGATCATGCTCGGCAACGCCTGGGGCGACACCATCTTCCCGCCCAACCAGTTCGCGAGCTTCTACGAGAAGCTGGCCGGTCCCAAGCGCCTGGAGTTCCGGCCCGGCGACCACGCCACCGCCGAGGCCACCGGACTGCTCGGGCTGCCCAACGACACCTGGACCAGCGCCCACCGCTGGTTCGACCACTACCTCAAGGGCGTCGACAACGGCGTCGACCGCGAGCAGCCGGTGCGGCTCAAGCCGCGCTCCGACGCCGGCTACGAGGGCTACCCGGACTGGAAGTCCGTCAACGCGAACCAGCACAAGCTCCCGCTCGGCGGCTCCGCGCACCTGTGGGCGAACGTCGACTCCGGCGCCGACGGCGGCATCGTCATGCTCTCCAACCTCCTGGACCAGTTCTTCCAGGCCCCGCCCATCGCCTCGATCCCGCTGCTCCCCCGCGCCTTCGCGGGCGTGTGGCAGTCCGAGCGGTACGCCACGCCGCAGCGGGTGCGCGGTACGGCGCGGCTGCACACCACGGTCACCCCGACCGCCGGGAGCGGCACCTTCGTGGCGTACCTGTACGACGTGGGCCCGCTCGGCGTCGGCAAGCTGGTCACCCACGCCCCGTACACCTTCCACGGCCGGGAGCCCGGTCGGCCGTTCGCCGTGGACCTGGAGCTGTTCGCCACGGCCTACGACGTGCCCGCCGGTCACCGGCTCGCGCTGGTCGTCGACACGGTCGACCCGCTGTACATCGAGCACAACCCGACCGGCGCGCAGCTGACCTTCTCCTCCCCCGCGGCCGACCCCAGTCATGTGTCCGTGCCGCTGCGTCCGGAGTGAGTGATCACGGCTGGCGGCTGACGAAAGGACCGCGGAGGGGTCAGAACTCGGCGGACTCGGCGTAGATCTGGGACAGTTCGGGGATCCCGGTCGCGGCCCAGTCCAGGCCCGCCTCGACCACGTTGATCTCCCGGCCGGAGGGCAGCTGGACCACCGGCTGCCCGTCGGGGCGCAGCCGCCAGCCGGCGCCCGGCACGGTCCGGACGAGCACCGTGCCCAGATAGAGCCCCGCGTCGTTCCCGAACCAGGGCAGCTCCTCGGGGTCCTCGCGCCAGCGCGGCGGGAGTTGGTCGAGCGCGGCGAGGGAGCGTGGGGTGTCGTCGAGCGCCACCCCGGCCGCCTGGGCACGGGCGCGCAGCAGCTCGCACTCGGCGAGCAGCTCGGCCGCTCCCTCCGGGTCCCGGTCGAAGACGGAGACCAGGGGGGAGCGGGCCGTGTCGTGCTTCTTGCGCCAGTTGTCCAGGAAAGGAATGTGCATCCGAACAGCCTCGCATCACACCCCTGGGGGGCACCACCCGGCGCGCGGAACGATCAGACGTCCAGGTCGACGACCACGGGGGCGTGGTCGGAGGCGCCCTTGCCCTTGCGCTCCTCGCGGTCCACGTAGCTGTCCTTGACGGCGTCGGCGAACGGCTTGTTCCCGTAGACCAGGTCGATGCGCATGCCCTTGTTCTTGGGGAAGCTCAGCATGCGGTAGTCCCAGTACGTGTACGGGTGGGCGTACTTCAGCGGGCGCGGCACCACATCGCCCAGGCCGGCCTCGCGCAGCGCGGCGAGCGCGGCGCGCTCGGGCTCGGTGACATGGGTGAGACCCTCGAACTCGGCGATGTCCCAGACGTCCTCGTCGGCGGGCGCGATGTTGTAGTCGCCGAGCACCGCGAAGGGGCGCTCCCCCGCCGCGTCCCCGCCGACGGCCGCCCTCAGGGCCTCCAGCCAGCGCAGCTTGTACCCGTAGTGGTCGTGGCCCACCTCACGCCCGTTCGGCACGTACACCGACCAGAGGCGGACCGGGCCGCAGGTCGCGGAGATCGCCCGCGGCTCCTCGACGCCCTCGTACTCGGGTCCGCCGGGCAGTCCGGTGACCACGTCCGCGAGGCCGACCCGGGAGACCAGGGCGACCCCGTTCCACCGTCCGGTGGCGTTGACCACCGACTCGTACCCCAGCTCCCGCAGTTCGGCGGCGGGGAACTGCTCGGCGGTGCACTTGGTCTCCTGGATGCACAGCACGTCGGTGCCGGTGCTCTCCAGCCAGGCCAGGAGCCGGGGCAGCCGGGCGGTGATCGAATTGACGTTCCAGGTGGCGATGCGCATGAGCGCAAGCCTAGGGCCTGTCCGGCGGATCGGGGTCGGACAGGCCGCGGTGTCTGGTGCATGGGGTCTCCCCAGGCCCGCCAGGGCCGAGGGGAAGCATCGCAAGGCGCCGGAGTGACTCGATAGCGGAGCTATCGGGGCGCTTCGGCAACGCGGCGAGGTACCGTGCCAGGCGTCGCGGACCCGGCCATGATCCGCCGGACAGGCCCTGGGTCGGGGGGTCCGACAACCGGGCTCAGAGCAGGGCCGAGTCGCCCGGGGCGAGGCGGCGGTGGTCGGTGCCGCCGAGGGCGCCGATCTGGCGGTCGTAGATCGGCCGGGCCAGGTCGGTGAGGAGCGCGTCGTGGATGTCGTACGCGCGCACCGGCTTGACCTCCCGCACGTAGTCGATCACCTCGGAGATCTTGTTCCACGGCGCCATGACCGGCAGGAACAGCGTCTCCACCGGCCGGTCGGGCACGGTCAGCGCGTCGCCGGGGTGGAAGACGGCGCCGTCGACGAGGAAGCCGATGTTGGTGATGCGCGGGATGTCGGGGTGGATCACCGCGTGCAGCTCGCCGTGCACCTGGACGTCGAAACCCGCGGCGCTGAAGGTGTCGCCGTGCCCGACGGTGTGGACCCGTCCCGGGAAGGCGGCGGACAGCTGCTCGGCGACACTCCGCAGCGTCCACACCTCGGCGCCCGGGTTGGCGTCCAGGGCCGCCCGCAGCCGCGCCTCGTCGAAGTGGTCGGCGTGCTCGTGGGTGACGAGGAGGACGTCCGCCCCGACGGCCGCCTCCTCCTCGGTGAACATCCCGGGGTCGATGACGAGCGTCCGCCCGTCCTTCTCCAGGCGGACGCAGGAGTGGGTGTTCTTGGTGAGCTTCACGAGCGCAGCCTACGCCGGGGGCGTGGTGTCCTCCTCGACCACGCGGCGGACCACGCGCAGCGCGCTCTCGGCGGCCGGGAGGCCGCAGTAGACGCCGGTGTGGATCAGGATCTCGCGCAGCTCGACGGGGGTCAGGCCGTTGCGGAGCGCGGCGCGGGTGTGGTCGGCGAGCGCGTCGTGGTGGCCGCCGGAGATCAGGGCGGCGAGGGTGACGGCACTGCGGGTGCGGCGGTCGAGGCCGTCGCGGCTCCACACCTCGCCCCAGGCGAAGCTGGTGGCCAGGCTCTGGAAGTCGGCGCCGAAGGGATCGGCGAGCGCCTCGTCGACATGCGCGTCGCCGAGCACCTCGCGGCGCAGCCCGAGGCCGCGGTCGTACGCGTCGGGGCGGACGTCCTCCTCCTCGGCGGGGGCCACCGGGGCGAGCTCGCCGACCGGGACGACGGGTGCGGAGACCGGTGGCACACCGGGCACGGCGAGGGAGCCGGTGGACTCCTGGGCGAGCGGCGCGAAGTGGCCGGTGAGCAGCTCGGTGACGGCGGCGGGCTGCTCGACGGGCGCGAGGTGGGAAGCGCCGGGGACGACGGCGAGCCGGGCGTCGGCTATTCCGGCGACGAGCGTGCGGGCCTCGGCGGGGCCGGTGATCCGGTCGTCGGCGCCGACCAGGACGAGGACGGGGACGCCGATCCGCTCCAGGGCGTCGCGGACGTCGAAGACGGCGAGCGCCTCGCAGGCGGCGATGTAGCAGCCGGGGTCGGTCGTGCGGACCATCTGCACGGCCCAGTCGACGATGGCGGGCTGGGCGCCGGCGAAGGTGGGGGTGAACCACTGCTCGGGCGCGGTGCGGGCCATCGGTTCGAGGCCGTTGGTGCGCACGATCACGCCGCGCTGCCGGAACTCGTCGGGCGTGCCGAAGCGGGGCGAGGTGGCGACCAGGGCGAGGGAGGCGACCCGGTGCGGGGCGCGCAGCGCGAGGTCGAGGCCGACGGCGCCGCCGAGGGCGCAGCCCGCGTACCCGAAACGCTGGATGCCGAGCTCGTCGAGGGTGGCGAGCAGCCGGTCGCCGAGCTCGGCGGCGGAGTCGGCGGGGTGCGCGGGGGCGCCGCCGTGTCCGGGCAGGTCGAAGCGGACGACCCGCCAGGAGCGGGTGAGTTCGGGAATCTGCCGGTCCCACATGTGCCAGGTGGTCCCGAGGGACGGCCCCAGGACCAGGACCGGGGCGTCGTCTCGCCCGTCGACGCGGTATTGCAGGGTTTCGGTCTTGCCTTCGGTCACGGGTTCACACCTTCAATCTGTCACGACAGCCCCTATGAACCGGGTCCCGACTGTAGCCGTTTGACCAGCTGGAAGACCTACCGGGCCGGACGGCCGGCATCCATTACTCCGATATCGTACTATCCGAAATCGTGAAACCTGGATCCGCACCCCTGAACCCGTCGGCCCTCCTGGCACTGCAGCGCGCCACCCACGCCACGCTGCACCTGATCGCCACCGAACTCGTCGACCTCGACATGACCGCCTCCGAGATCAACGCCCTGGCCAACCTCGCCGACGGGCAGGGCCGTACCGTGTCGCAGCTCGGCGCCGCCGTGGGCACCCGCCCCACCACGCTGACCAGCGTCCTCGACCGGCTGGAGCGCCGCGGACACATCACCCGCGGCACGCGCGCGGGCGACCGGCGTTCCGTACTGATCGAGCTGACCCCGTCCGGGCGCGTGACGGCGGACACGATCCGCCGGACGTTCGCCGACATCGAGCGGCGCGCGCTCGCCGAGCTGCCCCCGGCCGCGGTCGCCGGCTTCCACGACGTGCTGCGGGCGCTGGTGGAGGTGTCCTCGTGACGCGGGACGCGCGGTTCCCGGAGCTGATGCGGGAGGTCATGGCGGGCGCCGACCGCTTCGGGCACCGGCAGCACGTCCAGCTGACCTGGCTGGCGGTGACGCGGTACGGCACCGCCGCCGCGGTGGCCCTGGTCAGCGACGGCATCCAGCGCATCGCCCGCGACGCGGGGGTGCCGCAGAAGTACAACGCCACCGTCAGCCGGGCCTGGGTCGAACTCGTGGGGCACCATGCCGCCGAGACCGCCGAGACCGCCGAGACCACCGAGACCGGCCGGTGCGACTTCGACGCCTTCGCCAGCCGGCACCCCGCACTGCTCGACAAGCGGCTCCTCACCCGCTTCTACCGCCCCTCGACCCTGGCGAGCCCCGCCGCCAGGACCGGCTGGGTGGAACCCGACCTCGCACCGTTCCCCTGGCGGCGACCGGCGGCGTGAGAGGCGGTCACAGGCGGAATCGTTCACCCGGCCGGCGTTCTGCGGTGAGCCCCGCGGAGTGGGACGTCCGCGGCCGATGCCCGTCGGCCTGCCGTTCGACCGGCGTTCACACGCCGACCGGGCGGCTGCCGACCGGCGTTCGGCATCGGCGGGGAGCCTCGTCTCGCCCCAGCCGCCGCTCCTCACCTCCCCAGGACGGACAACCGTGCCCGACGTACGCACTCTCCTCCGCCGCACCCCCCTCCGCCTCGCCGTCGCCGGCTCCACGCTGGCCGCCGCCGCGGCGCTGCTCGTGCCCGTGGCCCACGCGGCTCCGGCGGACGACATCCGTGTCAACGAGGTGGTGACGACCGGCGGCGTCAACGACTCGATCGAGCTGTACAACAAGGGCACGGCGGCCGTGGACGTCTCGGGCTGGATCCTCAAGGACGACAACAACAGCTCCAAGTTCACCGTGCCGTCCGGGACTTCGCTCGCCCCGGGGGCCGTCCGCGCGTTCGACGTCTCCGCGTCGTTCGGTCTCGGCTCCAGCGACAAGGCCCGCCTGTACCTGCCCGGCGGCAGCACCCTGGTCGACAGCTTCACCTGGACCAGCCACTCCGCCCCGTCCTGGTCGCGCTGCCCCGACGGCACCGGCGCCTTCCGCCAGGCGGCGACCATGACGCTCGGCGCGCTCAACGACTGCGGTACCTCCGGCGGCGGTTCGGACCCGGTGGCCTGGCCCGGCGGCAGCTCCGTGGCGACGGCCGACGGCTCCAACGTCTTCGGCTCGGACCTGAGCGGCCTGTACGAGGAGGGCTCCGTGCTGTGGGGCGCCCAGAACTCCGGCAAGCTGTGGCGGCTCGTCCGTGACGGCTCCGGCGGCTGGAGGCCCGACACCGCGAACGGCTGGACCTCCGGCAAGACCCTGCGCTACCCCGGCGGCAGCGGCGCCCCCGACAGCGAGGCCGTCACCCTGACCGCCGCCGGCGCGGCGGGCGGCGCGTACGTCGCCACCGAGCGCGACGGCGACGCGTCCGGCACCAGCCGGCTGTCCGTGCTCCGTTACGAGGTCGGCACCGGCACCGGCACCGGCCTCACCGCCACCAAGGAGTGGAACCTGACCGCCGGCCTGCCCGCCGTGGGCTCCAACGCCGGTTTCGAGGCGATCACCTGGATCCCCGACGCCACCCTCACCGCGGCGGGCTTCAAGGACGAGTCGACCGGCGCGGCCTACGACCCGAGCCGATTCGGCGCACACACCGGCGGCGTGTTCTTCCTCGGCGTCGAGGGCACCGGCACGGTCTACGGCTACGTGCTCGAGGACGGCGGCACCGCCACCCGCATCGCCACGATCGGCAGCGGCATGTCCGGCGTGATGGAGCTCCAGTGGGAGGCGCAGGCCGCGCGGCTGTGGGTGGTCTGCGACGACACCTGCTCCGGCCGGCACCGGACGATGAAGATCGGCACCACCGGCAGCTTCGCCCTGGCCGCCGTCTACAACCGCCCGACCGGCATGTCCAACCTGAACAACGAGGGCTTCGCGCTCGCCTCAGCCGACGAGTGCGTCGGTGGTTCCAAGCCCGTGTACTGGGCCGACGACAGCAACACCGGCGGTCACGCGATCCGCAGGGGCACCGTCACCTGCTGAGCCGTCCCCCGGCCCGTCCCCTGATCCGTCCCGAGGCCGCCGCCCCGCTCACCGAGCCGGGCGGCGGCCTCGCGCCATGCGGCCGTGACGGCGTCGTGGGCCTGGGCGGTACGGGCCGGGGTGTCGCCGCTGAGGGTGAGCGGCGCGCCCACGTGGACGTGCAGGTCCGGGCGGCGCAGGGGTGCGGTGACCAGGCCGGCGAGCTGCTTCGCCGTACCGCCGGAGACGACCCGGCGGGCGCCGGCCTGGCCGACGGGGACGAGCGGGGCGCCGGTGCGCAGGGACAGACGGGCGATGCCGCTGCGGAAGGCCTCCGGGGGCGCCTCGGCGGCGTCCCTGCGGCGGGGCAGCCCGCCTTCGGCGTAGATCAGTACGAGCCGGCCGGCGGCGAGGGCCGCCGCCGCGAGGTCGAGGGATTCGGCGGCCCGTTCGCTGCCCCGGTGGACCGGGATGTGGCCCTCACGGGCGAGCGCGCGGCCGAGCCAGGGCAGGCGCCAGAGGCCCGCGGTGGCGGCGACGACGGGTTCGGCGCCGAGCCGGTGCAGCGCGGCGAGGACGATCGCCGGGTCGGCGAGCGAGGTGTGGTTGGCGACCAGGATGCTGCCGGGCGCGAGGTCGGTGTGCGGGTCGGTGGTGACGCGGAGGCGTCCCACGGCCGGTACGAGCTGTCCGGAAAGGCGGCTGAGCATGGGGTCCCCCCGAGGTCGGCGACGTTCCTGCCGCCATGCTCGGTCCGGGCCGGCCCCGGCGTCCTGAGTCGTGCTACTCAGCCCGCGCCCGCGCCGTACCTCCTCAGGTCCTCAGGGGGAGGTCGTCGACACCACGTACACGCGCGGGAAGGCGGGGTCCGACAGGTCCACCGTGATGTCGGTGTGGGGGCGGGGCCGTTCGCGGGTGATGGTGGTGCCGGACCAGCCGTGGCCGGGGGTGAAGTTCCAGCCGACGATGTCGGCGTCCCGGGCGGTGATGCTCACCTCGCCCGGCTTCAGGGCGGCGCGGCTGCCGCCGCTCTCGGCGAGGAAGGTGTCCAGGCCCGCGGCGGTGGTCGTGAAGTGGACGTAGAGGCGGCTGGTCTTCCAGTTGCTGGTCTCGTAGTAGGCGACGTGCCAGGCGCCGTCCGGGATCGGGATCTCGAAGACGCGGCGCTTCATCAGGGAGGGCCGGTTGTCCTGGAGGCCGACGGCGGAGGACTCGCGCTCCTTGTCGCGGCCGCTGTCGCGGCTCTGGCCGGCGGAGATCGCCAGATAGCCGGCCGGGACGCCGATGAGCAGCACGATGATCAGCAGCGTGAGCACGCGCCGGCGCAGCATGTGGCCGCGGTCCTCGGGCAGCCGGCCCTCGGGGGCTCGGCTCTCGGGGACTCGGCCCTCGGGCGTCCCGGGCGCGTGCTCGGCGTGTTCGGTGTTCTCGGAGCTCTCGGGCGGCAGGGTCGGGTGGGGCACGGTCATGAACGGGGGTCCTGGGGGGTGGTGCGGGAGCTGCGGTCGGTGGTGGCGCCGCGCAGCACCTGCGCGTAGCGCCCGTACCGCTCGTAGCGCTCGACCCGCCGGCGGTTGGCGCGCCGGAAGCGGCGGGCGACGAGCCGGGCGAGGTCGGCGGCGCCGACCATGCCGGCCTCGGGACCGAGCTGGGCGCGGGCGATCCGGGCCTCGGGACGGTAGCCGCGGCCGGTGAGATGGCGGCGGAAGGCGTCCCTGGCGGGGCCGATGAGCAGGTCGTCGGCGGCGGAGACGCCGCCGCCGATGACGAAGCAGGAGGGGTCGAGCGCGGCGGCCAGGTTGGCGAGGCCGACGCCGAGCCACTGGCCGATGTCCTGGAGCAGCTCGACGCACATGGCGTCGCCCTCGCGGGCGAGCTCGGTGATGAGGGGGCCGGTGATGTCGGGGACGTGGCCCTTGACCCGCTCGATGATCTCGTGCGCGACCGGGGAGTCGGCGGCGGCCAGCTCGCGGGCCTCGCGGACCAGCGCGTTGCCGGAGCTGTACTGCTCCCAGCAGCCGCGGTTGCCGCACGGGCAGCGGTGGCCGCCGGGGACGACCTGCATATGCCCGAACTCGCCGGCGACCCCGTACTTGCCGCGCTTGACCTGGCCGTCCTCCAGGATGGCGCCGCCGATGCCGGTGCCGAGGGTGATCATGACGAGGTGGTCCTCGCCGCGGCCGGCGCCGAAGCGCCACTCGGCCCAGGCGGCGGTGTTGGCGTCGTTGTCCACCATGACGGGGACGGCGAGCCGGTCCTGGAGGGCGTCCCGGAGGGGCTCGTTGCGCCAGGCGAGGTGGGGGGCGAAGAGCACCCGGGCCCGGTCGGCGTCGACCCAGCCGGCCGCGCCGATGCCGACGGCGTGCACGTCGTGCCGGTCGGAGAGGTCCAGGACCAGCTCGACGATGGTGTCCTCGACGACCTTGGGGCTCTTGGACTTGTCGGGGGTCTCGGTGCGGACCTTCTCCAGGATGTTGCCGTCGGCGTCGACGACCCCGGCCATCACCTTCGTACCGCCGATGTCGATGCCGACGGTCGGCACCCGGGGCGCGGTCAGATGCGAGCGCCGCTCCCGGGTGCCGACGGTCCGCAGGACCGTGCCGCGAGCCGAGCCACGGTGCGTGAGGTCACGGTAGGTACTCATCGGCTCGATTCTGCCAGGTGGGGTGTGAGGTCCGCGTGATGAACGGGTCAGGGCCTGTGCGGCGGATCAGGGCCGGATAGGCCGCGGCGTCTGGTGCGGTGCATCGCAAGGCGCCGGAGCGTCTCGATAGCGGAGCTATCGGGGCGCTTCGGGAACGCGGCGAGGTGCCGTGCCAGGCGTCGCGGACCCGGCCCTGATCCGCCGGACAGGCCCTACGGACCGGAGGGGCGTTCCAGCTCGTGGCGCAGGTCCTCCAGCTCGCTGCCGCCGGCCATCTGGCGGGTCAACTCGTCCAGGGTGATGGAGTCCTTGGTGTGGCTGCCGGCCATGACGCCGCGCTTCAGCAGCACGAAACGATCACCGACGAGATAGGCGTGGTGCGGGTTGTGGGTGATGAGGACCACGCCGAGGCCCTGGTCACGTGCGGCGGCCACATACTTCAGGACCACCCCGGACTGCTTGACGCCGAGCGCGGCGGTCGGCTCGTCGAGGACGAGCACCTTGGCGCCGAAGTGGACCGCCCGGGCGATGGCCACGCACTGCCGCTCGCCGCCGGAGAGGGTGCCGATGGGCTGGTCGACGTCGCGCAGGTCGATGCCCATGCGCAGCAGCGCCGTACGGGTGGTCTCGCGCATCAGCGGGACGTCGAGGCGCCTGAGGGGGCCCTTGCCGCGAGTGGGCTCGGAGCCCAGGAAGAAGTTGCGCCAGACGGGCATCAGGGGGACGACGGCGAGGTCCTGGTAGACGGTGGCGATGCCGCGGTCCAGGGCGTCGCGCGGGTTGGCGAGGGTGACCTCCTCGCCCTCGATGCGGAAGGTGCCGGCGTCGTGCCGGTGCAGACCGGCGACGATCTTGATGAGAGTGGACTTGCCGGCGCCGTTGTCGCCGAGGACGCAGGAGATCTCGCCCGCGTTCACCTCCAGGGAGACCCCTTCGAGGGCGCGGATGTTGCCGTAGTACTTGCTGACGTCGTCGAGCTCGACGAGCGCGGGAGACGCGGGGGTGGTGGTCTCGGTCGTCACTTGGTGGCCTCCACACGCTTGCGGATCCAGGCGTTCAGAAGCGTGGCGAGCAGCAGCATCGCGCCGAGGAAGAACTTGAACCAGTCCGGGTTCCACTCGGCGTAGACGATGCCCTTGCCGGTCATACCGAAGATGAAGGCGCCGACCGCCGAGCCGATGGCGGAGCCGTAGCCGCCGGTGATCAGACAGCCGCCGATGACGGCCGCGATGATGTAGATCAGCTCGTTGCCGACGCCCTCGCCGGACTGCACGACGTCGAACGAGAAGAGCAGGTGCTGGCCGGAGATCCAGGCGCAGAAGGCCACGCCCAGATACAGGCCGATCTTGGTCTTGTAGACCGGGACGCCGACCGCGCGGGCGGCGTCGGCGCCGCCGCCGACCGCGAAGATCCAGTTGCCGAAGCGGGTGCGCAGCAGGATCCAGGTGGCGACGGCGACCAGGGCGAACCACCACAGGATGGTGACCTTGAGCTCGACCCCGCCGACCGTCCACTGGGAGGCGAAGAGCTTCCGGGCGGACGGGAAGCCCTCCATGTCGGCGATCGACTTGGTGGAGACGGTGCCGCTGATCAGCTTGGTGAAGCCGAGGTTCAGCCCGGTCAGCATCAGGAAGGTGCCGAGGGTGATGATGAAGCTCGGCAGCTTGGTGCGGGTCAGCATGAAGCCGTTGAAGGCGCCGATGGCGAGGGTGACGAGCAGCGAGACGCCGACGCCGACCCAGACGTTCGCGGTCATCTGGTAGCTGAACATCGAGGAGATCAGCGCCGAGCTGGTGACCAGGACGCCGGCCGACAGGTCGAACTCGCCGCCGATCATCAGGAGCGCGACCGGCACGGCCATGATGCCGATCGTGGAGGCCGCGTAGAGCACCGTGCCGAGGCTGGAGGCGCGCAGGAAGCTGTCCGCGACGATCGAGAAGAAGACGAAGACGGCGATCGCGCCGACCACCGAGCCGAGCTCGGGGCGGGCGAGCAGCTTCTTCAGCGGCGAGGTGCGCAGGAGTCGTTCGTCGACGTGGTCGAGGCCGTCCGAGGGCGGGGACGCCGCGCTCATCGGGTGCCCCGCTCGGTGTACTCCTTGAGCGCGCCGGCCTGGTCCTTGGTGATGATCTGCGGGCCGGTGAGCACCGGCTTGCCGCCGCCGAGGACGTCGGCGTTGTAGCGGTAGAGCCAGAGCAGGTCGACGGCCTCGTAGCCCTGGAGGTAGGGCTGCTGGTCGACGGCGAAGCCGAGGGTGCCGGCCTCCAGGGCGGTGGCGACCTTGGCGTTGAGGTCGAAGGTGTCGACCTCGGCCTTGCTGCCGGCGCTCTTCTTCGCCTGGACGGCGGCGTCGGCGAACGGCGCGCCGAGGGTCACGACGGCGTCGATGGACGGGTCGGACTGGAGCTTGGCGAGGATGGAGGCCTGGACGTCGGGCATGTTGGTGCCGTCGACGTAGAGGTTCTGCAGCTCGCCGCCGAAGGTCTTCTTCGCTCCGGCGCAGCGCTGCTCGTGGCCGACGTTGCCCTGCTCGTGCAGGACGCACAGGGCCTTCTTGCGGCCCCTCCGGTCGAGCTCGTCGCCGACGGCCTCGCCGGCCACGGTCTCGTCCTGGCCGATGTGGGTGAGGGCGCCGAAGGCCTTGGACTGGTCGGCCCCGGAGTTCACGGTGATCACCGGGATGCCGGCCTTCACGGCCTTCTCGACGGAGGCCTTCATCGCGTCGGGCTTGGCGAGGGTGACGATGATGCCGTCGACCTTCTTCGCCACGTACGAGTCGATCAGCTGGGCCTGCTGCTGCGCCTCGTCGCTGTGGGCGTAGAGGAAGTTGATGTTGTCCTTGACGGCGGCCTGCTCGGCACCGTTCTGGACGATGTCCCAGAAGGTGTCGCCGTCGCCCGAGTGGGTGACCATGGCGAAGGTCCAGCGGGGGGTGTTCACGGCCGCCCTGCCCTGGGCGGCGGCCGCCTTGCGGGCGTCCTCCGCGCGCTTGCCGCCGGTGCTGCTGCATCCGGCGAGCGCGGCGGTCAGCGCCACCGCGAGCACGGCGCCGACGGCCGCGCGTACCCCTCCTGTGCGAACCCTGGTCACGAGACCGTGCCCTCCTTTGTGTCCTTCTGCGTGCATTGCAGTATCGGTCATGGGGGTCGCGCCGATCTTCAGCGGGGCCCGATCCCGAACGGACGGCCTACCCACGGGTGAGCCGTCGGAAGCACCGGAGCGCCGCCGGCGGGGCGTGCGGCGGCTGGGGCGCCCCGGGGGCGGGGGCCTGTCCGGTTGGCCCGGGGCTTCCTTGACACCCGCGGCGATCCGAACGACCTTGGGGCCATGCGGATCGGACTGGTCGGGACGGGACGGATCGGCGGCTTCCATGCCGGGGTGCTCGCGCGGCATCCGGAGGTCGACGCGCTGGTACTCGCCGATGCCGACGCGACACGGGCCGCGCAGGTGGCCGGGGCGCTCGGGGCGGAGGCGGCACCGGACGCCGAGGCACTGTTCGGGCACCACGCGCTGGACGCGGTGGTGATCGCCTCGGCGACGGCCGCGCACGCGGAGCTGATCGAGCGGGCCGCGGCGGCCGGGCTTCCGGCGTTCTGCGAGAAGCCGATCGCGCTGGGGATACCGGGGACGCTCGGGGCGCTGCGGGCGGTCGCGGCGGCCGGGACCGAGCTGCAGATCGGCTTCATGCGGCGCTTCGACGCCGGGTACCGGGCGGCCCGGGAGGCCGTCGGCGCGGGGCGGCTCGGCCGGGTGCACACCGTACGGACGGCGTCCTCCGACCCGGCGCCGCCGCCCGCCGCGTATCTGCCGCTGTCGGGCGGTCTGTTCCGGGACTGCATGGTGCACGACTTCGACATCGTGCGCTGGGTGACCGGGCGGGAGGTCGTAGAGGTGTACGCGGCGGGGTCGGACGCGGGGCCCGCGATGTTCCGCGAGGCGGACGACGTGGACACGGCGGCCGCGCTGCTCACGCTCGACGACGGCACGCTGGTGACGGCCACCGCGACCCGGTGCAACGGCGCCGGCTACGACGTACGGATGGAGCTGGCCGGGGAGTTCGCCCAGCTCGCGGTGGGCCTGGACGAGCGCACCCCGCTCGAGTCGGTCGAGCCGATGGGCCCGCCGCCGCCCGGGAAGCCCTGGCCGGGTTTCCTGGAGCGGTTCGCCCCGGCGTACGAGGCGGAGCTGGACGCCTTCGTACGCCTGGTGCGCGGCGAGCGCGGGAACCCCTGCGACGGCGCGGAGGCCCTGGAGGCCCTGCGGGTCGCGGAGGCGTGCGAGCGGTCCCGCCGCGAGCGGCGGCCGGTGCGGCTCACGGAGATCCCCGGGCTGTAGGCCGTGTCCGGTGGCCCGTCCTGCGGGTCAGCCGGTCACCACACCACCGGCAGCCGCCGGGTGCCGCGGATCAAGAGGCCCTGGATCCACTCGTACGGCGGTGCCTCGGGGTCGAGTTCGAGCCGCGGGAAGCGCTCCAGGAGTGACCGGACGGCGATCCGGCCCTCCAGGCGGGCCAGCGGGGCGCCCAGGCAGAAGTGGATGCCGTGGCCGAAGGCGAGATGGCCGCGCGGGTCGCGCCGTACGTCGAAGCGGTCGGGGTCCGGGAAGCGGCCGGGGTCGCGGGCGCCGGCGGCGAGGCCGACGAGGACGATGGCGCGGGCGGGGATCACGGTCCCGGCGATCTCCACGTCCTCGCGCGCGAAGCGGTACGTGCCGGTCTCGACCGGCCCGTCGTAGCGCAGGCTCTCCTCGATCGCCGCGTCGACGAGGCCGAAGTCGGCGCGCACGGCGGCGAGTTGACCGGGATGGCCGAGCAGCAGCCGGACGGTGTTGGCGATGAGGTTGACCGTGGTCTCGTGGCCGGCGATCAGCAGCAGATAGCCGAGGGCGCGGAGTTCGGGCAGCGAGAGCCGGTCGCCGTCCTCGGCGCGGGTGGCGATGAGCGCGGACAGCAGGTCGTCCTGGGGCCCGGCGGCGCGCTTGTCCTCGATGAGTGCGTCGAGGTAGCCGCCGAAGCCCTCGACGGCCTCGCGTTCGCTCATCGTCCCGTTCGGCGCGACGAGTTCGTTCGACCAGCGGCGGAAGGACTCGCGGTCGGCGGCGGGCACGCCGAGGAGTTCGCAGATGACGGTGATGGGCAGCGGGAAGGCGAGGGAGTCGACGAGGTCGGCGCGGCCGGCCGGGGCCATCGCGTCGAGCAGTTCGTCCGTGAGCTCCTGGACGCGCGGGCGCAGCGCCTCCACGCGGCGGCCGGTGAACTCGCCCGCGACGAGCTTGCGCAGACGCGTGTGGTCGGGCGGGTCGACGCTGAGCAGGTTGGGGCCGATGACCTCGGTGTCGAGGGGGACGAAGTCGATGACCTCGGCGGGGTTCTTGATGAACCGCTGGTCGGCGAGGGCGGCGCGGGCCTCCTCGTAACCGACGATCAGCCAGGCCGGGATGCCCTCGGGGGTGATGACCTCGTGGACCGGACCAGAGGCGCGGAGTTTCGCGTAGTAGGGGTACGGGTTCGCGGTGAAGTCCGCGCCGTACTCCCGCAGATCAGTGACCGACATCGGCTCAGACTACGCACGGTCCTCGTCGCCCGGCAGGTCGAGCAGTCCGGCGTCGTGGCCGAGCAGCGCGATCCGGACACGGTTGTCGAGGCCGAGTTTGGCCAGAATCCGCGAGACATGGGTCTTGACGGTGGGCACGCCCGTGTGGAGCGCGGCGGCGATCTCGGCGTGAGGCCCTGTCCCGAGCCGGGGACGGGCGGGACGGGTCCGGCGGGGGCGGGGTGTCACCCCTTGGCGCGGTTCGGGTCCCGGTCGGCGGCGCGGCGGCCCCAGCCGGTTCCGGCGAGGACAAGGACCGCGCCCGCCAGGCCGAGCGCGCCCGGGCGGTCGCCGGCCAGGGCGATGCCGGCGGCCGCGGCCCACAGCGGTTCGGTGCCGAGGAGCAGGCTGACGCGGGACGGGGAGGTGCGGCGAACGGCCCACATCTGCACGAAGAAGGCGAAGAGGGTGCAGAGGACGGAGAGGAACAGCAGCCCCGCCCACTCCCCCGGCCCGAAGTCGGCGGCCGCCGCCCACGGCGTGGCGCCGGTGCCGGGCAGGGCGGCCAGGACCGCGAAGACGGCGACGGCGGAGCCGAGCTGGACCGTGGTGAGGGAGAGCGAGTCGGCGTTCCGGACGGCCTTGATCCGGGACATCGCGAGCACATGGACGGTACGGGCCAGGGCCGCGAGCAGCATCAGGAGGTCGCCGAGGGACGGCGCGGTGAAGCCCCCGCCCTGGGTCAGCAGGACCACGCCCGCGACGGAGAGCGCGGCGGCCCCGAGGAAGGCGCGGGGCGGACGGACGCGGCTCACGGCCGCCTCGGCGAGCGGCGTGAAGATCATGGTGAGGCTGATGATCAGGCCCGCGTTGGTGGCGGAGGTGTGGACCACGCCGTACGTCTCCACGAGGAAGATCCCGGCCAGGATCAGCCCGAGGACGGCGGCCCCGCGCCACTGCGCCGCGTCCAGGGTCCGCAGCCGCCGCCACCCCGCCGCGACGAGCACCGGCAGCACGATCGCGAAGCGCAGCACGAGCACGGCCAGCACGGTGTGGGCGCTGGTGATGCCCTTGGCAGCCAGGTAGCTGGTGCCCCAGACCACCGCGACGAGCAGCACGGGCAGGTCGGTGAGCCAGGCGCGGCGCGGGGCGCCGAGGGGCAGCGGGGCGGCGAGCGACGACATCGAGTCTCCAACTCAGGGGGGTGCGGTGGAGACTTCGGCGGCTCGCACACGGGGGTGCGAGCACCGTACCGGCGCGCGGCCGTTGGTGGCTACACCTTTCCTCTGGGCCGCCTCGGCCCGGAACGTCAGCCGCCCAGTTCCTGGTGGCGGGCGGTCAGCCGCGCCGCGCCCGCCTCGGTGAGCGAGCCGTGGAGGCGGAGGCGGGAGATGCCGCCGTCCGGGTAGATGTCGATCCGGACCCGGGAGCCGACCGCCGGGGTGTCGAGCACGAAGCGGTGGTCGGTGTCGGGCTGGAGGCGGGTCCGGGGCAGGATCTCGGTCCAGTCGTCGGAGCCTTCGGCGGCGACCGAGAGCGCGGCCCAGCCGGCGCTGTTGCCCTTGAGGTACGCGGTGTCGATCTCGACGGCGCGGATCTCGGACTCGGCGGCGAGGCGGTAGCGGATCCAGTCGTTGCCCTTGTCGCGGCGGCGCCGGGTCTCCCAGCCGTCGTCCATCTTGCGGGAGCGGCCGGGCTGGGTGGTGTTGGTGGCCGGGGAGTAGAAGCGGTCGGAGGCGTCCTCGACCTGGCCGCCGTTCTCCAGGGCCGCGAGGTCGAAGGTGCCGAGCACGCCGAGCCAGGCCGGATCGGGGGCGACCTCGCCGTACACGCGGAGGCGGGCGATGCCGCCGTCGGGGTGCTGGTTGACCCGGAGGTGGGTGAAGCGCTGCTCGACGGCGACGGCGAAGCCGTTGGCGGCGTGGCCGCCGATCGCGGTGCGCGGGACGAGGGGCGTCCACTTCACGTCGTCGGCGAGCAGTTCCTCGGGCGAGGGCGAGCCGGCGACGGAGGCTCCCTCGACGGACACGGCCTGCGGGTAGTTGCCGCGGAAGTGGGCGGTGTCGACGACGATGCCGCGGATCACGCCGGGGGCGCCGAGGCGTACGAGCGCCCAGTCGTGATCGTCCTCGGTGGGATGGGGCTGCGCGGCGGAGACACCGCGCCGGCGGCGGGTCTCCCAGCCGTCCATGATCTTGCCCTTGTGGCCGAAGTGCTCGGGGTCGAACTCGGCGGCCCCGGGCTTGAGCAGGTTCTCGCGCTCGGCGAAGAACTCGTCGTTGGCGGCGATCACCCCGGCGCCCAGGCGCCGGTCGGCGAGGTCGGCGTACCGGGTGAAGGGGAAGTCCGCCGTGCGGTAGTCGGCGTACGGGTCGCCTCCGCCGTAGGGGCCGGCGTCGCCGGTGAAGCTCGGTATCGCGGTCACGGTCGGTTGTTCCTCTCCAGGAGACGGCCGGTGGGCTCGGTGAGCGTGCCACGGGCGTTGATGCGTTCGCCGCGGAGCCAGGTGGAGGTGACGACGCCGTGGAGGGTCTTTCCGGCATACGCGGTGACACGGTTGCGGTGCTGAAGCCGAGCGGGGTCGACGGTGAACGTCGCGTCGGGGTCCAGGACGGCGAAGTCGGCGTCCCGGCCGGGCTCGATCGCGCCCTTCTGGGTGAGTCCGGCGAGGCGGGCGGGGTTGGCGGACATCCAGCGGGCGAGGTCGTTCAGGTCGTGACCACGGCGCCGGGCCTCGGTCCAGACCGCGGGCAGCCCGAGCTGGAGCGAGGAGATCCCGCCCCACGCGGAGGCGAAGTCCCCGGTCTTCAGATCGGCGGTGGACGGGGAGTGGTCGGAGACGACGCAGTCGATGACCCCGTCGGCCAGGCCCTGCCAGAGCGCGTCCTGGTTGGCGGCCTCGCGGATCGGCGGGCAGCACTTGAACTCGGTCGCCCCGTCGGGGACCTCCTCCGCGGTCAGGGTCAGGAAGTGCGGGCACGACTCGACCGTGACCCGCACGCCCTCCGCCTTCGCGGCGGCGATCGTCGGCAGCGCGTCGGACGAGGACAGGTGCAGGACGTGGACGCGGGCGCGCAGTCGCCGGGCCTGCGCGATCAGATTCCCGATCGCGGTGTCCTCCGCCACGCGCGGGCGGGAGGCGAGGAAGTCCGCGTACTTCGCGCCGGGCTTCTGGGGCGCGGCATCGAGCTCGTGGGGGTCCTCGGCGTGGACGATCATCAGGCCGTCGAAGCCGGCGATCTCCGCGAGGGAGGCGGCGAGCCGGTCCTGGTCGAGCTGCGGGAACTCCTCCACCCCGGACGGGGAGAGGAAGCACTTGAAGCCGAAGACTCCGGCGTCGTGGAGCGGGCGCAGGTCCTTGACGTTGTCCGGGAGCGCGCCGCCCCAGAAACCGGTGTCGACATGGGCCTTGGGGCGGGCGGTGTCCTGCTTGATCCGCAGGTGCTCCACGGTCGTGGTCGGGGGCAGGGAGTTGAGGGGCATGTCGAGGAGGGTGGTGATGCCGCCGGCCGCGGCGGCGCGGGTCGCGGTCCAGAACCCCTCCCACTCGGTGCGGCCCGGGTCGTTCACATGCACATGGGTGTCCACCAGGCCCGGGAGTACGACGTCATGGCCGACGTCCTCCAGACGCGCCCCGGCCGGCACCTCGGCGTCGTACGGCAGCACGGCCGCGATCGTGCCGCCCGCGACGGCGACCGACGCCGCGCGCGTCCCCTCGGGCGTGACCACACGCGTCGAACGCAGGACCAGATTGACGTCCACCCGTACCCCTATCCCTCTTCCTCGTCCGAACTTCGTTGCTTCATTCCACGACCGAACTTCAACGAACTGTTGAAGGAGTGTGCGTCCGGGACGACAGGCCGTCAAGGGTTCGTTTCCCGCGTGAGACGCCGCCGCACCACACTTGGATGTTTCCATGAAGTGGAATGCCGATTTCGTACAGTAGAACGTAGCTCCGCACATGCGGGGCGGACCAGGACCCCTCAAGGCAGCCGCCGACCTGGGACAAACACCCCCCTGACCGGCCCGGACGCCGGGACCTGGGCCGTGTGCCCGGCTCGGCAGCCCGGTAGGCTGCTGCCTTGCCCGCCTGCCCCGAAAGGACCGTTGCCGTGCCGACGTCCAGCGCCAGCACCACCGACGCCGCCAAGCCCGCCCCCGCGAGCGGCGGTGTCCAGTCCCTCGAGCGCGCCTTCGACCTCCTGGAGCGGATGGCCGACGCCGGCGGCGAGGTCGGGCTGAGCGAGCTCTCCGCCAGCAGCGGCCTCCCGCTGCCCACCATCCACCGCCTGATGCGCACCCTGGTCGCCTGCGGCTACGTCCGCCAGCAGCCCAACCGCCGGTACGCCCTGGGCCCGCGCCTCATCCGCCTCGGCGAGTCCGCCTCCCGGCTGCTCGGCACCTGGGCCCGCCCGTATCTGGCGCGGCTGGTGGAGGAGACCGGCGAGACCGCGAACATGGCGCTGCTCGACGGCGACGAGGTCGTGTACGTCGCCCAGGTGCCGTCCAAGCACTCCATGCGCATGTTCACCGAGGTCGGCCGCCGGGTGCTGCCGCACTCCACCGGTGTCGGCAAGGCGCTGCTCGCGAACCACCCGGCCGACGAGGTGCGCGCGCTGCTCGCCCGTACCGGCATGCCCGCCGCCACCGAGAAGACCATCACCACGCCCGAGGGCTTCCTGGCGGCCCTGGAGACGGTCCGTGCCACGGGGTACGCGGTCGACGACAACGAGCAGGAGATAGGAGTCCGCTGCCTCGCGGTGCCGGTCCCCAACTCCCCCACCGCGGCGGCCATCTCCATCTCCGGCCCGGCGGGCCGCGTCACGGAGGCGGCGACCGAGAAGATCGTCCCGATCCTCCACGAGGTCGCCGAGGAGCTGTCGGCGGCGCTCGCGAACACGGCGGGCAACGGCCAGGGCTGAGGCCCTGGTCCCGGACGTACGAAGAAGGGTGCCCCGAGCCTTTCCGGGCTCGGGGCACCCTTCTTCGTACGCGCATTCGTACGCACGTCAGACCGCGACCTCCGCCGCCTCCTCCGTCAGCCGTCCGTCCCGCACCGTCACCACCTGGTCCGCCCGCCCCAGATGCGTCCGGTCGTGCGTGACGAGGACCGTCGCCGTGCCGCGCTCCGCCGTGAGACCGGCGAGCAGCTCCATGACCGCCGCGCCCCGCTCGTGGTCCAGGGCGCTGGTCGGCTCGTCGACGAGGAGCACGGAGGGCTCGTTCATCAGGGCGCGGGCGATGTTGACGCGCTGGCGCTGCCCGCCGGAGAGCTGGTGCGGGCGCCGGTGCGCCTGGTCGGCGAGATCGACGGCGTCGAGCAGTCCCATCGCCCGGTCGCGGACGGTCCGCGGGTTGCGGCCCGACAGGTGCGCCATCACCTGGAGCTGCTCCAGGGCGCTGAGCGAGGGCAGCAGATTGGGCTGCTGGAACACGATGCCGATGTGCTCGCGGCGCAGCTCCGCCTTGGCCGCCGGGCTGAGCGCGCTCGTCTCCGTACCGGCCACGACGACCCGGCCGCTGTCCGGGGTGACCAGGGTCGCGGCCACGGCGAGCAGGCTGGACTTGCCGGAGCCGGAGGGGCCGACGACGGCGGCGAGCCGGCCGGCGGGCACGTCGAGGGTGACCGCGTCGAGGGCGGTGAGGCGGCCGTCGCCGTCGGGGTAGGTCAGGGTCACATCTTCGAGCAGCAGACTCATCGGGCACTTCCGAGGGCGGTCAGGGGGTCGACGGCGGTGATCCGCCGGATGGACAGGGCCGCGCCGAGCGAGCCGAGCACGATCATCACGGCGGCCGGGCCGAGCACGGTCAGCGGCTGGAGCACGAAGGGCACGTCGCCGCCGCTGATCAGCGCGCCGATGCCGGAGGCGAGCCCGGTGCCGAGCAGGGTGCCCGCGGTCAGCATGACCAGGGCCTGCCCGAGGGCGTCCTTGAGGAGGTACGGGGTGGAGGCGCCGAGCGCCTTGAGCACCGCCACGTCGGCGCTGCGCTGGATGGTCCAGACGGTGAAGAAGGCTCCTATGACCAGCGCGGAGATGACGAAGAGGAAGCCGCGCATCAGCTGGAGCGAGCCGTTCTCGGCCTGGTAGGACCCTATGGCGCCGAGTGCCTCGTCGACGGTCCTGGACGCCGTGCCGAGGGCCTTGTCCCCGGCGCCCCAGTCGACACCGGAGCCGGTCAGCGCGATGACGGTGGCCTGGTCCTCGGTGCCGGTACCGCTGCGGCCGAGCCGCTGCCAGTCGGCGAGGGAGGTCCAGACGACCGGGGTGTGGCTGTACGAGGCGTCTCCGGCGACCGCCACGACCGTGGCGTCCAGGCTGCCGAGCCGTACGGCGTCCCCGGCGCTCACGCCGAGTTCCTCGGCCGCCGACTCGGACAGGACGGCCTTGCCCGCCCCGAGCCGTGAGCTCTCGGGCGCGAGGCCCGAGCCCGGCTCCGTACCGAAGGCGGACAGGGCGGCGGTGCGGTCGCCCGCCGCCGCGTTGAGGGTGCGGATGCCGAGCGGCGCGGCGCTCTCGACGCCCGGCCGGCCGGCCCAGTCCCGCCACTGGGACGCGGTGACGGTCGAATTGGTGAAGGAGACCGACTGGCCGGCGGGCGGAGCCGCGAAGGCCAGCCGGTCCGCCGACAGGCCGGTGATCGCCGAGATGTTCTCCCGCGCGAGCCCGGCCGTCAGTCCCGAAAGCAGTCCGACGAGCAGCGTGATCAACACGATCACGGTGCCCATCAGGGTGAAACGCCCCTTGGCGAATCTCAGGTCTCTCCATGCCACGAACATGAGGCCAAGCCTGCTGGTCAGGGGCCCGTGCGGGCATCGCGCCACGGTTGGCTCCGTAATCAAACTTTCGGTTGAGAGGGATGCGTCCGGTCCGGCTCGCAGCCCCGCCTACCCTGGAACCATCATGGATCCCCGCTCCCTCACCCCTGCCCTGCGCGCGCTGCGCCTCTGTCTGCATCTGCTGATGGCGGGCCTCCTCGTCCTGGCGGCGGTGCGCTCGCAGACGCCCGCGGGGGTGGTGGCGGCGGTGGTGACCGGTGCGGTGTACGCGGCGGGCTCGGTCCTGCCCGGCGTGCGCGGCTCGCAGCGCGGGGCGGCGGTCTGGCTGGGTGCCCTGTGCCTGTCCTGGCTGCTGCTGCTCTGGGTGACGCCCGAGGGGCTGTGGATCGCCTTCCCGCTGTACTTCCTGCAGCTGCATCTGCTGCCGGTGCGCTGGTCGCTTCCGGCGGTCGGGCTGACCGCGTGCGCCGCGATCCTGTCGTACGTGGGCCACGGCGCCGCGCTCAATCCGGGCGTCTTCATCGGGCCGCTGCTCGGCGCGGCCGTCGCGGTCGCGACCGTGCTCGGCTACCAGGCGCTGTACCGGGAGAGCGAGCGGCGGCGCCGGCTGATCGAGGAGCTGATCTCCACCCGCGCCGAGCTCGCGGCGGCCGAGCGGCACGCGGGCACGCTCGCCGAGCGCGAGCGGCTCGCCCGGGAGATCCACGACACCCTGGCCCAGGGCCTGTCCTCGATCCAGCTGCTGCTGCGGGCCGCCGAGCGGGCGCTGCCGGAGGGTTCACCGGCCGCCGGGCACATCGACGAGGCGCGGCGGGCCGCCCAGGACAATCTGGCGGAGGCGCGCCGCTTCGTCCGGGCGCTCACTCCGCCGGATCTGGAGCACGGTTCGCTGGCCGGGGCCCTGGAGCGGCTGTGCGGGGCGGCGGGCCCGGACGGGCCCCGGGTGCGCTTCTCCGTGAGCGGCACGCCGGTCGAGCTGCCGACCCCGTACGAGGTGGCGCTGCTGCGCATCGCGCAGTCGGCGCTCGCGAACACGGTGCGGCACGCCTCCGCCTCGCGGGCCGAGATCACGCTGTCGTTCATGGGCGGGTCGGTGACCCTGGACGTCGTGGACGACGGCAAGGGCTTCGACCCGGCCGCGCTGCGGACCGTACGCCCCTCCTCCGAGGGCGGCTTCGGGCTTCCGGCGATGCGCTCACGGGCGGAGTCGCTGGGCGGTTCCTTCACCGTCGAGTCCGCCCCCGGCCAGGGCACCGCCGTGGCCGTGTCCCTTCCCCTCCCGACCGAACCCGCTGGAGCCGACGTATGACCGTCCGCCTGCTGCTCGCCGACGACCACCCGGTGGTACGGGCCGGGCTGCGCGCCGTCCTCGACACGGAGCCGGACTTCGCCGTGGTCGCCGAGGCCGCCACGGCCGAGCGCGCGGTGGAGCTGGCCGCCGCCGGGGGCGTGGACGTGGTCCTGATGGACCTCCAGTTCGGCGCGGGGATGCACGGCTCGGAGGCGACGGCGGCGATCACCGCCGTACCGGGCGGACCGCGGGTCCTGGTGCTCACCACGTACGACACGGACGCGGACATCCTGGCGGCCGTGGAGGCGGGCGCCTCCGGCTACCTCCTGAAGGACGCTCCGCCGGAGGAACTGGCGGCGGCGGTACGGACGGCGGCGGCCGGCCAGTCGGCCCTGGCCCCGGCGGTGGCGCACCGTCTGATGGACCGGATGCGCACCCCGGCGGAGGCGCTGACCCGGCGGGAGCTGGAGGTGCTCCAGCTGGTCGGCGAGGGCCTGTCGAACCAGCAGATCAGCAAGGCGCTGTTCCTGAGCCAGGCCACGGTGAAGTCCCACCTGGTGCACATCTTCGCGAAGCTGGGCGTGGACTCGCGCACGGCGGCGGTGGCGGCGGCGACGGCCCGGCGCCTGATCCGGCGCTAAACCGGGGTCAGGGCCGGCGCCGCGGGCCGTCGCCCTCGCCCTCGCCGTGTTCGCGTCCGTGCCCGGCGGATCACCGCTTGGCCTTGGCGCGGGCGCGCTTGGCACGGCGCTTGGCGCGCTTGCCCGTCGGCTTCGCGGACTTGCCCTTCGGCTTGCCGGGACCGCCCTTCGCCTTGGCGGGCTTGCCCTTCGGCTTGGCGGGCTTGGCCTGCTTGGTCTGCTTGGCCGCCTCGACGGGTGGCGCGGCCGCCTTGGGCTCCTGGGCGGCCTTGGACTCCTTGGACTCCTTGGTCTCCTTCGGCGCCTTGGCCAGCTCGGTGTCCGCCGCACCGCCCGTACGCCACTTCAGCTCCAGCTCCAGCTCGATCTCGTCGCCCTCGACCTCGACCTCCACCTCACTGCTGAACGCGTCGGGGACCTTCAGGCTCAGCGTTCCCCCGCCGAAGGCCAGTTCGGCCTCCTCGCCCTTCTTGAACGCCTTGGCGAGCGAGGCCAGCAGATCCGCCGCCTCGTCGTGGCTCAGCGAACCCTTCTGCTCGAACTTCAGGTCGTTCACGACGTCCTCCCGCCGGTGGCGGCGCCGGTGTCCTGCTTCCGGTAGACGCACAGCGCCCAGATGATGAATCCGGACATCGCGATCATGACGACGGACCACACCGGGTAGTACGGCAGCGAGAGGAAGTTCGCGATGATGACGAGCCCCGCGATGGCGATGCCCGCGTACCGTGCCCAGGTCTGCGTCATGAACAGTCCGATGCTCACCAGCACGGCGACGATGCCGAGCCCGAGATGGACCCAGCCCCACCCGGTCAGGTCGAACTGGAAGACGTAGTTCGGGGTGGTGAGGAAGACCTCGTCCTCGGCGATCGCGCTGATGCCGCGGAAGATGCCGAGCAGTCCGGCGAGGGAGAGCATGACGGCGGCGAAGGCCGTCAGCCCCTCGGCCCAGGCGTAGGTGGCCGGACTTCTCCCGGCCGAGTGCGTGGAAGCGTGCGACGTGGCCATCTCGGTTCTCCTTTCCGTCCTCCCGCGCTACTGGCGGGAGGTGGCGCCGGTGCCGGTACCCGTACCGGTGTCGGCCGCCGTGGTCGCGGACGCGGACGGGGCGTCGTCGCCCAGGACGAGTGCCTTGGCCCGGCGGAACTCCTCTTCGGTGATGTCGCCGCGGGTCCGGAGTTCGGAGAGCCTGGCGAGTTCGTCGGCGTGGCTGGGGCGGGCCGCGGCGGTGCCGCCGGAGGCGGTCTCACGGACGTAGTCGTCGAACGCCTGCTGCTGCGCGCGGGCATGCTTGATCTCGCGGCCGCCCATGGACTTGCCGCGGGCGATGACGTACACCAGCACGCCCAGGAAGGGCAGCAGGATCACGAACGCCAGCCAGCCGGCCTTGCCCCAGCCGCCCATGTCGTCGTCACGGAAGATGTCGACGATGATCCTGAAGAGCAGGATGAACCACAGGATCCACAGGAAGAACCACAGCATGGTCCAGAAGGCGCTCAGCAGCGGAAAGTCGTAGGCGAGGTAGGTGGTGCCCATCTCTGTTGCTCCGTTCCGGGTGTTTCACGGTGAGTCCGGCAGGCGCCGGAGTTCCACCACGTGCAGTCCGAGCGACTGGAAGCGGGCCAGCAGTCCGTAGAGGTGTGCCTCGTCCACGACAGGGCCGTACAACACCGACTGGTGGGAGATCAGCACGTGCTCCAGTTCGGGGAACGCGCTGAACAGCGGCTCCGACATGTGTCCGTCGACGCGGATCTCGTACTGCATGCCACGATCGTGCGCCGTGGCCGGTCCGGTCCGCCTCACCCGTTGAGGGTGACCCTTGAGCTGTGCGGTGCGGGCGTACCTCATGACTCCTCCTCTTCCGGTCCGGCGGCCGGGGCCGGGCTCGCGGTGGGCAGCCCGCGGGTCACGAGGAGGCTCGCGAGGGTGATGCCGCCGGCCGCGAGGATGGCCGCCTTCAGACCGTTGAGCTGGGCGGTGGCGTAGGACTCGGTGACGGCGTCGACCTCGCCCGCGGGCAGCCCGGCCTGCTCGGCGGCCGAGCGGACCTGGTCGGTGGAGACGAAGCTGATCCCGGACTCCAGGGCGATGCTCGTCTGCTGCTTGGCCTCTTCGGACAGGCTCGGGTTCTGCTCGATCTGGGTGGTGAAGGCGTGGGCCAGGGAGCCGATCAGGATCGACCCGATGAGGGCCGTACCGAGTGAGGAACCCAGGTTCTGGGCGGTGAACTGCAGTCCGCCGACCTCGCTGCGCTCCTCCTCCCCCGCGCTGGACTGCACGACGTTGCCCAGCTGCGAGGCGAGCATCCCCATGCCCAGGCCCAGGAGCGCCATGGCCCCGAAGAACTGGGCGTCGTCGATGACCGGGTCGATGGTGGCGAGCAGCCAGACGATGGACGCGGCGAGCAGCACCAGCGCCACCCGGACGACCCGGCGCGGTCCCGCCCGGCGCCCGAGCCGGGCCCCGGCCAGGGAGGCCACGAGCATGGTGACGGAGACCGGCAGCAGCCGCAGTCCGGTCTCGAAGGCGTCGAGCCCCTGCACCACCTGGAGGTACAGCGGGATGGTGAAGAACAGGCCGAGCAGGATCAGGTTCTGGCTGAGCAGGGTCATCAGGCCCGAGCGCAGCACCGGCCTGCGGAAGAGCGCCAGGTGGACCAGGGGGTCCGCGCCGCTCTCCTCCCGCCGTCGCTCCCAGGTCCGGAAGAAGGCGAGGAGGGCCACCCCGGCCGCGATCACGAAGAGGGTGGGGGCGAAGCCCATCACGGTGAAGGGCGGATCACGCGGCGCCACCCACCCCCAGGTGGTGCTCTGCAGCACCCCGAGCACGCCGATGGCCAGGCCGGCCGCCGACAGCACGGCGCCGACCACGTCCAGACGGGGGCGCCGGCCCGTCGCGGGCCGTTCCTCGATCGCCCGCCGGAAGAGCAGGACGGCGAGCACCACGACGACCTCGCCGGCGAAGACGAGCCGCCAGGTGAGGTACGTCGTCACCCAGCCGCCGAGCAGCGGCCCCACCGCGATCCCGGCGCCGGCGAGGCCGCCGATGACGCCGTACGCGACGGAGCGGTCCTTGCCGCGGTACGACTCGGCGACCAGGGCCGCCATGGAGGGCAGGACCAGCGCGGCGCCGATCCCCTCGATGACCGACCAGCCAAGGGCCAGGACCCACAGGGTGGGCGCCACGGAGGTGAGGGCCGAGCCCACGCCGTACACGCCCATGCCGAGCAGGAAGACGCGGCGGCGGCCCAGGATGTCGCCGATCCGGCCGCCGATGATCATGAAGGCGGCCATGACCAGGGCGTACAGGGTGATGACGGCCTGGATCGCGGTCACCTCGGTGTCGAAGTCCTCGACCAGCTGGCTGATGGACACGTTCATGACCGAGGTGTCCAGGACCATCAGGAACTGGGCCGCACCCAGGACGATCAGCGCACGCCATCGATTCACCGTGCCATCACACCCGAATCCCCGGTCCGCCGCCTCACCCGCGGCGGGTGAGTGCGCTGTGGCCCCAGGGGCCGGCCAGGGTCAGAGCAGGCCCAGGTCGCGGGCGCGGCGCACGGCGTCGTTGCGCCGGTGCACGGACAGTTTCCGGTAGGCGCTCTTGAGGTGGGTCTTCACCGTGTTGACCGAGACGTACAGATCGGCGGCGATCTCCTCGGTGGACATCGTCCGGGCGAGCCGGCTGAGCACGTCGCGCTCGCGTGCGCTCAGCGGCTCCAGCAAGGGCTCGACCGGCGGCCCCGTCAGCCCCGTCGGCCCCGTCAGCCCCCTCGGCGGCTCGGGCCTGGCTCCGGCCGTGGCCCCGGTCACGAGCCAGCCCGTGGCGAGCATCCGCAGGGGCGCCGTCGCCAGGAAGGGCGCGATCCAGGGGCCCGCTTCGAGGAAGGGGCGCCGCAGTTGTTCGGGCCCGGCCTCCCGGAGGGCCCGGCCGAGCAGCCGGTGTACGGCGTCGAGGTCGCCGTCCAGTTTCGCGGCGCGGGCGCGGAGCAGTGCGGCGCGTACGGACACCGCAGGGCCGGCGCCCCGGCCGGGGAGGCCGTCGAGCAGGCGCAGGGCCTCGGCGGGGTCACCGGCCGCGAGGTGGACCCGGGCCGCGCCGACGCGGACGACCGGCTGGTCTCCGGCCACCGCTCGCAGGGCCTCGGCGGCGGCCTCCGGGTCGCCTTCGGCGAGGCGGGCGGCGGAGACGACCAGCGCGGCGTGGGTCTGTGCCCACGGGGAGTCCTCGGCGGCCGGAACGACCTGTTCCGCGGTGGCGAGGGCGGCCCGGACGCGCCCCTGGGCAAGGAGCAGCCGGGCCGTGGCGAGGCGACGGGCCGCGGCCGTCACCGGGTCCGACTCCGGATTCGGCTGCCGCGCCGGGTTCGGCTCGCGGTCCTGGTGCGGCCCCCGGTCCTGGTCGGCGTCCGGTGTGCCGGGCGGCCGGCGGAGGAGGGCCTCGGCGCGGGCGTTCTCGCCCCGTTCCAGGGCGACCGCGGCGAGGACGACTCGGCCGAGGCCGGTGCCGGCCGGTACGGAGGGACCGTGGCCCTCCGCCGCGGCCGTCGCGGCACGGATCCCCCGCTCGGCCCTGCCCGGCCGGCCGTCGAGGCAGTCGATGAGCGCCAGGTGTTCCAGGGCGTCCCGGCGCGGCAGTGCCGTGGCGGCGACGCCGGGGCCGCGGGTCACGGCGGTGAGGGCGGCCTGCGCCTCGTCGACGTGTCCTGCCCAGAGGCGCGACGAGCCCAGGTGGGTGCGGAGGAGGGCCAGGAACTCGGGGTGCTCGTCGAGGAGCCGGGCGGGCGCCGTCCGCAGCAGGTCGGAGGCGGTCCGGGCGGCCTGTTCCGCCTGGTGCGGGGAGCCCGAGAGGCGCGCGGCGAGGGCGGTGAGCAGGGCGCAGCCGAGCCGAGCCGCGGTGTCGCGGGCGTCGGTGGTGAGCCGTTCCTCGGCGTGGCGGAGGTGGGCGAGGCCCCGGTCGAGGTCGTGGCGGGCCAGGTCGCGCGCGGCGCGGACCAGGTCCGCGGCCGGTCCCGGCGTCTCGGCCCCCAGACCCGCGAACAGCGCCTCCAGCTCGTCCGAGCGGGGGCCGGAGAACAGCTGTCCGATCGCCAGGTCGTCGACCAGGGCCCGGGCGGCGAAGGTCCAGTCCCCCGCGGCGGCGCCCTGGGCCAGCGTCTCGGGCAGCGCACCGGACTGCCGCAGCCAGCGGGCGGCGCGCCGGTGCAGCTGCCGTTCGAGGCCGGGCGAGCGGCGGCGCAGATGGGCCCTGAGGATCTCCCGGAACAGCGGGTGGAGCCCGTACCACCCGTGGCCGAAGTCCTCCACGAACGCGTTGTCGTGCAGCAGTCCGGCCAGGATGCCCGCGGCGTCGCGGCGTCCGGTGAGCGCGTCCGCGAGATCGGGGTGGAAGCGGTCCAGGAGGCTGACGCGGAGCAGCAGGTCCTGGGTACGGGGCGGCTGCCGTTCGAGCACCTCGGCGAGCAGGAAGTCGGCGATGGTGCCGCTGCCCGCCTCGAACTCCTTGAGGTAGAGCTCGGGGTCCGGGCTCAGCACCGCGGCCATCGCGCTCAGCCGCAGGCCGGCGGCCCAGCCCCGGGTGCGCTCCACCAGGTCCCCGGCCGCCGCGGCGGGCAGGTCGAGGCCGTGCAGCGCGAGCAGGGTGACCGCCTCGTCGGGGGTGAAGGCCAGCTCGGCGTCCCTGATCTCGGTGATCTGTCCGGCCAGGCGGTAGCGGTGCAGGGGCAGGAGCGGCTCGGTACGGGTGACCAGGACCAGGCGCAGTCCCGCGCCGCCGTGGTGCAGGACGAACTCCAGCTGCCGCGCGGTCTCGGGGGCGGTCATCCGGTCGAACTCGTCGATCACCACGGTGACGGGCCGGTCGAGGCCACCGAGTTCGGCGGCGAGCCGTGCGGGCAGCGTGTGGTCGCCGGCGGCGGCCCGGCCGGACCGCGTGGGCGGGTCGGTGGCGAGCGGGTCCGTCACGGCGGGCGCGTCGGTCCCGATCCCGGTCCCGGTCCCGGTCCCGGTCCCGGTGGGCAGCGGCACCCCGGCGGCACGCAGGGCCTGGAGGAAGTGCGCCCAGAACATCCCGGGGCCCTGGATCGCCGCGTCGAGCGTGAGCCAGGCGACCGGCCGGCCGAGGCGGTCGGCCCAGTCCGCCACCAGGAGGGTCTTGCCCGCACCGGCGCATCCTTCGACGACGGTGAGCGGGGTGTGCAGCGCCTGCCCGAGGTGCTCGGCCAGGCGCTCGCGCCGCAGGAAGGTCGCGGGTCTGGCCGGGGGGACGAAACGGGTCCTCAGGAACGGGTCGCCCAGCGGGTCGACACCGGGGAGGGCGACACCGGGGAGGGCCGGTCCGGGCGGCGGGGTGCCGCGGACTGCCGCCATGCTCGTCACCGCCTTCCGGCTCCGGCCGAATCGTTGCCGCAGTCTCCTTTCGTATCATTTTGACCCGATTTCGGCATACCGGCAGGGGCGCGGTGAACCCCTCCGGGGTACCCGAAGGTCCCCGGCAGCGACCCGAGACGGGGCCGGTCGGGGTCAGGCGTCCGGGTGCCCGTCCCAGGGCAGGTGCCCGTCCCGGGGCCCGGGCACGGACGGCGGGCCGAAGAGGTCGACGGCGCGGCGGACGCCCGCGAGCCCCTCGGCGAGCGCGCTGACCGAGCCGACGGCGCCCGCGACGAGCAGCAGGGAGCGGCGCAGCCGCGCTATCTCCGGGGCGCCGCTCACGGCCATCGCGTCGAGTGCGGCGAGTTCGTCCTCGGCGATCCCCCGGTCGGCGAACTCCCGCCGATGCCCGGCGAGTTCGCGCCGGAGCCGGGACACGGCGGCGCGCAGTTCGGCCACCCTCGGGTCCACTCCGTCCGCGGTCACTCGCCTCTGCCCCACGTCTCGCAACATGGTTCTCTCCCCCCAGGGGGCTTCCCTCCCCCCGTGCGCACACGTTCGTGCCGGCCCCGCCGGCGGTGGTCGGGCGCCCGGGGTCGCGGGTCAGTTAACTCCTTGGCGCCGCTCACGCGCCAGCGCGCGGACGGAACTTCAGGCATCCGTGTGCACCCGTGCGCATCGCTGCCGTGCGCGCCCGATGCGGTAAGCAGTCCCCATGACGGAAGAGACGCGAGAGACCCCCGGTACGGGGCCCGTGGTGGCCGGACTGCTGCTCGCCGCCGGGGGCGGCCGACGGCTCGGAGGGCGGCCGAAGGCGCTGCTCAGGCACCGGGGCCGGCCGCTGGTGGAGCACGCCGTGGCGGTCCTGCGGGCGGGCGGGTGCGAGCGGGTGCACGTGGTGCTCGGGGCGGCGGCGGAGCGCGTACGGGCGGAGGCGGAGCTGCCGGGGTGCGTCCTGGTGGACAACCCGGACTGGGCCGAGGGCATGGGGTCCTCGCTGCGCGTGGGGCTCGACTCGCTGCGGGCCGCGGCGGTGCCGGTGGACGCGGCGCTGGTGTCGCTGGTCGACCAGCCGGGGATCGGCGCGGCGGCGGTGGCCCGGGTGCGGGGCGCGTACGGCGGGCGGGAGGCGCTGGCGGCGGCCTCGTACGACGGGAAGCGGGGCCATCCGGTGCTGTTCGGCGCGGAGCACTGGGCGGGGATCGCGGCGGGGGCGGTCGGCGACCGGGGGGCGCGGGACTATCTGGCGGCGCACCGGGATGCGATCACCCTGGTGGACTGTTCGGATGTGGCCGAGCCGTACGACATCGACACGGAGGCCGACTTGGCGCACCTGGAGTGAGGCGTTCCGAGGGGCACCGCAGAGTGCGCTCCGGGGCCGGGGACACCGGGAGCGAGTGCGGTGGCACCCGGAGCCATGGTCTGTCGACCCGAAGATTCTCGACATCAACAAACCATTGAACTTCCACCATGAGGAAACTAGTATCCACTGTTCAGAAGGCCCGATCCCCGGATCGGCGCCCCGCGGCCGTATCCCGGCACCGGCGGCACCGCGTGCCGTCCCGCTGCGCCCGGCGGCCGCCTGGCACCGCCCGTGAAGTCCGCTGAAGGAAGTGACAGTTCATGTCCGCACCAGCGCCGTCCTCCCTGGTCGTCGTCGAAGCCGAGCCCCTGCCGCGCCAGGAGGAGGTGCTCACCGACGCGGCGCTGGCCTTCGTGGCCGAACTGCACCGCCGGTTCACCCCGCGCCGGGACGAGCTGCTCGCCCGGCGCGCCGAGCGCCGCGCCGAGATCGCCCGTACCTCCACCCTGGACTTCCTTCCCGAGACCGCGGCGATCCGCGCCGACGACTCCTGGCGGGTCGCGCCCGCCCCGGCGGCGCTGAACGACCGGCGGGTGGAGATCACCGGCCCGACCGACCGCAAGATGACGATCAACGCGCTGAACTCGGGCGCGAAGGTCTGGCTCGCGGACTTCGAGGACGCCTCGGCGCCCACCTGGGAGAACGTGGTCCTCGGCCAGGTCAACCTGATCGACGCGTACACCCGGAACATCGACTTCACCGACCCGCGCTCGGGCAAGTCGTACGCGCTCAAGCCGGCCGACCAGCTCGCCACCGTCGTGATGCGCCCGCGCGGCTGGCATCTGGACGAGCGCCACCTGACCGTCGACGGGCGTCCGGTCCCGGGCGCCCTGGTCGACTTCGGCCTCTACTTCTTCCACAACGCCCAGCGCCTGATCGACCTCGGCAAGGGCCCGTACTTCTACCTCCCGAAGACCGAGTCGCACCTGGAGGCCCGCCTCTGGAACGAGATCTTCGTCTTCGCCCAGGACCACGTCGGCATCCCGCAGGGCACCGTGCGCGCCACGGTCCTCATCGAGACCATCACGGCCGCGTACGAGATGGAGGAGATCCTCTACGAGCTCCGCGACCACGCCGCCGGCCTGAACGCGGGCCGCTGGGACTACCTCTTCTCCATCGTCAAGAACTTCCGTGACGGCGGCCCCGCGTTCGTCCTGCCGGACCGCAACGCGGTCACGATGACGGCCCCGTTCATGCGCGCGTACACCGAGCTCCTCGTCCGCACCTGCCACAAGCGCGGAGCGCACGCGATCGGCGGCATGGCGGCCTTCATCCCGTCCCGCAAGGACGCCGAGGTCAACAAGGTCGCGTTCGAGAAGGTCAAGGCCGACAAGGACCGCGAGGCCGGCGACGGCTTCGACGGCTCCTGGGTCGCCCACCCCGACCTGGTCCCGATCGCCATGGC
Organism: Streptomyces sp. NPDC048623; assembly: GCF_040650755.1. Classification (NCBI taxonomy): domain Bacteria; kingdom Bacillati; phylum Actinomycetota; class Actinomycetes; order Kitasatosporales; family Streptomycetaceae; genus Streptomyces; species Streptomyces sp. NPDC048623. The sequence continues at coordinate 279,707 of NZ_JBEZHV010000006.1, forward strand.
CTCCTTCGACGCGGTCCTCGGCGACAAGCCGAACCAGAAGGACCGGCTGCGCGAGGACGTGCACGTCGCCGGACCCGAGCTGATCGACATCGCCTCGCTGCACGCCCACCCGACGTACGAGGGGCTGCGCAACGCCGTCCAGGTCGGCATCCGCTACATCGAGGCCTGGCTGCGCGGCCTGGGCGCCGTCGCCATCTTCAACCTGATGGAGGACGCGGCCACCGCCGAGATCTCGCGCTCGCAGATCTGGCAATGGATCAACGCGGGTGTCGTCTTCGAGAACGGAAAGACCGCCACGCCCGAACTCACCCGCGAGGTCGCCGCCGAGGAGCTCGCCGCGATCCGCGCCGAGATCGGCGAGGAGGCCTTCGCGGCCGGAAAGTGGCAGCAGGCCCACGACCTGCTGCTGCATGTCTCCCTGGACGCCGACTATGCGGACTTCCTCACCCTCCCCGCGTACGACCAGCTGGTCGGCTGACCGCACAGCGGCCGAACAGCCCGCACGCCCGACCCCGCCCCCCGCGCGCATCACATCCGCGCACCGGGGGCGGGGTCTTTTCTCGTTTGCACGCCCTGTTCGCGGAAGAACAGTGGATCTTCGGGGAATCGCCGGTGGATCGCGTGGCCGGATTTCGCTCCATGGTGTTTCACAAGTCACGTAACGCAACCGAAATATGCAACTACCTAGCGGTAACAAGCCGGCGCATGCGAAATTCCGCCATGCCACCGGCCGGCGGCTGTCCCCCACTCACTGCGCACCGCACCCCGCAGGAGCACAGCCATGTCTTCGTCCCCCCACCGCGCGCTGCGCGGCCTGCTCCCCCTGTGTCTGGCCGCCGGACTCGTCACCCTGGCGTCGCCCTCGCCCGCCGTCGCCTCCCCCGGCAGCGGCCCCACGGCCGTCGTCACCATGGGCGACAGCTACATCTCCGGTGAGGCCGGCCGCTGGCAGGGCAACAGCCTGACCACCAGCGGAAGTCGCAACGGCACCGACCGGGCCTGGACCGGCAGCACGTACGACCCGACCCGGGTGTACGGCACGACGGAGGCCAACGGCTGCCACCGCTCCGACTCGGCCGAGGTGAAGAGCGCGGGCCCGCTCGCCGCCGAGCAGATCAACCTCGCCTGCTCCGGCGCCACCACGCAGAACGTCTTCCGCGCCTCGCAGGGCGGCGTGGCCTTCAAGGGCGAGGCCCCGCAGGCGGACCAGCTGGCGGCCGTCGCCGCCACGCGTGACGTGAAGCTGATCGCGCTCTCGATCGGCGGCAACGACCTGGGCTTCGCCGATGTCATCACCACCTGCGCCACCGACTACATCGTCTGGTACTCCTACTGCTACGACGACCAGCAGGCCGCCGTCGACGCGAAGATCGACCGGGCGATGGCCGACGTCGGCAAGTCGATAGACGAGATCCGGGCCGTGATGACCGGCGCCGGCTACGCCGCCTCCGACTACCGGATCGTGCTCCAGTCGTACCCCTCCCCCATCCCCCGGGCCGCCGACAACCGCTACGGCGAGAGTGGCTGGAGCCGTGTGAACACCGGCGGCTGCCCCTTCTGGAACAAGGACTCCGACTGGGCCCGCGACTCCCTCGTGCCGCAGATCGCGAACCGGCTGAAGTCGGTCGCGACGGCCAAGGGCGCCCAGTTCCTCGATCTGCGCGACATGCTGCAGGGCCGCGAGGTGTGCGCCAAGAGCAGCAAGCTGGTCAGCTCGACGGTGCCGGCCGCGGCGGCGACGAGCGAGTGGGCGCGCTGGATCGACCAGAACGAGACGCAGGGGCCGCTCCAGGAGGACATGCACCCCAACTACTACGGGCAGCTGGCGCTCGGCCGCTGTCTCGCGCTGATCGAGGACCGGACGAGCGGCAATTACAGCTGCCGCAACACGGCGGGCACGGACGCGTCGGGGATGTACCTCACGGCAGGCTGATCACTGCAGGCTGATCTCGGGGAGGCTGATCTCGGCAGGCCGATCGGTTGACCTGATCACGGCAGGCTGACGCCCAGCGGCTTCAGGACCCGCACGGTCTCGTGCGGGTCCGCGGCCGTCATCGCGGCGACCAGCGCGGCCGACCCGCCGGGCCAGCGCGCGGCGGCCGCGTCGAAGGCGGTACGGCGGGCCTCCAGCGGGCCCTTCTTGCCGGGCAGCCCGTCGAGCACCGCCAGCGCGCGGGCGGCGGCCGGCACCGCGGCCGGGTCCACCGGCTCGCCCCGTGCGGTCAGCTCCGCCTCGGCCCGGGCGCCTGCCACCGGGTCGGCGAGGGCGGCGCGGAGCGCGCCGACGGGCGCGGCGGACCAGTCGAGCAGGCCGAGCAGCGCGCGCGTCGAGGCGGCGTCGGAGGTGCCGGCGTTGACCGTACGGACGGCGTCGAGCAGATCGCCCCAGGCCTCCTGGGCGCCGCCCCGGACGGCCGTCCAGTCGGCGAGCACCCGGGCCGCGGGGGCCTGCGGCCAGCCCTCGGCGGCGGCGACCAGGGTGGCGGCGTCCCAGCGGGCCGTCTCGGCGGCGTCGGGCACCTCGACCCTGCGCACCGCGAGCAGATAGCGGACCACGGCGCAGCCGCGCGGGGTGAGCCCGAAGGCGTCGCCGTACCGGAAGACCAGGCCGGTCGCGGCGAGCCGGTCGACGACCGCGGCGAGTTCACGGGCGGGCTTGTCGAGCCGGGCGCGGTCGGTGTCGGTGATCCCGGGCGTCCCGAGCAGCCGGGCGAGTTCGCCGGCGGTGGGGGTGGTGTACGCGGGCGAGGCGGGCGGCGGCACGGTCACCGGCGCGTCCTCCAGGTCCGGGTCGACGGTCCAGTCCTCGAACTCGGCGGCACGGCGGGCGACCGACTCGGCGGAGCAGCCTCGCTGGTAGAGCGTGTAGAGGAGGTGCGCGGCCTCGCCGCCGTACGGTCCGGCATCCTCCTGGCCCGTGCCTTCGAGGGCGTCGACGGCGGCGGCGAGCCGGTCGGCGTCGGCCTCCACGTCGTCCGCGGCGGCCTCGGTCTCGGGCGGCGGGAGCGGTACGGACGAGTCGCCATAGTAGTCGAGGTGCTCGTCGAGGAGGGCGTCGGCGAGGACGAGATGGGGGAAGTCGTCGGGTCCGGGCGCGAGGTGGGCGTACTCCCCGGCCAGTCCCTCGGCGAGCCCGGCCGCGGTCCACCGGTCGAGCAGGGCGGCGGCGACGGTTCCGATGCCCTGGGCCACGTCGTGGTCGCCGAGTAGCGGCCCGGCCGTCGGCGGATGCTCGGCATCGCGCACGTACGCCCTGGTCAGGGCCTCGGCGAGAAGGACGTCGGCGAGCGCGGTACGGCCCATGAGGTCGGCCCGGCGCATGCCGTCGGGGAGCGGCGGCCCGTCGAGCCGAGCGAGCCAGTCCCGTACGGCTCCGGGGTCGGCCGGGTCGGTGCCGTCGGCGCGCAGCAGCTGGGCGTACCAGCGGGGCCAGGTGAGGTTGCCGGGGTCGCTCATGGCGCGGGCGAAGTCGGGCGCGGCCTCGCCGATCACCCCTTCGACCCTCCGGCGGCGCTCGGCCGCGAAGCGGCCGGCGAGCGCCCGCAGGACGGCGGGGTAGGTGTCGAGTTCGCCGGGCGCCGCGCACACGAAGGCGGGCAGGTCCTCCACGAGGAGGCGCTTGACCAGCGCGGGGGTGGGCTCCGGCACGCCGGTGTCGCGGTCCGCGCCGCGCAGCGCGAGGAGACTGAGCACGGCGTCGGCGGCCCGGGCCGCGGCGGGGCCCCGGAACTCGGGGTGCGCTGCCAGGAACGCGTCAAGACCGGTGTTGGTGAGAACGATCTCGGCCACGCTTCCCAGCGTAGTTCGGCGCGGGGCGGCGTGCCGGGTCGGCGACCCCCGTCAGACCGTGGGCGCGTCAGATCGTGGAGGCGTCAGACCGTGGGGGCGTCAGACCGTCACCGCCGTGGCCGGCGTCGAGAAGTCGCCCCAGGTGCCGTCGGGGAGCTTGGCGCGCAGGGTGAGGGCGTAGCGGACGCCGGGGGTGGCGGGGACGGTGAGGGTGTAGGTGACCGGGCCGGGGCCGGCGTCCGCGCCCCAGACGATGGTGGTGGCGAAGCGTCCGTTCAGGTGCAGCTGGTGCTCCTTGACGGGGGTGGCGGTGCGGGGCGGGGTCCAGGTGACCGTGAGGGCTCCCTGGGTGGCGCGGACGGTGACGCCGGTGGGCGCGGTGGCGGGGCGGCGGCCGGGGACGTTGGGGGTGGTGAGCGGGGCGGCGGCGCTGTCCCGGGAGGAGTTCTCGGCGGCGTCGCGGGCGCGGACGGTGAAGGAGTAGGCGGTGGCGGGGCGCAGGCCGGTGACACGGGCCTCGGTGGCGGTGCCGGGGACGGTGTGGATGCGGGATCCGGACTGGTAGACGTCGTAGGCGGTGACGCGGGTGTCGTCGCGGGCGGGGTGCCAGGCGAGGGTGGCGGCGTCGGGGCCCGCGGGGGTGACGCGGAGCGCGGTGGGGCGGGTGGGGGCGGTGCGGTCCTCGGCGCTCGCGGCGGGGGTGGTGGCGGTGACGGCGGCGCTGTCCGGGGAGACGTTGCCGGCGGCGTCGCGGGCGCGGACGGTGAAGGTGTGGGGCGTGCCGGGGGCGAGGCCGGTGACGTCGGTCATCAGGGTGCCGGCGGGCAGGTCCTTGACCTTGTGGCCCTGGCGGTAGACGGCGTAACCGGTGACGGCCCGGTCGTCGGCGGCGGCGCTCCACATGACATGCACGGTGGTGGCGCTGCCGGCGGTGGCGGTGACGCCGGTGGGGGCGGTGGGGGCGCTGGTGTCCTTGGCGGCCGCGGCGGTGGCGGAGCAGCCGGTGAGGGCGGTCAGGGCTGCGGCGAGGGCGAGGGCGGTGAGGGGGCGGCGCATGGGGGGTGCCTCCGTCCGGCGGGTCCGGTGAAAGGTCTGGACCTATATCCCACGGCGGGCGGGGCGGGGGCAAGAGGGCGTCGAGCGGGCGCCGCGAGGGGCTTGGAGGGACTTGGAGGGGCGTTGTCAGTGGGGTGCGCTTCACTGGACCCATCACTCTCCGTAGTCGAAGTTGGGGGAATCGTGACGGACCGTACGACGTATGTGACGGTGGCCGGGCTGCGCGGGCGCGGATGGAGCGACGCGATGATCGGCGAGCTGCTCGGCCAGGCCGATGTGCAGGGGCGCGACCCGCGGCGGTGGTCGCTCGCCCCGGTGCGGCTGTATCTCCTCGCGCGGGTCGAGGCGGTGGAGCGCACGCCGGAGTTCCTGGGCTGCGCCGCCGTCGCGGGGCGCGGCTCGGCGGCGGCCGGTGCGGACGCCGAGCGCCGGCGCCGCGCCGTCCTGGCGGCGATCCGCGCCGAGCCGATCGAGGTCCCTCGGCTGCCCGCCGCCGAACTGGAGCGCCGGGCGGTCCGGCACCGGCATCTGCTCGGGGCCAGGAGCCCCGGCGGGGCGGCGGGCGCGATGGTCCGCTGGCAGGTGAGCTACCTCCGCCACGCGCTCTCCCGTTACGACACCCTGCTCGACGGGATCTACGGCGACGCCGGCCGCGCCGAGGCCGAGCGGCTGCTGCGCCGGCGGCTGTACGAGGCGATCGCGGCGGCCTATCCGCATCTGGCCCGTGAATGCAGGCGGCGGACGGAGGTGGAGCGGTGAGGGTGCGTCAGGCGTGGAGCGGCGGGTGTACGAGGCTGCTGCGGGCGGCGCTGCAGGCGGCGCGCCGGGCGCCCCGGTCTCCGCGGCGGGCGCGGGGACCGGGGCGGACCGGGGGCGGTGGGGGCGTCCTTGGCGTTGCGGGCGGCCCTGGTGGCGCGGACGGGTCAGTGGACGTGGACCGCCTTCGCCGAGGCGGTCTCGGAGATCTCCTCGCCCGGCTCCATCGGCGCGGTCACCGTGTCGTCGTCCCGGGGCCTGCCGAGGTGGTTGAAGACCAGGTTGAGCGCCACGGCGGCCACACAGCCGGTGGAGATGCCGGAGTCCAGGATGATCTGCGCCGTCTCGGGGAAGGCGTGGTAGAACTCCGGCCTGGTGATCGGGATGATGCCGACGGCCAGCGAGACGGCCACGATCAGCACGTTGTTGTCCTTCTCCAGACCCGCCTTGACCAGGGTCTGGATGCCGCTCGCGGCGACCGAGCCGAAGAGGACGACACCCGCGCCGCCGAGCACCGGCCGGGGCACCACCGAGATCAGCGAGGCGGCCACCGGCGAGAGGCCCATGAGGACCAGGAAGCCGCCACCGCAGGCGACCACGAAGCGGCTGCGGATCCGGGTCATCGCGACCAGGCCGATGTTCTGCGCGAAGGCGCTGCACATGAAGCCGTTGAAGAGCGGGCTGAGCGCCGAGCCGAGGGTGTCGGCGCGCAGTCCGGCCGCGATGGTCCGCTCGTCGGCCGGCCGGTCGACGATCTCGCCGAGCGCGAGCATGTCGGCGGTCGACTCGGTCATGGAGACCAGCATGACCACGCACATCGAGATGATCGCGGCGAGCGCGAACTGCGGGGCGCCGAAGTGGAACGGGGTGGGGAAGCCGACGATGTCGGCCTCCCGCACCGGACCGAAGTCGGTGACGCCGAAGGGGATGGCGATCAGCGTGCCGAGGACCAGGCCGACGAGGACCGCGATCTGCTTCAGGAAGCCGCGTGTGAAGCGGCGCAGGAGCAGCACGATGACCAGCGTGCCGGCGGCCAGCGAGAGGTAGGTGGTCGAACCGTAGTCCGGCGCCGCGGGGTTCGGGCCCTGCGCCCAGCCGAAGGCGACCGGGAGCAGCGAGACACCGATCAGGGTGATGACGGTGCCGGTCACGACCGGCGGGAAGAACCGCACGAGGCGGGAGAACCAGGGGGCGGCGAGGAAGCCGAGGAGTCCGGCGACGATGATCGCGCCGAAGATCACCGGGAGGGCGTCGGCCTTGTCCTTCGTGGTGTCGACGATCGCCAGCATCGGGGCGACGCCGGCGAAGGTGACGCCGTTGACGAACGGCAGTCTGGCGCCGAGCTTCCAGACGCCGAGGGTCTGGAGGAAGGTGGCGAGTCCGGCGGTGAAGAGACTGGCGCCCGTGAGGAAGGTCAGTTCGGTGCCGGAGAGGCCCACGGCCGCCCCGACGATCAGGGGCGGGGCGACGACTCCGGCGTACATGGCGGCCACGTGCTGCAGACCGCTGGTGAGCATCTTCAGTGGGGGCAGGGTCTCGTCGACCGGGTGTCTCCGGTCGGCTTCGGGGGCGCTGCCTGCGTCTTGTGCATTGCGAACCTGGGGCTTGGCGGCCACGGGGGTTCCTCCGGTCGGGTACACGTCGGCGGTGACGCGGGTGTCAGGGAGGTGCTGCGATGCGGTGCGAAGTGCAGGAGGTGCGGCTCGTTGCGGGGTGGTGCGGTGCGCGCCGGCGGAGGGGGTGCCACGCGGGACGGCTGTCCGGTGGGGGTGCGGACAGGGGTACACCGTGCCGGGGGGTGCCGTACGACTGGTGCGTACGCACACCCCCCGGCCCGGCAGCCGCGGACCCCGCTCGGGTCCGCGGTGACCGACCGAGGGCCGTCCCCCTCGGTCGGACTCCTTGGGGAGGGTCGGACCGGGGAGGGATCAGGCCTGGGCTGCGATCCGGGCCAGGCGCTGGGCCTCCGCGCGCGCGTCACGCGCGATGGCGTCCTCGTCGGCGGTGAGCAGCCGGTTGTTCTCCACGATCTGCCGGCCGTTGACGAAGGAGGCGGTGACCGGGGCCGCCGCGCCGAAGACGATGGCGGTGACCGGGTCGGCGATCGACGAGTGGCCGAGGCCGTCGATCTTCCAGAGGACGAGGTCGGCGAGCTTGCCGGGCTCCAGCGAGCCGATGCTGTCGGCACGGCCGAGCACCTGCGCACCGCCGTAGGTGCCGAGGCGCAGCGCCTGACGGGCGTTCAGCGCGGCCTCGCGGTGGGCGCCGAGGCGGTTGATGAGGAGCGCGTTGCGCAGCTCGGTGTGCAGCTCGCCCGACTCGTTGGAGGCGGTGCCGTCGACGCCGAGGCCGACCGGGACACCCGCCTTCAGCATGTCGGGCACGCGGGCGATGCCGGCGGCGAGGCGCGCGTTGGACGAGGGGCAGTGCGCGACACCGGTCTTCGTGCGGGCGAAGGCGGCGATGTCGGAGTCGTTCATGTGCACGCAGTGCGCCATCCACACGTCCTCGCCGAGGAAGCCGGTGGACTCGAAGTAGTCGGTCGGGCCCATGCCGAACAGCTCGTGGCAGAACTTCTCCTCCTCCACGGTCTCCGAGCCGTGGGTGTGCATCCGCACGCCGAGCCGGCGGCCGAGGGCCGCGCCCTCGCGCAGCAGCTCGGTGGAGATGGAGAAGGGCGAGCAGGGGGCGACGGCGACCTGGGTCATCGCGTCGAAGGAGGCGTCGTGGTGCCTCTTCACCGTCTCCTCGGTCGCGGCGAGCGCGCCCTCGGTGGTCTCGACGGCGAAGTCCGGCGGCAGGCCGCCGTCCTTCTCGCTGCGGTCCATGGAGCCGCGGGCGAGCGTGAAGCGGACGCCCATGTCGGCGGCGGCGCCGATGATGGCGCCGGACAGGTCGCCGGAGCCCCGCGGGTACACGTAGTGGTGGTCCATCGCGGTGGTGACACCACCGCGGGCCATCATGGCGAGCGAGCCCTGCGCGGCGGTGCGGACCATCGACTCGTCGATCCGCGCCCACGTCGGGTAGAGCGCCACCAGCCAGTCGAAGAGGTTGTGGTCGGTCGCGAGGCCGCGGGTGATCCACTGGTAGAAGTGGTGGTGGGTGTTGATCAGACCCGGCGTGATCAGATGCCCGGTGGCGTCGATCCGCCGGACCACGTTCTCCAGGCCCTCGGGGGCCCGGCCGGCTCCCAGGGACTCGATCTTGTTGTCGGCGATGACGAGATGGCCGGTGGCGTACTCGGTGTCGATCGCGTCCACGGTCGCGATCGCCGCGTTCTCGATGACGATGCGCTGCGGGGCTGCCGAAGGTGCTGCCATGGCGGTGCTTCCTTCATTCCAAAGGGGTGGGGTGGGCACGGCAGGACCCTAGGAGGATTTGAGTGCCGGGGCCGCGTGACGGCTCCGGGTGCCGAGATGTTGGAAGAACTGGTTCAGCTCCGGGCCGGTACCGGTCCCCGCCCGGCTGCGGGCGGGCGGGGACCGGATCACTCGGGGCCGCTCAGAGATTGGTCATGTCGACCGGGATCCGCGCCGTGGCGCCGTCCCGCAGGACCGTGGCCTCGATCAGGCCGTACATGCGGTCCGCGGCGTAGTAGACCTCGTTGTCGTTCTTCAGGCCGAAGGGCTCCAGGTCGACCAGGAAGTGGTGCTTGTTCGGGAGCGAGAACCGCACCTCGTCGATCTCCGCGCGGTGGTTGATGATCCGCGTGGCCATCTGGTACAGCGTCTGCTGGAGGGAGTAGGAGTAGGTCTCCGCGAAGGCCTCCAGCATGTGCTTCCGGGTCTGCTCGTACGACCGCTCCCAGTTGGGCATGCGCTGGTCGTCGTCGGTCCAGTTGAACCGCCAGCGGCCCGACACCTGGGTGGCGAGGATCCGGTCGTACGCCTCCTGGAGGGTGGTGTACTTGTCCTTGATGTAGCCCCAGAACTCCGAGTTGGTGGAGTTCATGACGACGAGGTCCTTGAGGCCGGAGATGACCTCCCACTTCTCGCCGTCGTAGGTGACCTGGGTGACGCGGGTCTCCTGGCCCTTGCGGGCGAAGGAGTGGTTGACCTCGTCGGCGCCGATGAACTGCGAGTTGGCCGCGGAGGAGGCGACGCGCTCCCAGGCGTACTCCTCGATCCGGATCCGGGCCCGCTGGATCGGCTCCTGGCTCGACACGAAGTGGCGGGCGAGGTGGATGCCGAACTGCTCGGCGGACTCGATGCCGTACTCCTTGGCGAACGCGAAGACGGTGTTCTTCGTCGTGTCGGTGGGGAGGCAGTGGGCATTGGAGCCGGTGAGGTGGACGTCGTCGAGGTCGCCGGAGAGGGCGACGGAGACGTTGAGGTCCTTGATGTGGTGGGTGGCGCCGTCACGCGTGATCTTGACGACGCGGTTCTCTGCTTTGCCGTACTGGTTCTGGCCGAGAATCGTGGGCATGTCTGCTAGCTCCCTCGGTAAACGGAGTAGCCGAACGGGTTGAGCAGCAGCGGTACGTGGTAGTGCTCGCCCGGGACGACGGCGAACGTGATCGCCACCTCCGGGAAGAACACACCGGCCGCGCCGCTGTCCCGATGCGCGGGGGCGTCCTGCTGCGCCTCGGCTTGCTTGTCCTTCTTGCTCAGGAAGTACGACTCGGTCAGGAAGTCGAGCCGTACGTGGGTCGTGCCTTCCGGCAGGGCCGGGAGGTCCTTGCAGCGTCCGTCCGCGTCGGTGGCGGAGCCGCCCAGGGCCACCCACTCGGCAGCGGATCCGGCGCGGGCCGCGAGCGTGATGGTCACGCCCTCGGCCGGCCGGCCGATGCTGGTGTCCAGGATGTGGGTGGACACCGAAGCGGTGGTGTCGGTGCTCATCGGTTCTCTTCCTCGGTGGTCTCGACGAGACGGGTGAGACGGATGCGGTTGATCTTTCCCAGTTCGGTGCGGACGATCTCCCGCTCCTGCTCGGGCGGGTTTCCGATCCGCTCACGGATCGCGTCGAGCATCTGCTCTCCGGTCCTGCCGGTGGCGCAGATGAGGAAGACATGCCCGAACGTGTCCTGGTAGGCCAGGTTGAGTTCGAGCATCGCGGCCCTGAGCTCCGCGGAGGCCCCGGCCATCCCGCTCTGCTCGCGGGAGGAGGTCGGGTCCCCTTCCTTCGGACGACCGATCGGCGGGTGCCCCGCCATCGCCTCGGCCAGGTCCTCCGCGGTCAGTTCCGCCATGGCGGCGTCACTGGCCCGGAAGAGGGCGTCGGCCGTGGCGTACGGGCGCTGGGCGAGGATCTTGCTCCCCCACGCCGAGCTCGCGCACACCTCGTGCAGCGCGGCGAGCGCGTCGCCCTCCGCCGAAGTGTTGAACCGGGTGAGACCCGGAGTCGTACCTGAAGTCACGGGATACCTCCGTGGCTGTATTTCGCTGTGCGTCGGACGGGCTGCGGATAGCTAACGCCCTCCGCAACACGACGTCAACACTTTGTTGAAAAGTCGGCCATACAAAAGCCGTCGTCCCGACATCTGGACGACGGCTTCCCTCACGGAGTGGCCGACTAGGCGTTCTTGGGGGTCTTTTCCCTGTTCAGGGCGGTCTCCCGGTTCAGGTAGTTGTAGACGGTGAAGCGGCTGACGCCCAGCGCGCCGGCCACCGTCTCCACGCCGTGGCGCACCGAGAAGGCGCCGCGTGCCTCAAGGAGCCGCACGACCTCCTGCTTGGCCTTGCGGTCGAGCTCGGCGAGCGGCATCCCGTGCCGTCGTTCCATGGCGGCGAGGATGTGGTCCAGGGATTCGGACAGCTGCGGCAGCCGCACGGCGAGCACGTCCTCGCCCTCCCAGGCGAGGACCACGTCGTCCGGCTGGGCCTGTTCGGGCCCGAGCAGCTCGGCGCCCATCGCGTCCACCAGCGGCTTCACCGCCGACACCAGGGGATGCTCGGTCATCTGTCTCCCTCACCCGTCCCGTCCGCCCCGGCGGCCCCGCCGATCACATTGACCTGGAGCGACACCCGGGTCGCACCGGCCGCCAGGGACTTGCGCAGCAGCGCGTCCACAGCGGTGAGCACGGCGTCGGCGCCGCCCTCGGCCGTATTGCCGAAGGGCCCCACGTCCACCGCGTCCAGTTCGGCCGACTGGATGACCTCACGCGCCACGACCGCGTGCGCCGGCGCCTCGTCGAGGTCGAACGGCTCGGTCGTGAACTCCACTCTCAAACGCACCATGCCCCCACGCTACGGCCCGCCCCGGGCCGTGCGGGAGCCCCGGACCTGCGGGGACCTCTTGACAAGTGCGTCGCCCGCCCTGCAACCTTCCACCAGACAGAAACTTACTTCCGCAATACGGAAGGAGCGCCGCCCCTCATGGCCCGCTTCTCTGAAGGCGCAGTCACGGACCAGCGCTTCGATGTGAACCTGTCGATCCTCTTCACGGAACTCCCGCTCCTGGAGCGTCCCGCGGCCGCCGCCGCGGCGGGCTTCACCGCGGTCGAGCTGTGGTGGCCCTGGATCGACACCGCCACCCCCGAGCAGAGCGAGCTCGACGCCCTCAAGAAGGCTCTTGAGGACGCCGGCACCCGGCTCGTCGGCCTGAACTTCTACGCGGGACAGCTCCCCGGCCCGGACCGCGGCGCGGTCTCGGTGCCCGGCGAGGAGTCGGACCGTTTCCGGGCCAACATCGACATCGCGGCGGACTTCGCCGCCTCGGTGGGCTGCACGGCGCTCAACGCGCTCTACGGCAACCGCGTCGAGGGCGTGGACCCGGCCGTCCAGGACGAGCTCGCCCTGGAGAACCTGGTCCTGGCCGCCCGCGCGGCCGACCGGGTCGGCGCGATCCTGCTGATCGAGACCCTCAACAAGCCGGAGTCGCCGCTCTACCCGCTGGTGAGCGCCCCCTCCGCGATCGAGGTCGTCGACAAGGTGAACGCGGCCACGGGGCTCGGCAACGCCAAGTTCCTGCTCGACATCTACCACCTGGCCATGAACGGCGAGGACGTCAGCGAGGTCATCGCGCGGTACGCCGACAGGACCGGCCACGTCCAGATCGCCGACATGCCGGGCCGCGGCGCCCCGGGCACCGGCGAGCTCCCGCTCGGGCAGCTGCTCGACGAGCTGAGGAAGGCCGGCTACGAGGGCTGGGTGGGCCTGGAGTACAAGGCCGCCGACGCCGCCGCGTCCTTCGACTGGCTGCCCGCCGAGGCCCGCGCCGCGCGCTGACCCGCCCTCCCCTCCCCGTACCACCTTGTTTTGAGAGGCACCCTCATGAGCAACCGCCCCACCATCGCATGGATCGGACTCGGCATCATGGGCTCCCCCATGTCCGAGAACCTGATCAAGGCCGGCTACTCCGTCACCGGCTTCACCCTGGAGCAGGACAAGCTGGACCGCCTGGCGGCCGCCGGCGGTACCGCGGCGGGCTCGATCGCCGAGGCCGTCAAGGACGCCGATGTGATCATCACGATGGTGCCCGCCTCCCCGCAGGTCGAGGCCATCTCCTACGGCCCCGAGGGCATCCTGGAGAACGCCAAGGCGGGCGCCCTGGTCATCGACATGTCGTCGATCACCCCGCAGACCTCCGTCGACCTGGCCAAGAACGCCGAGGAGAAGGGCATCCGCGTCATCGACGCCCCCGTCTCCGGCGGCGAGGCCGGCGCCATCGAGGCCGTCCTCTCCATCATGGTGGGCGGCGAGCAGGCCGACTTCGACGAGGCCCTGCCGATCCTGGAGGCCCTCGGCAAGACCATCGTCCTGTGCGGCCCGCACGGCTCCGGCCAGACGGTCAAGGCGGCCAACCAGCTCATCGTCGCCGTCAACATCCAGGCGTGCGCCGAGGCCGTGGTCTTCCTGGAGAAGTCCGGCGTGGACCTCAATGCCGCCCTGGACGTCCTCAACGGCGGCCTGGCCGGCTCCACGGTCCTGACCCGCAAGAAGGACAACTTCCTGAACCGCGACTTCAAGCCCGGCTTCCGGATCGACCTGCACCACAAGGACATGGGCATCGTCACCGACGCCGCCCGCAACGTCGGCGCGGCCCTCCCGGTCGGCGCCGTGGTCGCCCAGCTCGTCGCCTCCCTGCGTGCGCAGGGCGACGGCGGCCTGGACCACTCGGCCCTGCTGCGCGCCGTCGAGCGTCTCTCCGGCCCGCAGGCCTGACCCGCCCCCCGTTCCGAACGGGGCCCAGATTTCCGGACGGCGGCGGTGCTGACACCTGTCCTGTCGCGCCCAGGCGCCGCCGCCGTCCGGAACACCACACTTCAATTTCAACAAACTGTTGACGATTTTCGCCGGGCGTCCCTACGCTCCAGAGCACTTCACCAGTCAGCAGTGCAGCTCACGGAAGGTCCACGATGTCGAAGCGCGTGCTCACGACCGAGTCCGGCGCCCCCGTCGCCGACAACCAGAACTCCGCCACCGCCGGCGTCGGTGGCCCTCTCCTCCTCCAGGACCAGCACCTCCTGGAGAAGCTCGCGCGCTTCAACCGTGAGCGGATCCCGGAGCGTGTGGTGCACGCCCGCGGCTCCGGCGCGTACGGCTACTTCGAGGTGACCGACGACGTCTCCGCGTACACCAGGGCCGCCTTCCTCTCCGAGGTCGGCAAGAAGACCGAGCTGTTCCTGCGCTTCTCCACCGTGGCCGACTCGCTCGGCGGCGCGGACGCGGTGCGCGACCCGCGCGGTTTCGCGATCAAGTTCTACACCGAGGAGGGCAATTACGACCTCGTCGGCAACAACACCCCGGTGTTCTTCATCAAGGACCCGATCAAGTTCCCCGACTTCATCCACTCCCAGAAGCGCGACCCCTTCACGGGCAAGCAGGAGGCGGACAACGTCTGGGACTTCTGGGCCCACGCCCCCGAGGCGACCCACCAGGTGACCTGGCTGTTCGGCGACCGCGGTATCCCGGCCTCGTACCGGCACATGAACGGCTACGGCTCGCACACCTACCAGTGGACCAACGAGGCGGGCGAGGCCTTCTTCGTCAAGTACCACTTCAAGACGAACCAGGGCGTCCGCAGCCTCTCCGCCGAGCAGGCCGCCGAGCTGGTCGGCAAGGACGCCAACTCGCACCAGACCGACCTGCTGCAGTCGATCGAGCGCGGCGTGAGCCCGTCCTGGACCCTCTACGTGCAGGTCATGCCGGCCGCCGAGGCCGCGGACTACCGCTTCAACCCGTTCGACCTCACCAAGGTGTGGCCGCACGCCGACTACCCGCTGCAGCGCGTGGGCCGGCTGGTCCTCGACCGCAACCCGGACAACGTCTTCGCCGAGGTCGAGCAGGCCGCGTTCTCCCCGAACAACTTCGTCCCGGGCATCGGCCCGTCGCCGGACAAGATGCTCCAGGGCCGCCTCTTCGCCTACGCGGACGCCCACCGCTACCGCCTCGGCGTCAACCACACCCAGCTGCCGGTCAACGCGCCGAAGGCGACCGAGGCCGACAACTACGGCCGCGACGGGCGCATGGCCACCCGCAACGGCTCGCGCCACGACAAGAACTACGAGCCCAACTCGTACCAGGGCCCGGCGCAGACCGACACGGCGCTCTCCGCGCCGCTCGCGGTGCACGGCTGGACCGGCGCCCACGCGGCCCCGGAGCACGCCAAGGACGACGACTTCTTCCAGGCCGGCGAGCTCTACCGCCTGATGTCCGAGGACGAGAAGTCCCGGCTGGTGTCCAACATCGCCGGCAGCCTCTCCCAGGTCGCCCGCGAGGACGTCATCGAGAAGAACCTCGCCCACTTCGCCGCCGCCGACGCCGAGTACGGCCGGCGCGTCGAGGAGGCCGTCCGCGCCCTGCGCGAGGACTGAGCCTCCGACACCCCGACTGCGTACGGCTCCTGACGGGAGGTCAGTGCCGTACGCGGTCCGGATCACCGGCCCGGATGAGGGGTGGCCGGTGGACCGGACAGCGTGAGGACCGTGGTGGCGCCGAGCCAGTGCGGTGGTAAGGGACCGTCGGCTCCCCTTCCTGACCTGAGGGAAGGGAACTGGTCGCGGCACCCGTCGGCACCACCACGGTCCACCGCCTCCCCCTCCCTTTCTCGCGCAGAAGAGGGGGACAGACTCCGCCCGGCGGCGCGAACGTTCCGACGCGCCGGCCTCGCACCGTCGGGCGGTCACCAACGAGAGCGCGGAACCAGGTTTACGGTCCCTGGTTCCGCGCTCTTGCGCATGCGCCGTTCCCGTACGGACAGGGCCGCCGTCACCGCGAGCGAGGCGAGCGCCAGAATCGTCATCGCCGTGGCGGGCGAGGAGAGTTGGGCGAGGAGACCGGCGAGGGCCGCGCTCAGGCCCTGGAGGGTGAGCATGCCGGAGGTGTGCAACCCGAGGGCGTGACCGCTCAGTTCACCGGGGACCAGAGCCGTCAGGCGTTCCTGGTAGAGCAGGCTCGCCGCGTAGCCGACGGCGGACACGGTGATCGCGAGCACCGCGAGCGGCAGTGCGGGCCGGAGGACGAAGATGAGGTACGGGGCGGCGAGCAGGGTCTGCAGGGGCGCCGCGAGCCGGGCCCGCCACCCGGGCGGTACGAAGCGGCCGACGGCGGTGTCACCGGCCAGCATGCCCAGGGCGGCGCAGCTGAAGAGGAGCCCGGCGCGCTCGGGGGCGTACGGCACGAACAGCGATTCGCAGCCCACGATCAGCCCGTTGGGCACCCACAGGGCGAGATAGACGCGCCGCCGCGCGGGCGAGGACCACAGCCGGGCATTGGTCCGCCAGGTCTCGGCGGGCGACGGGCGCCCCGAGGCGCGCGGGGCCCGCGCGGACAGGCCGCGGCGGGCGAGCAGCGCGGCGGCCAGATAGAGCCCCGCACCGGCGAGCAGCGCGCCGCGCGGCGAGAGCAGGGCGAGGAGCACGCCGCCGCCCGCGAAGCCGGCGATCTGGCAGACGCCGACGGACATGTTGAGGACCGAACGGCCGAGCAGGAAGCGGTCCTCGGGCAGGATCTCGTGGAGGAGCCCGTAGCGCACGCCGCCGACGACGGAGCCGGCCAGGCCCTGGACGAAGAGGAGCGCGAAGGCCGCGGCGACCGGCAGGCCGGGCAGCGCCTGCACGGCGGTGCCGAGCGCGAAGAGCAGGGCGACACCGCTGAGCGCCGCGCGGGGCGGCAGCCGGTCGGACGCGGAGAGCAGGGTCGTGGCACCGACCAGCTGGGCGAGCGCGGGGCCGAACAGGGCGAGCGCGGAGAGCAGCGGCGAGCCGGTGGCCCGGTAGACGAGGGTGGCGAGGCCGAGGCCTGCCACGGTCTGGGCGGCGGTCTGCGCGGAGCCGCTGAGGAAGAGCGGGGTGAACTCGGGGACACGGAAGAGATCGCGGTAGCGGGGCATGCCGCGGAGTCTCCGGGGCTCGGCGCGGCGCCGATATTGTTTCGCGGGGAGGCGAAACATGGGCTGGTGGCGGATGGGTACGGACGTGCTCGCGAGCAGTCGGTTCGTGGTGTCGCCGCTGGCCGAGACGGTCGCGGCCCTGATGACCCTGCACGCGGGCCGGGGCGCGCATCCGGGCGAGCGGGCCTGGCTGGCGGCCCGGCTGCCCGCGTATCGCGCACGGCTCGCCGCCGATCCCGTGGACGCGCTGCTCGTCCGGGCCGCGATCGGTCCCACGTGGAACGCGGACTTCCTCACGCCGACGCCGCTCGGCGAGGGCGAGCAGTCCTTCGCGGAGGAGGTCGCGGTGGTCCGGGACACCGAACCCGGCGACGCGGTCCCGCAGTTGGCGGTGGCGGTGGGCGGCCCGGTGCCGGAGCCGCTGCGCCGGGCACCCGATCTGCCGCGGCGGATGGCGGCGGTCCTGGAGTGGGTGTGGCACGAGACGGTCCTGCCGGAGTGGCCGCGCCGGCGGCGGATCCTGGAGGCCGACGTGGTCGCGCGGACGGCGCTGCTCGGCCGGGGCGGCTGGGCGGCGGCCCTCGACGAGCTGTGCCCGGGGAAGATGCGCTGGCTGGGCGACGGCAGGCTGCAGATCAACACCCGTGACTATCCGCCGCGTTCGCTGGACGGAGCTCGGCTGCTCTTCGTGCCGGTGACCCCCGCCAAGGGCTGGTCGTCGTGGGAGGGGACGGAGCGGTACGCGGTCACGTACGCGTGCTCGGGCGCCCTGGCGGACGTGTCGGGGCCGGTCGTGCCGGACGCCCTGGGCGCGCTGCTCGGGCGGGCCCGCGCCGGGGTCCTCGTACGCCTCGAATCCCCGGCGTCGACGAGTCAGTTGGTGGCGCTCACCGGGCAGGGGCTCGGGTCGGTCGGGCGGCACCTGAAGGTGCTGCTCGACGCCGGTCTGGTACGGCGGCGGCGGGCGGGCCGCTCGGTGCTGTACGACTGGACGGAGGCGGGCGCCGCCCTCGTACGGGCGCAGACGCGGTGAGGCCCCCGCCCCGGTGCTCCTCGGGGCGGGGGCCTGGTCACGGCGGCCCGGTCAGACCTTGAGGGCCTTGATCGCGGTGGGCGCGTGGCACGGCTCGGTGGCCAGGTCCTCGAACTCGGTGACGTCGCTCATGTCGACCGTCTTGCTCATCGCGATGTTGGTGATGCGCTCCAGGATCGCCTCGACGACGACCGGGACCTGGAACTCGACGGCCATCTTCCTGGCCCGCTCCAGCGCCTCGCCCAGCTCGCTCGGGTCCTCGACCCGGATGGCCTTGACGCCCAGGCCCTCGGCGACCTTGACGTGGTCGACGCCGTAGACGCCGATCTCCGGGGTGTTGATGTTCTCGAACTCGAGGTTGACCTCGAAGTTGATGCCGAGGCCGCCCTGCGCCTGCCGGATCAGACCGAGGTAGGCGTTGTTCACGAGGACGTGGACGTAGGGGACCTTGTGCTGGGCGGCGACCGCCAGTTCCTCGATCATGAACTGGAAGTCGTAGTCGCCGGAGAGCGCGACGACCGGGGTCTCCGGGTCGGCGGTGGCGGCGCCGATGGCGGCCGGGATGGTCCAGCCGAGCGGGCCGGCCTGGCCGCAGTTGATCCAGTGGCGCGGCTTGTAGACGTGCAGGAACTGCGCGGCCGCGATCTGGGAGAGGCCGATGGTGGTGACGTAGCGCGTGTCCTTGCCGAAGGCCTTGTTCATCTCCTCGTAGACGCGCTGCGGCTTCATGGGGATGTCGTCGAAGTGCGTACGGCGCTGGAGGGTGGCCTTGCGCTCCTGGGCGGAGGCGGCCCAGGCGGAGAAGTCCGGCAGCGTGCCGGCGGCCTTCCACTCCCCCGCGATCTCGACGAAGAGTTCCAGGGCGGCCCTGGCGTCGGAGGCGATGCCGTAGTCCGGGGCGAAGATCTTGCCGAGCTGGGTGGGCTCGACGTCGACGTGGACGAACTTCCGGCCCCGGGTGTAGGCGTCCATGTTGTAGCCGGTGTGGCGGTTGGCCCAGCGGTTGCCGATGCCGAGGACGAGGTCCGACTCCAGGAAGGTCGCGTTGCCGTAGCGGTGCGCGGTCTGGACGCCGACCATGCCGGCCGCGAGCTCGTGGTCGTCCGGGATGGTGCCCCAGCCCATCAGGGTGGAGATGACCGGGATGCCGGTGAGCTCGGCGAACTCGACGAGCAGGTCGGTCGCGTCGGCGTTGATGATGCCGCCGCCTGCGACGATCAGCGGACGCTCGGACTCCAGGAGGAAGGTCAGCGCCTTCTCGGCCTGCGCGCGGGTCGCGGACGGCTTGTAGACCGGCAGCGGCTCGTAGGTCTCCGGGTCGAACTCGATCTCGGTGAGCTGGACGTCGATCGGCAGGTCGATGAGGACCGGGCCGGGGCGGCCGGAGCGCATCAGGTGGAAGGCCTGCTGGAAGACGCCCGGGACCTGAGCCGCCTCCAGGACCGTGGTCGCGGCCTTGGTGACCGGGGCGGCGATGGTGGCGATGTCGACGGCCTGGAAGTCCTCCTTGTGGAGCTTCGAGACCGGGGCCTGGCCGGTGATGCACAGGATCGGGATCGAGTCGGCGATCGCCGAGTACAGGCCGGTGATCATGTCGGTGCCCGCGGGGCCGGAGGTGCCGATGCAGACACCGATGTTGCCGGCCCTGGCGCGGGTGTAGCCCTCGGCCATGTGGGACGCGCCCTCGACGTGGCGGGCCAGCGTGTGGCTGATCCCGCCGACGTTCTTGAGCTCTCGGTAGAAGGGGTTGATCGCCGCGCCGGGCACGCCGAACGCGTGGGTGACGCCTTCGCGCTTGAGGATCTCAACGGCCGCTGCGGCGGCGGTCATACGAGGCATGGGAGTGCTCCTGCGTCGGGGCCTTGACGGCTTGTTTCCATAATGCGGAAGTACTGTTCTGCTATACGGAAGCAATGTAGGTGGGGCCGCGGAGAGGCGTCAAGAGACGCCCGCCCGGGGGATGGCCGAAGTTCCTCCCTTCGACGGCCGAATTGGTGGACGATGGGGGCGCACCGCGCAGGAGGGGGTTCATCCGTGGCCGAGTCGGTACAGGTGCGCTGTCCGGAGTGCCTCCGCACGCTGCGGTACGCGGCGCCCGCCTTCCCCTGCTCCTGCGGCACGCCCATCGCGCCCCCGGTCATCCCGGGTTCCGCGGCCGTGCCCGTCGTCCATCGCAACTGGTCCGACGAGTGGGTCACCGTCCAGTGCCCCGCGTGCGCGCGCCGCTCCGACTGGCCCCACCCCGAGGTGGGCTGCGCGTGCGGGGCGGTGCTCCGGGTGCCGGTACGGGCTCCGGGCGAGGGGTACGGGGAGTCCGAGGGGTACGCGGACGGGGCCGGGCCCGGCGGGCGGGGCGCCGCCCCGCGCGTACCACCGCAGGCGACGGCGGAGCGGCCGCGTCCTGGTGCGGGTGGCGGGTCGGGTCCCGGTGGCGGGTCCGAGACGGGTGGCGGGTCCGATACGGGGCCCTCGCCGCACCGCGTGCCGGAAGGTTCCTCGCCCTTCATACGGCGGCATCCGTCGCCATCGGCGGCGTCCGCGGCGGCGCGGGACCGCCGGCCGGTGCCGGAAGCGCAGCGGACGGCGTTCCGGCCGGTGACGATCAGGACGGCGCGGGACGCGGTCGCCGCGTCCGCCGGTTATCTGCGCTGGCTGGGCTTCCGGCACGTGGTCCAGCCGGAGGAGCGCTCGGCCTCGGGCGTGGACCTGCGGGGACCGGGGCTCGTCGCCCAGGTGGACCCGAGCACCCGGCCGACCGGGCTGCGGGCGGTCGAGTGCCTGTGGCTGAACGGGCTCAGCAGTGCGGCGGTGAGCGTCTGCTTCTCCCTCGCGGGGTACACCGCCGAGGCGCACGAGCGGGCGGACGGTCTCGGCATCCCGCTGTTCGTCCTCGACCTCACCGGAACGCCGCAGCCCGTGAACGCGCCTGCGGGCGAGCTGCTGGCCGGCGGCGCACCCTGACAGTTTCGGCCATTCGCACGTGAGGAGCGCCGCGCCCCGGGGCACAACTCCCTGTGGGGGTGGACGCCATGACAACGGGGATGTGGTGGTTCCTGGGGGCCGCTGTCGGTGAACTGGGGCTGGCGGCACTGCTGTTGCGTGCCCGCAGCCAGGAGCGGCCGGAACTGCCGCCGCAGGCACTCGCGTTGCTGCGCGGCGGGCCGCGGGCGGCGGTCGTCGTGGCGCTGGTCGCGCTGCACCAGCGCGGTGCGGTGGCGGCCGGGCGCCGGGGCACGATTCGCGCCAACGGCGGCGCCGGGCGGACCCGTGATCCGCTCCAGCTCGGAGTGCAC
Organism: Streptomyces sp. NPDC048623; assembly: GCF_040650755.1. Lineage (NCBI taxonomy): Bacteria > Bacillati > Actinomycetota > Actinomycetes > Kitasatosporales > Streptomycetaceae > Streptomyces > Streptomyces sp. NPDC048623. The sequence continues at coordinate 300,905 of NZ_JBEZHV010000006.1, forward strand.
CGCTCGCTCCAGCGCGCCCTGACGCTACGGCTGCTCGCCACCCGGCCCAAGGCGCGGCAGGCCCTCGACGCGCTGCGCGCGGAACTGGGCCGGACGGGCCTGCTCCGCCCGCCGGGCCGGCACCGGGCGGCCCGGGTCCTGCTGATCTGCGTCCCGCTGACGGTCGCCGCGGGCCTCGCCGCAAACGGGGTGTCCGGCCCCGCCCTCGCCCTGGGCGCGGTCCCGGTCCTCGGCGCCGCCGCCCTGCTCTGCGTCCCGCCCACGACCCGCGCGGCCCGCCGCCTCCTCGCCGCCCTCCGCTCCCGCCACCCGCTCCCCGCCCGGCGCCGCGACGTCACCGAGGCCCGCGACGTCCTCCTCTACGTCGCCCTCTACGGCGACCCCGCCCTCACCCTCCTCCTCCCCCACTTCTCCCGCGACGGCGGCCTCCTCACCCACCACCCCCACCCCGACGACGCCTACGCCACAGGCCGCGGCACAACGGACTCCCCCTTCACCTGCGGCAGCACGACGCCGGACTGAGCGGGGGAAGGGAGAATCGGCCAGCCCGCCCCCCGGGCCGGGGCGGGCGCGGGCGGCACGCGCGGCGCCGCCGCCCGGCACGGGCTCGCCCCCGGCCGGGGCGGAGGCCGCCCGCGCGGCGGGGTCCGGGCGGAATCCTGGCGCCGTTCCGTTCTGTGGCGCGCCATACTGGCGTATGCGCATCCGAGTGGCCGCACCGGCCGAACTCCCCTTGCTCCAGGACATCGAACGCGCCGCGGGCGAGGCATTCCGGCCCATCGGCATGGGGGAGATCGCCGACGACGACCCCCTTCCGCTGGACGTTCTGGAGAGCTATCGCGGCGCGGGGCGCGCGTGGGTGGCGGTGGACGCGGAGGACCGGCCCGTCGCGTATCTGCTCACCGACACCGTCGACGGGGCCGCTCACATCGAGCAGATCTCGGTGCATCCGGACGCCGCCCGGCGGGGTGTCGGGCGGGCCCTGATCGAGCATGTGGCGCAGGCCGCCCGGGAGCAGGGCCTGACGGCGCTGACCCTGACGACCTTCACCGAGGTGCCGTGGAACGCGCCGTACTACGCCCGGATCGGTTTCCGGCGGCTCGACGCCGGCGACCCCGCGCTGACCGAGGGCCTGCGCGCGATCAGCGCGGCCGAGGCGGCGCACGGGCTCGCCGCCTGGCCGCGGGTGTGCATGCGCCGTGAACTCACCGCCACGACGGTCAGCCCGCCGCGTACCGCTCCCGCAGTTCCACCTTCCGCACCTTCCCGCTGACCGTCATCGGGAACTCGGCCAGGACCTCCACCCGGCGAGGGATCTTGTAGTGGGCGAGGCGGTCGCGGCAGAAGGCCGCGACCTCCTCCAGGGTGGGCGGGTCGGCCGGGTCGCGCGCGATGACGCAGGCCAGGATCTCCTCGCCGTACCGCTCGTCCGGCACACCCACGACCTGGACGTCGGCGATCTTGGCGTGCCCGTACAGGAACTCCTCGATCTCGCGCGGATACACGTTCTCCCCGCCGCGGATGATCATGTCCTTGATGCGGCCGACGATCTGGACGTAGCCGTCCGCGCGCATCACCGCGAGGTCGCCGGTGTGCATCCAGCGGCCGGCGTCGATCGCCTCGGCGGTCTTCTCGGGCTCGTCCCAGTAGCCGAGCATCACGCTGTAGCCGCGGGTGCACAGCTCGCCCGCGGTGCCGCGCGGCACGGTGAGGCCGGTGACCGGGTCGACGATCTTCACCTCGACGTGCGGCATGACCCGGCCGACGGTGCCGGTGCGCCGCTCCAGGTCGTCCTCGCGGCGGGTCTGGGTGGAGACCGGGGAGGTCTCCGTCATGCCGTAACCGATGGACACCTCCGCCATGTTCATCTCGGCGACCACCCGCTTCATCACCTCCACCGGACACGGCGAGCCCGCCATGATGCCGGTGCGCAGCGTCGAGAGGTCGTACGTGCCGAAGTCGGGCAGGTTGAGCTCGGCGATGAACATCGTCGGCACCCCGTAGAGCGAGGTGCAGCGCTCCTCCTGCACCGCCCGCAGGGTCGCGGCCGGGTCGAAGGAGGGGGCCGGGATCACCATGCAGGCGCCGTGCGAGGTGGCCGCGAGGTTGCCCATGACCATGCCGAAACAGTGGTAGAAGGGCACCGGGATGCAGATCCGGTCCTGCTCGCTGTACGCGATCATCTCGCCCACGAAGTATCCGTTGTTGAGGATGTTGTGGTGGGAGAGGGTCGCGCCCTTGGGGAAGCCGGTCGTTCCCGAGGTGTACTGGATGTTGACCGGCTCGTCGCAGGACAGCTCCTCGGGCCGGACGCCCTCCGGGGCGGTACGGGCGAGGAGTGAGTCCCAGCTCGGGTCGCCGAAGTAGACCGCCTCGCGCAACCGCGGGCAACGGCCGCGCACTTCCTCGACCATGGCGCGGTAGTCGCTGGTCTTGTGGGTGAGCGTGGCGAACAGCAGCGTGATGCCGGCCTGGTTGAGCACGTACTCCAGCTCGTGCGCGCGGTAGGCCGGGTTGATGTTGACCATGATGGCGCCGATGCGGGCGGTGGCGTACTGGACGAGCACCCACTCGGCGCAGTTGACCGCCCAGATGCCGACCCGGTCGCCCTTCATGACGCCGCTGCCGAGCAGCGCGTCCGCCAGCCGGTCCACGTCGGCGCCGAACTCGGCGTAGGTCCAGCGGCGCCCGGAGGGCACGTCGACCAGGGCCTCGCGGTCCGGCCAGGCGGCGACGGCCCGGTCGAGGTTGGCCCCGATGGTGTCCCCGAGCAGCGGCGTGGTGCCGAGCCCGTGGGCGTACGAGAGGCTGCTCGTGCCCGTGGAACCGATCGAGTCCGTCGTACCGGTGATTCCCGTCATGCGAGGTCCCCTTCCGTGTACTCGGTGCCGGTGGTGCCCTCCGCCGTGAGCTTGCGCAGCTCGACGCGGCGGATCTTGCCGGACACGGTCTTCGGCAGATCGGCGAACTCGATCCGGCGGATCCGCTTGTACGGCGCGAGGACCTCGCGCGAGTGCGCGAAGAGCGCCTTCGCGGTGTCGGGGCCCGGCTCCCAGCCCGCCGCGAGCACCACGTACGCCTTGGGGACGGCGAGCCGCAGCGGGTCGGGGGCGGGGACGACGGCGGCCTCGGCGACCGCCTCGTGCTCCAGGAGGGCGCTCTCCAGCTCGAAGGGGCTGATCTTGTAGTCGCTCGCCTTGAAGACGTCATCAGCGCGGCCCACGTACGTGATGTAGCCGTCGGCGTCGCGCGAGCCGATGTCCCCGGTGCGGTAGTAGCCGCCGGCCATCGCCTCGGCCGTACGCTCCGGGTCCCCGTGGTAGCCGGTCATCAGGCCCACCGGGTCGGCGCCGAGGTCGAGACAGATCTCGCCCTCCTCGACGTCCGCCTCGCCGCTGACCGGGTCGACCAGGGTGACCCGGTATCCGGGGCTCGGCCGCCCCATCGAGCCTTCCTTGAGCCGCTGACCAGGGCTGTTCGACACCTGCACGGCGGTCTCGGTCTGGCCGAAGCCGTCCCGGATGGTGACGCCCCAGGCACGCCGGACGGACTCGATGACCTCCGGGTTGAGCGGCTCGCCGGCCGCGACGACCTCGCGGGGCGGGGTGGCGAGCTGGCTGAGGTCGGCCTGGATCAGCATCCGCCACACGGTGGGCGGGGCGCAGAAGCTGGTGACGCCGTGGCGGTCCATCTCGGCCATCAGGCGGGCCGGGTCGAAGCGCGTGTAGTTGTGGATGAAGACGGTCGCCTCGGCGTTCCACGGGGCGAAGAGGTTGGACCAGGCGTGCTTGGCCCAGCCGGGCGAGGAGATGTTGAGGTGCACGTCGCCGGGCTTGAGCCCGATCCAGAACATCGTCGCCAGATGCCCGACCGGGTACGAGGTGTGGGTGTGCTCGACCAGCTTGGGCTGGGAGGTGGTGCCCGAGGTGAAGTACAGCATCAGCGTGTCGTGGGCGGAGGTCGCGCCGTCGGGCGTGAAGTCCGCGGACGCGCCGTACGCCTCCTCGTAACCGAGCCAGCTCACCCCGTCGCCGCCGACCGCGATCCGGGTGTAGTCCCCTGGCACGTCCTCGAACTTGGCGGTGTCCTCCGCCCGTACGAGCACATGCCGGGCCCGGCCGCGGTCCACCCGGTCGCGCAGGTCGACGGGGCCGAGGAGCGGGGTGGCGGGGATGACGACGGCGCGCAGCTTCATCACGGCGAGCATGGTCTCCCACAGCTCGACCTGGTTGCCGAGCATGACGATCATGCGGTCGCCGGCACGGACGCCCTGCTCACGCAGCCAGTTCGCCACGCGGTTCGAGCGCTCCGACATCTCGGCGAAGCTGACCTTCGTCTCGGTGCCGTCCTCCTCGACGATGTGCAGCGCGGTGCGGTCGTTGCCCGCGGCCATGACGTCGAACCATTCGAGCGCCCAGTTGAACCGGTCGGGGCGGGGCCAGGCGAAACCGGCGTACGCCGTCTCGTAGTCCTCCCGGTGCCGGAGCAGGAAGTCACGGGCGGCCCGGAACCTCTCCGTCGCCTCCGTCGCGCTCGTCGTGGTCATGCGTCCTCCTCGATCCTGGACCGCATCCATTGCGGGACCGGTCCCCGACATCGTGTAATCAGTGACCCAGGTCTCACTACCCCCGTTCGGGGGGTGATGGTCGCGACGAAGGAGAACAGCGTGCCGGAGAGGGTCCAGGATCGCGTCGAGTCGGCGGAGCTGCGCGGCGCCCTGCTGCGGCTGCGCCGCGCCACGGGCCTCCAGGTGGCGTTCGGCGGGCTGCTCCACGACGGCTCGGCGATGCGGATCGCCGAGCTCGACGGTGTCGTGACCCCGGCGCTGCGCGGCCTGGCCATCTCGACCGGCTCCGGCCTCGGCGGCAAGTGCCTGGCCCTGTCCCGGCCGTGCGCGGTCACGGACTATCCCTCCGCCCGGCAGATCACCCACGAGTACGACGTCCCGGTCTCCGCGGAGGGCCTGCGCTCGGTGATCGCGGTGCCCCTGGTCGTCCGGCGCAAGGTGCGCGGGGTGCTGTACGGGGCGCTGCGCGACGCGCTGCCGATCGGCGACCGGGTCTTCGACGCGGCGGTCGCGGCGGCCCGGGACGTGGAGCAGGTGCTCGCCGTACGGGACGAGGCTCGCCGGCTGATGGCCGAGCGCGAGGCGCTGCGGCAGGCGTACGGCGAGCTGCGCGAGCTCGCGCCCAAGGTCACCGACCCCGAGCTGCGGAACCGTCTGTGGGCGGTGTGCGGGCACCTGGAGACGGCCTCCGGCGGCAGCGACTCGGGGTCGGACCCCGAGGTGACCCTGACGCCGCGCGAGACGGACGTCTTGGCCGCGGTGGCCTCGGGTGCGACGAACGCCGCGGTGGCGGAGCGGCTCGGGCTGCGTCCGGAGACGGTCAAGGGCTATCTGCGCTCGGCGATGCGCAAGCTGGGCGCGCACACGCGCCTGGAGGCGGTGGTGGCGGCGCGGCGGGCGGGCGCGCTGCCGTGACCCCGGGCGTGGACCCGGCCGCGGCCCTGGCGGCGGCGCTCATTCGGCGTCCCCGGTCGCCGTACTCACTCTGCGTACTCATTCGGCGTACCGGATCTCGTACGGGACGTCCTCCGGCCCGAGGAGGCGCAGGGTCCGCTCGGCCTCGGCGGTGAGCTCGGCGCGCCCGGCCCGGCCGATCGGGGCGAAGGCGTCGATGGTCATGATCGTCCGCTCCTTGTCCTCCTCCAGGTGCCAGATCCCGGCGAGGAAGCCGTCGAGGAGGAAGGTCCGGTGGGCCTGGTTGCCGGTCCAGGTGCGGGTGCGGTGCTCGACGGGCACGACACGGGTGCGGTCGGCGTGTGAGAGCAGCAGGTTGTCGAACTCGGGCAGGAAGCGGGCCGGCGCGGGGGTGTCCTCGTCGGGGCGGGGCGCGTCGGGCAGGTCGAAGAGCTCGGTGCCGTGCTCGTCGCGGAAGACGAGAAGTCCGGGGCGCAGCCGCTCGAAGGCGGGCCGGAGGCGGGTCAGGCCGCACCAGGTCTGCATGTCCTTGACGGAGGCGGGCCCGAAGGCGCCGAGGTAGCGCAGGACGGTCTCGTCGGGGTCGGCGGGTTCGTTCCTCTCGGAGCGGAACCAGTGCGTGGCGCTGGTGAGGGCCACCTGCCCGCTCCGCCGCCAGAGCCCACGGGGTGTGACCTGGACCATGGGCAGCAGGCACCGGGCGGCGATGGTGAGCGCCTGCGGATCGGCGTCGGGCCACTCCTGGAGCAGGTGCTCGCGCAGTTCCTTGGGGGTGCGGGGCCGCTCGTCGACGTAGTCGGCGGTCAGGGCGACGAGCCGGTCGAGGTCGACGCCGACGAGCCCCTTCCGGAACATCCGCAGCTCGCGGTCGATCGCCCCCTCCTGGACGAACCGGCGCAGGGGTCCGGCATCCACTGCGGTGTGGGTGTGGACGGTGGACCGGAGCGAGACGATCCGGGCGACCCGGCGCTCCTCCATGGCCGCGGACAGGTCCTCGGGCCGGAAGCCGTCGAGGCGGGCGGCGAGCGCGTAGTACGGCGGCTTGGTGTTCTGGGCCTGGAGCCCGACGAGGTGGTGGACGGCCTGCTCGGCGGTGAGGGGTGCGGGGCGGAGCAGGAGCTGGCGGTCGAGGGTGGCGCGGTTGAGGGCGCGGGTGGAGAGGACCGGAGGCGCGGCCTTGGCGGTCTTCGTCGTCTTCTTCGAGGCCATGGCCGCACGCTAGCGAGGATTGCGGACAGGTACGGTCCGCAAAGGAGCGGTCCTGGCGTCTCCGTCCGGCCGAGAGGGTGGCACGGGGTGCCCCCGCAGTGTGGGTTTCACCCCGTTATCCTGCGAATCAGCCCGATCCCGCGGGCGAGGACACGTACGCGGGGTGAAACCGTGGAGCGCGACCACGGGGCGGACCCTTGAGGCGAGGCCTCGGAGGTGCGTCCCGGTCCGGAGGAGACCGACCGATGTCCGACCGCCGTCCGCGCGCGTCCTGGCGCCGCGCACCGGAGCCGCCGGCCGCCGCCGCGTCCGCCGCGCGACCCCCGTCGTCCCCGTCGTCGCCGTCGGCGCCCTCGGCGTCGCCCTCACCGTCGTCGCGGCCGGCGGAGCCCGCGAACCGGCCGAGCGTGGTCCAGGCGACCCTGTACCGCGACGGCCACCGGGTCTCCTCGCCCGCCACCCTCGCGGAAACCTTCCGCCAGCTGCGTGAGCACCCCGACGGCATGGCCTGGATCGGCCTGCAGCGCCCGACCGAGGAGGAGCTCCACTCCCTGGCCGCCGAGTTCGACCTCCACGAACTGGCCGTCGAGGACGCGATGGAGGCCCACCAGCGCCCGAAGCTGGAGCGGTACGGCGAGACCCTCTTCGTCGTCCTGCGCGCCGCCCGCTACCTGGACGCGCCGGAGGAGGTCGACTTCGGCGAGCTCCATGTCTTCGTCGGCCCCGACTTCGTCATCACCGTCCGCCACGGCGCCGCCCCCGACCTCTCGGCGGTCCGCCGCCGCATGGAGGCCGACCCCGAACTCCTCGCCCTCGGCCCGGAGGCGGTGCTCTACGCGATCCTGGACGCGGTGGTCGACGGCTACGCCCCGGTGGTGGCGGGCGTCCAGAACGACATCGACGAGATCGAGACCGAGGTCTTCGGCGGCGACCCCGCGGTCTCCCGCCGCATCTACGAACTCTCCCGCGAAATGGTCGAGTTCCAGCGCGCCACCCGCCCCCTGGTCGGCATGCTCCACGGCCTGATGGCCGGCTTCGCCAAGTACGGCACGGACGAGGAACTCCAGCGCTATCTCCGTGACGTGGCCGACCACGTCACCCACACCAGCGAACGCGTCGACGGCTTCCGCCAGGCCCTCACGGAGATCCTCACGGTCAACGCGACGCTGGTGACCCAGCAGCAGAACGCGGAGATGAGGGCGCTGGCGGAGGCGGGCTTCGAGCAGAACGAGGAGATCAAGAAGATCTCCTCCTGGGCCGCCATTCTCTTCGCGCCCACCCTGGTGGGCACGATCTACGGGATGAACTTCGACAACATGCCGGAGCTGCACTGGGTGGGCGGGTACCCGTTCGCGGTGCTGCTGATGGCGGTGGTGTGCACCAGCCTGTACGTGATCTTCAAGCGGAAGGACTGGCTGTAGCCAGGGAGTCGGAACCGGCGATCGAATTCGCCACGGCAAACCTCACCGATGGATAGATTCGAGGCCCTGGGGAGAATCTGGGGAGAACGCACGGCACCATGGAGTGAGCCGCCCTCCTCCCATCTGCTGCTCCCCGCCTTTCTCGTGTCTCAGCTTCGCGCTGGGAAGCCGTACGGTTTCACAGCAGGGCCTGCGATGCTTCTCAGGTGACCAGGAAGAGCAGGGGTCGGAGCAGCAGGGTCGGCCTCCCCGTCCCCGTTCAGCAGAGCGAGCCGAGTAACGCACCCGGCGAGACCTTGTGGGTGAAGACGCGATCGGGAGCCCGCGCCGGGCGTGGGTTCCACTATCAGGACGCTGTCGGGGCCTGGCTATGCGGCCGCGTTTTGTCCGGCGCCCTCGACGCGGATCGCGTCGTCCCGGAGGGGTTGGAAGACCTCTCGTGTGATGGGCCAACCCCCTGGCACGTCCAGGTGAAGTCCCGTCAGGAACGGATGGGCGACTTCACCGCTTCTGAGGTGGCTAAGCATCTCGTTGCCATGGCCCTGGCACACGCAAAGCGTGTACAAGCAGGGGTGCCAGGTCGGCCCCTTCTTGTGCTCGAGCGGCCGATTGAAGGGGAATGGCTCACCGATTGGGGCGCCCCCTTGAGTGACCTCCCGCGAGGCCACCAGTTGCTACAGGCGCTCAACACAAAGGCCACGCAAGCTGGTCTGACCAAGGACGAAATCGACGCATGGTGCGATGTCGCCAGCCTCTACGTCTTGCCTTGGCGTGCCGCCGCCGAGGACACCCGCACTGCTGTAGCCCATCGGCTCGGGTTGTTGCCGGTAGCTGCGGAGACAATCGTGCTAGCTCTACGCAACGCCGTCGCAAGACAGGCCGATGCCAACGCCGAGAGGAGCCTGTCAGGAGCAGCAGGGCTGAGTCGAACGAGCATTGCACGGATTGCGACTGAGGTCGCGGAAACCATCGACCGTGCACCACTGGAGGAAGCACTGACCACGGGCCTGTGCGAGCCGGTGGACTTCGACCGGCCGCTCCAGTCCGCCGGCTTCCACGAAGGTATCGACGTGCAGCCCGGCCACATCGCTGCCGGGCTTCCGGCCCCCAGACCGGTCCTGACTGGGCAGGTAGCGGACGCGATCCATCGAGGTCAGAGCGTCCTCGTGACCGGCCCTTCTGGTATTGGCAAGTCCACCGTGATGTGGACGGCTGCCTACGTGACCAGACATGTGCTCTGGTACCGCATCAGGCGGCTCCAAGCCGACGATGCCGTCCCGCTGGTGAGGCTGGCGAAGGCGTTGCAGCCCTCGGCCCGATCTCCGGTCGGATTCATCGTGGACGGCATCGGCATCGGAGCGGCCGAGGCATGGGATGTCCTCTACCGCGAGCTCGCTCCTATTCCCGGTGTCCTGCTCCTGGGCTCGGTCCGGAGCGAGGACCTACTACCCCTTCAAAGCCGGGCCAACTGTACCCAGATCGAGGTGACGCTCGACGAAGAGGTCGCTGAGCAGATTCACGCCGGACTGTCGGCTACCGGAGCCACGACGGCCGCGCATTGGCAAGAGGCGTATGACGCGGCAAACGGATTGACCCTGGAGTTCACTCACCTCCTCACCCGCGGACGAAGGCTCGCAGATGTCCTGTCCGAGCAAGTAGAGCGGCGAGTTATCGAAGGTCGGGAGACAGAGATCGAGATCTTGGCCAGGATCTCGATCGCCCACCGGTGGGGCGTCGATCTACCCGTACGAGCCCTTCAGCAGCAGCTGGGGCTTGAAAACACGGACCTTCGCGTGGCCCTGTCCCGCCTGGCCGATGAACACCTCGTCCACGAGCGGAGCGGACGGCTGTCCGGTCTGCACCAGCTGCGCTCGGCGCACCTGGCCGATGCCGTGCACGCGATTCCGCCGCCGATCTTGGACGAGACCGTACTCGCAGTGATGCGCATACTGGCGGACTCACAGCTTCAGCCGTTCATCGCCGGCGTCCTCACCGAACACCCCGAGCTGGACCCCGTTGTACTGGACCAGGTCGCGGTCCGACTCGGCCGCCACCCTTCTGTAGAGGCGGTCACCGGCGCGCTACAGGCCCTTCGGCTGGTGGACGTCAACCGCACTGCAGCTGAATGGCTCCGGACCCTCGACCGATACCGGATCCCACCCGCGCTGCGCCGCACCACACTTCAGTTCGCGCTCGTGGATGGAGAGCTGCTGCCGCAGCTCAAACCCGAGATCGCTGAGGCCATCACTGAGATTCGGGCAGCTGACTCATCCGGTTCGCCGCTGCGTGACGCGCTCGCGGATCGGCTCGGTACGACGGCAATCGGCCGCCTACTGTCAGAGTGCGAGAAACCGGTCGATTCCCAGCGGTTGCTCGCCGTCCTTGCCGGGACGGATCTGGATCTCACGGATTGGCCAGCGGTGGTCTCTGACTCACCGTTCGGCCAGATGCTCGCCGACGCACCGATCAGTCTTCTGGGAGACATTCTTTCCACAGCCCGGGCCGTATCGGTCCCCCTGGCCAAAGAGCTGCTGGAGATCGGGGGCGGAGAGGAGCGCGTGCTGGCCACCATCGCAACCGATTCGCCGTGGGTCACTGAGGCGTCTGTCATCGAACGCGAGGGCAGCCGAGTTGCGTTCGCCCGCCTGCTCCATGTGTCGGACCGGGCACGGCCGAGCGCGGAACAGGAGGTCAGGGAGCTCGGGCGGACGCTGCTGCGCTCCCTTCCGCAATGCGAGAAGGTCGACCTCCAGAATCTGCTGCCCGGTGGCCTGCCCCTGGCCATTGGTGACTTCACCAGTGGGGTCAGCCGTCTGCAGCGGCAGTTCGACAGGTCTCCCGTCTCGATGGCATGGACTCGCACACGCGCGTTGATCGGGGCAATGGCGGCGGGGCAGACTGACTGGACCACCCGAGCCGCGAACGCGGCCTCCTTGCTCCCCGTACTCCATCAATACCTGACGGATCTGACCAGAATCTGGTGCGTCGGTCGTGGTCGCCCCAAAGACGCCGAGGACCTACGCACGACACAGGCAGCGCTCAAGAACTGGGCCTCTTCTCTGACACTCCCCGTCGACACCTCGTTTCTGTCATCTCTGCCCGTCGGCGACGACGTTCCAGGAGGTGGAGCCGACCACCTGCAACAGTTCGTGGATGGGATCGCCGAGAACGCCACCAGAAGGCTCGCAGAACCCAAAGGGTACGCAGCGCTCGCCGGCTACGTGGGCGACACCCTGACACGTCTCGCCTTGCAGGTGCGAGATGAGGAGCGCTGGCACCTCATCGGCCAAGAGCCTCCGGACGTCCTCAATCAGCTGGTTAGGACACTCACCGATTTGCACGCCGTTCTGGCCGAACTCGCCTGGGGTACCCTCGGACCCAAGAAACTCACCGCCGCGGCGCGGTCAGGACCCTCCGCACAGGCACTTAGTCGGGCGGCAGACCTTGCCCGCCGAGCTGCCAACGCACGTGCAGGCGCCATGTCCCTGAAACTCCAGTCCGACGCCAGGGCAGCAGGGATCCGTATCAGTGTGTATATCAGGCCCATCACCGAGGCGGACTCAACGGAGTGGCCTGCCATGGAACTCGCGGTGGGTGTGCACCTCACCGAACTAGCTCAGTGGCCGGCGGCAGTGGAACAGCTGTGCTCGCTGTTGAAGCACGATCCCGGCTCCCAGGGCAGCCGCAGAGCCGTCCTGCTCGTGCCCCTTCTCACTGGAAGACCGGTCAGACTGATGGCGCGACAGCTTCAGACGGCCCTGTGGCCGGGAATGGGTCTCTTCGACGCCTGGAGCACCGAGCTTCCCAAGGCGCACCCAACTCCCCTCACAGAGGCCGCCATCGCCGCACACCAGGCTCTCCAGTGCCTCTCCGGGCTGGCTCATCTTGCGACCCTGCGGGACACCGACGTAAGGCACCAGGAGACCGCCGACGAGGCAGTGGCGCAGTTCCAGCAGGCACGCCACGTGATCGCGGGACTGCTCCACCAAGGGGACCCGGTCATCGACGCGGTCCTCGGCTTCCTCGACGCCCTCGCCCGTCGGGTTGAGGGCGAGATCGCAGAGGGCCCGGCCCTCAGAGAGTCTGGCGTGCCCAACTTCGCCAGCGCCATCGCCCAGGGAGTGACCGGCCAACCAACAGAGGACTACCTACAGCTGGACGGCATGACGGCCATAACCCTGCAATGGGATCTCGACCCCGACCATGCGGCACGACTCCTCACTGCGATCGACTGACGAAGACATCGGTCGATCAAGGCTCAGCCAGCCAGCCGCTGGCGATCGAGGACGCCCGGACCTGAGAGAAGCAACGGCTCTCCTGGACCAGCCTCGGGCGCAAGCAACTACCGCGGCACAAGATCTCGGGTGCGGTCCTTGAAACTGTCGCTGCCTTACGGTCGTCCGGGGACGCAGACGGTGGTTCGTCAAGCTTCGATACGACCGATCGTGGCTCGGCGAGACAAGACGAAGCCCTCAGGTACGTACTCGGGCACCGCACCGAGCAAGGCATCGACTGCCGCACGCCCCTTGCCGCCGGCCTCAGGCATGAAGTGGGCAAAGTGGTCGAGGGTGATCGTCGGACTGGAGTGGCCGAGCCAGCGGGCGAGGGTAACCACAGACTCCCCAGCTTCGAGGATGATCGAGGCGTACGTGTGCCGGAGGATGTGGAAGCCGTCCTTGCGGGACGCCTTCCAGCGCCCGCCCTGCTCCCGCATGGGGATGACGCCGGCCTTCGCGAGCGCGGGCTTCCATAACTCGTCGTTGAAGATGTTGGCGCGGATCGCGTTGCCGTACGTGGTGGTCAGGACAATCGGGAAGACCCGCCTCTCCCACTCGGGCTCCGGCCGACCCCACGGCAGCTCGACCTCGACGACCGGAAACTCGAGGAAATGGGCGGCCAGCTCAGCGGTGACCGAACCGGGCATGTCGACGACGCGCGTCTTCCCGCCCTTGGGCCGCGTGAAGTACAAGCGCCCATTGAGCAGTTGCACCTGGCGGCGTACCCGGATGACGCCACGATCGAAGTCGACGTCCTGCGGCGAGAGCCCGAAGACCTCGCCCTGGCCAGCGCTCGTAGACGGTACCCACGATCGAAGGAATCGACCGTGGGCGGGAACCAGTCAAGATGACGGTGCGCGGGAATGGGCATTTTGTGGATGTCAGCCCCTCTCACCTGGGGCAACGTGGATCCACCTGGTGCTGGTTCTTGCCATAGCGCCCACTGCCCTAGTGGCGCGTCTCCTACTTTCCCTGACTGATCGAATTGTTCGTGGGCAGGATGGGCCGCTGATGAGCAGGGGTCTCGGGGGAGGTGCCTATGTCCTTGCTGTTTTGGCGAGCCTCCGCGCCAAGCGGTTCGCCCCGCGAGGTCGTCTCCGAGTCAGATCCTGCCGAAGCTGTTCCGAGCGTCCCGCTCCAGAAGGGCTCCGATGGGGCTGCCGAGACCGACAGCCCTCGCTCCCTGCGTGCAACGTACGCTGCACGTTACGTGCCGCCTTCCACAACTGAGGTGGCCCGCCTGCTCGCTGGAGCCATGCACGAGCGCGTGAACCGTATCGGTCAGGCACGTGACCTGATGGGTCAGTGGCAGGACCGCGTCCGCGGTCACAAGGCACGCGATATGCGGCACCTGGGCCCGCTTGCCGGTGAGGAACTCGTCCGATGGACTCTTGACAACGTGCTCAGTGCGCGAAAGCGACCTGTTCCCTCCTTCGGCTTCAGCCTTCCGCTCGTCCTCACACATAGCGTCGCTGCCCAACGTCAGCGCCGACTGCGCGGTATCGCGATGGCCGGGGTGGTGAGCCTCGTGGCAGTGCGTCATCCGTGGGGTGCGCTGGCACTGGTGGTGATGGCACTGCTCCACCACTACCTCCTCACAGCCGGTCTCCTTCGCGCGCTGCTCCGCTGGGGCTTCAGCTCGCTCGTTTCCCTGCTTCTCGTGATCGCGGGTGGCTACCTGGCCTGGTCACAGGTTCAGCCCCGTACACCCACCCTGATGTTCGCGGTACAGGACTCTGTCGCCGCCGCTGTGTGGACGACACTCCTGCTCACCGTCGTCTACACGATGGACCGCTGGACGGGCCTGGCCTACCTGGCCTCGTTGGGACCTTGGCGCAAGGCCCCGGCCACTCGCCCACGACTTGCCCCGCGTGCAAGGGCTCGCATTGCCGAATGCGAGGTAAGCGAACGGTGGCAGAGCATTCCGTACCGGAAGGAGGACGGGGTCAATCGCTTCGTCGGCGCCGGCCTCGATGCCTGGCGTGCCGGCGGACCCCGCATCCAGCTCACCGCCGCTCGTCGCGCGAACGATGCGGAGGACAAGGAGCAGATCGGCACGAACCCAACTCCGACATCAGGACCGTCCGCTGAGGCCAACGTCTCATCGGGGGGCGAGACTGCCGGCATCCGCAAGTTCGAGGCCGACGAGCTGATGGCCAAGCTGCGCGTCGAACTCGAACGCCTCAGCGGCGTCCTTGTGGAGACCCACGCCCTCCCTCATTGCGACATCTTCGAAACACTCGCCGTCCCGCAGTCCCGGTGGAAGAAGCTCCCGCGCAAGCCCGGCCGCAAGCCCGATGCTCCGAGAAGAGCTTTCGACGACGCCTGGCCGGAGGCACGGGAAATGGTCGAGGAAGGACGAAGGGCTCCGTCAGGCCACCACTCGCGTCGCTATCTCGCTGCGCAGGTCGTCGACTGGGAGGGGCAAGTCGTCGTTACGGTGTTCGCCCACGCAGCGCTGGAGGGGAAGACGCTCCACTTCGTGACGCGCCCACACGTTATGGCGCCTCTCGAGGACGAGGCTCGCTCCGAGTCGGCGAAGGGGTGGGAGCTCGCCAAGAAGATCCTCCTCACCCCCGTACACGCCCTCGGGGACACTGTGGCACTGGCGCGTCGGTCCCACGCCGGCCTCATCCGGACCTTAAGCGTGGTCGTTGGCGGCTTGTTCGGGCAGTTCGCGCAGCAGCAGGCAGCAGCAGTTCTCGACAAGACCGAGAAGAAGGACAACGGCGAGCCGGTCAGCCTCCGTGAGCACTGCGCCCTCGACGCACCGGAGGACATGCACCAGGTCGAGGACGCAGCCCGGCACGTCTCGATCCTCCAGTCACGCATGTTCAGCACGGTTGGAGCCTTCCTCGATGACCACGGCGTCGACACCGGCGACTTCAGACGCCAAGCGCAGGAGGTCGTCACCAAGATCTTCATCAACGGCGACCACAACCAGGTCAACACCGGGACCATGCACGGTGGTCAGGAACAGAGCGTCGAAAACAGCAACGCGCAGCCGAAAGGATGATCATGACTATCTGGCGGAGCCGTGAGACGAGTGGCGGCATGCAGATCACGGGCAACGGGAACCAGGTCAACACCGGACAGATCGGCGGGGACCAACGCCAGTCGTACGTCAGCGCAGGTCGGGACACCCGCCACCTCCAGGCGGCTCTGGCGAAGCTCTCGGAGCTGGAGGCGGCCGTGGAGGAGCACGCCGCAGAGCTGAGCAATGCCGATCTGGCGCGCCGAACAGCTGGACGCATCGGCGAGGAGCTGAACAGCGCCCAGCCCGACGAGCGCCGCATCAGAGACAACCTCGAAGACCTCGGGCTCGCCATCGGGTCGGCGGCGGCCGTCGTCACCGTCCTCCAGGGCCTCACCGCCGCCGTCAGCACACTGCTCGGATAGCACGTGGGCAACGAGATCGTGCTCCTCCCCTACAAGCTGGTCTGGGAGCCGAGTTGCTCCCCAACTCTCTCCAAAAACCGCCGAGACCAATCGAGACCGCCCACCTGACCTGCATAAACGCCATCTCGGCAGGCGAGCTCAACGACCGAACCTCATTCGGGACGAAGAGGTCGTGAGTTCAGGTCCCGCCGCCTCGACAGGGTAAAACCAGGTCAAAGGCCTGATCCTCAGTGAGGATCAGGCCCTCCCTGCGTTCCCAGTGATTGTTTGGGAAAATCCTGCAGGGAGATCTTGGTGGGGTACCCCAAGCTCTGGGGTCCGGCGTATCGGGAGGGCATGCGATGGAGCCGAGAAGTGCAGCAGCAGCGGGACAGGCCTTCCCTTACACCGCACGAACTACCTGTTACATCGAGATCCACAGGGACGGCCGCGTCACCCACGGCGCAAATCGGGCGACGTACGAGCGGGCGGTGGCCGGCGAGTCCAGGTTGTATGCCGTGTGGCCTGGGGAGTGGTCCAGCCATCTCTTCGTGATCGACGATCTGGACGAGTACGCCAAGGCGTGGGGCATCAAGCACGACGTCCAGCGGACAGGGCTGGCCGAGCATGTGCATCAGGTCCGATGGGCCGAATCGGACGAGGAGAAGAATCCTCGCAGCCCGTACATCGGCATCGAGGTCGTGTTGGACTGCGGGTGCAAGATCGAGAGTCTCCGTGTGTTCGCCGAGCAGATGCGGGAGCAGAAGGGCTGGGCGGTGGCCACCTCGGTCGGGTGGAGCCGCTGGGGCGGACCCGAGGGGACCACGTACTCCCTCAGGGTCCGCCGCAAGAGTCTGGCTTCCTGAACCATCGCGGCCAGGGTCCTGCTGGACGCTGCCTGGCAGTCAGCGGCGGAACCCGCGATGGGGATCTCGTGCGTCGACGTTCAGGAACGGTTCGAACCAGGCTTCGGCACGGAGGTCGCCGATGCCCATGTGTTGGTTCGTCTCGCCGTCCGGGTCCTCGATTCCGTCGAAGCGAGCGTTGTAGAGCATCAGCACGTCGGTGTCCTGGGAGAACACCTCGGAGCACATGTCGAAGTCGTAGTCGTCGCGGTGGGTGGGCAGCCTCCCGTGGTCACTGGCGGCATCGTCTTCGACCTCGTGGTCGGCGGCGTCACGGATGGCGAGGTGAAGGGCGAGTTCCTCGGCCGTGCAGGTGGGCTCCGGCCACTGTCCGCGTTCGAGGTCGCTGGCGAGGTCGTCGGCGGCCCGGGCGAACCGGCGGCGCCACTGGAGGTCGGCCGCGAAGGTCAGCTTCGGGAGGTAGGAGAACACTCCCCAGTGGCCGTCGTACTCGTCGGGCACCACGGTCCTGTCACCGAGTTCCTCGCTGTCGTCGTACGCCTGGTCGGCGAGCACGCACAGTTCTGTGTAGAGGAGGTCGGCCGTTCGGGGGGTGAGCCGCCACTGGCACCGTTCGTCTTCGCACTCCGGGTCATCGCAGTGCGGCGCCTCCGTTGCGAACAGTGCTGCGAAGTCCAGGCTCTTACCCTTGGTGGACGGCTTCGCTTGCTCACCTCGGCGGACAGCCGCCGAGTATCGCCAGCCCGCGCCGAAGTCGGCAACCACCGCTTCCTTGCTCCAGTCGGCGACCTCATGGCCCTCCTCGGTATACAGCCTCATGCCCTGGGATGCCTCTGTAACGGTGTCCGCGCCCTCGATCTCGGCGTCGGCCTCCCCGAGCCACATGACCGCCCCGACGATGTCCTGGGGGTCGTCGCTCTCGGTGCTCTGACTCGGCAGGGGCTCCCAACCCGCGCCCCTGGCTGCCTTCAGTACGGCCTGCGGGTCATGTACGTGGAACTCTCGGAGTACCTCTACCCGAATGACCGGACCAGCCAGGTCAGCGAGCCGTGCGTCGTTCGGGGTCCTTGCGTCGCGCCGAGCCGCGTCGGGGTCGCCGTCCTCCTCCGAGTCGTCGTCAACGTCGTCGGCGAGCTGCTCCCACTTCAGGAAGCTGCCTGGTGCCATGGGCCAGACACCCGCCAGCGCGTGCCGTGCGGCGCTGCGGAGGGAGGAAGCCGGAGCATCCGGCAGCTGGGCACAGAGCTCCTCCAGTGGCTCGGGCTTCCAAGCTTCGACAGAAGCACCAATGGCCTGCTGGAGGATACTCACCGCCTGCTGCGCGAGCTCGGGCTGCCGGCAGGTGAGGACGGCCTGCAAGGAGGCGGGGCCCTCTCGGTGATGGACGAGGGCGAGGATGCGGCTTTTGCTGGGGGTGTGCTCGCAGTGGAAGCCGCGGAGCGCGGCTAGGGTCGGCTGAGCAGACATGCGGAGGACTCCGAACGATGGACGCACGGGAAACGTGCGTGAAAGCGAGTGGAGTTCCGCTGGTGGGCACGCTGCTGACGCGCCTCCGGACGGCGAAAGACTAGGTTTGTTCGGCTGGTTCCCCCGGTGCTACCGGGAGTCCGGACCTTGCCTCCACAGCTTACTCACACGAGACAGCCGAGAGCGGGGGAAGGGGCCGATCTCGAGACCGAGGTTCTCTGCAGCGCCACTGCCTGAGCGAAGCCTCCCCCGTTGTCAGTGGTCGGTCGGATGATGGCGGCATGGCCATCGATGTCGAATGGGCGCGGTCCGAGATCGCCGAATTCCTGACGCTGACGACGATGCACGCACCGTCGAACCCGAACGTGATCAGCTTCCACCTGGAAACCCGTGGCTCCGACGACGAGATCGTCGCGAGTGCGCAGGTGGTCGAGAAGATCCTGGACCGGGTCCTACCCACGTGGCGGACCAGTGTCCCGTCCGAGAACAACAAGCTGCTGAATCGCTGGTCCCAGCATCGGGAAGCCGCCCAGCGAGCCGATGTCGCACTTCAGCGGGACGCGGAGATCCGCAAGCGGCTCGGCGACGACGCACCGCAGCTCAGCGCGGCAACCATGCACCCGTGGGCCTGGGACGGGGCCCGAGCCCTGTGGCAGAGCGGCCACTTCCGGCAGGCGGTCACCGCGGCTGCCCGCAAGGTGAACGCCGAGACGCAGAACAAGGTGGACAGGCGGGACGTGAGCGAAACAGCCCTCTTTCTGAACGCGTTCTCCAAGGACGCTCCCAAGCCCGGTCAGCCCCGGCTCCGCCTGATGCCGGACGACGGCAGCGATACCTTCCAGAGCATCCATCGAGGCGCGGCCGCGTTCGCTGAGGGGTGCTTCGCGGGCATCCGGAACCCCAACAGCCATGAGGACGGCCTGCCGGAGCTTCCGGAGCACGAGGCGCTGGAACAGCTGGCGGCCATCAGTGTGCTCGCACGTTGGGTGGACTCCGCCACCGTCGAGCGGTGAGCACGAATGTGCGTCGGCCGAAGTGGCCGGCACACATTCGTAGTGGTAGGGAAACGATCATCCCGAAAATGCCGGAAGCTATGGGCGGCAGCTCATCACGGGGCACATTCACGCAGGTCAAAGCCCTATAACTCCCCCACCAAGTGCCTTCTAAGCACATGGTCGGGGCTACCCGGCCCGGTCCTTGTCAGAGCCGTTCGCCGATCAGGAGCATCTCTCCAAGGAAACACGTGGGTATTGATGTGATCCCCGGGCCTGCACTCTCGAAGCGCCACCCCGGCAACTGATGCCGCTCCGGCGTGTACGGAGGCGGTCGATGCTTGTGTCCGGTATGGGCTTCACCCGAGGATGCTTCCGCAGTCGGCCTCGAAGCCCCCTGCCGTTCGCCGGCAGTAGGAGCGAAGCCCCGGCATCGATATCGGAAGACTGCCAGACTCTTTGCAGCAGCGAGGGAGGCTCCATGGGTTTCGGATTCCGCGTCGGTGTGCCGGGATTGAGCGTGCGCGTCTCGACAAGGGGTGTACGGACGTCCATCGGGCCGCGGATGGCACGCGTGAACGTAGGAGGCGGGCGAACGACGCTCTCGTCGGGCATGGGGCCCTTGTACGCCTCCACCGCGCTGGGCGGTGGGCGCCGTCGGAGCACGACGAGCCGCGCGCCACGTTCCGGCTCGCGCCCGCGGGCCACCGTACCTTCGGGCGCGCAGCTGGAACGGGCTCGCCGACAGGCTGAGCGGGCCCGACAGGAGGCAGAACGCGACGCGGCCATCGCGCATCTGCGGGAACTGCGGCTGCAGATGACCAGCGTGCATCTGCAGCCCTTCTCCCCCGCCCACCCGCCGGTGGTGCCCGCTCCCCCGCAACTGGGACTGCCCTGGGCGTTGGCCGAGGCCAGGACGTTCCATCTGGCGGGGCTCAGTGTGTTCGCCCGTGCAGAGCGCGCCGAGGCGAAGCGGCGGGCCGAGCAGGACGCGCCGGTGTACCTGGCCGCCGAACAGGCGCGGTTGCACGGCATCTACGCCGCTTTGACCACCGAGGCACATCAATGGTGGCAGGCCCTCGTCGCGAACGACGAGGCGACCGTCTGCGAGACGGTCAACTACGCCTTCTCCGACAACCCCGCCGCCGGCTGCGCGGTCGGGGTGGATGGCTCTGTGATGTCCGTGGTGATGCGGCAGCCCGACATCGACTCGCTCCCCGACCGGACTCCCGGAGTCACCTCCAGCGGGCGCCCCACACTGAAGACGCTGACGAAGCGCGACCGGGTCCTGTGGTGGCTCACGGCCATGGGGTCCAACGTCATCGCCACCCTCAAGGAGGGCTTCGCCGTCGCGCCAGGAATCACCGCGATCGACCTCGCGGTGATCACCCGCATGCCGGACACCCAGCGGCTGGGGTTCGTGGCGTACGGCCGGTGGACCCGCCAGGTCATCGAGGCAGGCTCCTGGCGGCAGCCGGAGGACGCGCTGCGGTTCCTCGACATCGGCCAGGACGTCGCCTGCGCCGTCGCCACGACCGCCTCCGGAAACCTGTCGAGCACCATCAAGCCGCTGGACACCAGCCGTCTGCCCGGCCTGCAGAGCCTGCTCGACCACGCCCAGGACGACGCCACCTCGGTCGACGCCACACTGGCCGGCCTGGACGGCGACCTCATCGCCAACGTCCCCGCCACCCACGATGTGCCAACCTCAGACCCCTATCTGATCCACACGTTCGCCGAGTGGAGGGCCCAGGCCCCGTCCCCGGCCCAGCTGCCCGCCACGGGCGAGCCCGTTCACGCCGCCCCCGCGACGCTTACGCCTGGGCAGAACCTCACCCTGCCCGACGAGGCGTGGGAAGGGCTGAACATCACGTTCAGCTTCGACGGCGCAGACGCCGACCTCACGCTCTTCCTCACCGACGCGCACGGCCGGGTCGCCTCCGACGAGGACTTCGTCTTCTACAACCAGCCGTCCGCCGCCGAAGGGGCCGCACGTCTCCTGGGGAAGCAGAACGATGGCACGCACACCATCGAGCGCGCCGCCGTCCACCTCGCGGCTCTGCCTGAACGCGTCCAACGCACGACGATCGCAATCAACATGGATGTCGACACCGGACTGACGTGCGGCTCCCTCACCCACGCAGAACTGTCCCTGAAATGCACTGCCGCCGCCTGGGCCTTCCAGCCACCCGCCGATCCTGCCATCCGAGCGATGGTCGTGGCAGAGCTATACCGGCACAGGTCCACCCAGGGTCTGCCGGTGTGGAAGCTCCGAGCAGTCGGGCAGGGCTGGGCAGACGGACTCGACGGCTTGGCCAGAGCGCACGGAGTCGATGTGGTGTAGCCCATCGCACGGACGCTCCACTGACCAGCAGCAGGCCGCCTCCGAACGCTCTCCGCTGGGGAGAATCTGGGGAGGATCAAGCCCCGTTGGGGAGCGGCTGGGGAGGATCGGCTGTATAAGTCGGTAGCACGATGAAAGAGCCGGAAAGGTTGATCGGCGCAGGTCAGAGCACCTCTCCAGTCGACTCCCGCAGGTCAGCGACGCGAGGGCGAGGACTTCAAGAAGATCTCCTCCTGGGCCGCCATTCTCTTCGCGCCCACCCTGGTGGGCACGATCTACGGGATGAACTTCGACAACATGCCGGAGCTGCACA
>NZ_JBEZHV010000006.1:322752-356091 GCF_040650755.1 Streptomyces sp. NPDC048623
TGGGTGGGCGGGTACCCGTTCGCGGTGCTGCTGATGGCGGTGGTGTGCACCAGCCTGTACGTGATCTTCAAGCGGAAGGACTGGCTCTAGGCGGCCCGGCCGCCGGCCGCGCCCCCTGGGGCACAGGCCGGCGGCCGTCACCCTGCTCAGCGGACGGCGAGCGCCACGATCTGGGTCACCGCGTCGTCGGCGAAGTTGTCGTCGCTGACCAGGATCAGCGTCCGTTCGCCGGAGGGCAGGGCCGGGCCCCAGGTCATGCCCTCGGTGTTGTCGACGGTCGACAGGCCCAGGGTGTCGAAGTCCGCGACGAGCGTCTTGCGCATCGGGGTCACCGGCGTGCCGGCCACCAGGGAGTCGACCGCCCGCACGTCCGTCGCCCCGCGCGTGGTGGCGTCGAAGAGGCGGATCTTGTAGCCCGAGCCGGCGACCCAGGTGCGTTCGAGCACGAGGTAGCGGTCGGGGTCGTCGGGGAAGGCGAGGATCGAGGGGACGCCGGTGTCCGGGCCCCAGGGGCTGTTCGGGTCGGAGGCGGCGAAGATCTTCTCGATGGGGTACGCGAACTGCCCGAGCATCCGGCCCTCGCGGGTCTGCTTGGTGACCCGGACGAGTGCGCCGTGCTCCAGGTCGGGCACCGGGCCGTCCTGGAGCAGCGGGCCCTCGATCGCGCTCGTCAGCACCCGGCCGCGGTCGCCGAAGGTGATCGCCTCGATCGCCTGGTTCCGGCGCGGTCCGCGGTCCTCCGTCGTGATCTCGTAGTTCGCCGGCAGCCGCAGCCGGCCGAGGTAGGCGCCGGTGGGCGAGGCGTACTGGATGGACGGCTGGATCACCGGCGGCCCGGCCGTCGCGGGCCGGTCGCCCTCCTGCGCCCACCAGTAGTGGCAGCTGCGCGGGTCGACCCGGATCTCCTCCGGGTCGACGGCCTTGCCGTCGCCGATGGACGGCGACGGATAGACCGAGCCGTCGGGCTGGAGGAAGGCGTGGGTCCCGGTGAAGTCGACGGAGTGCACGCCGCCGGCGTCCACGTCCAGCTTCGCGGTGTAGAAGCGGGCGGGCTGCAGATACGAGCGGTCGTCGCTGATGAACACGTACTCGCCGGTGCACCGGTTGCGGTCGAGGCCGGAGAGGCCGCCGACCGTGGTGCCCTGGAAGTCGAGCTTGTACGGGACGATCTTCTCGCCGAGCAGCCGGGCGTGCGCCGCGCGCTCCGACGACGGGGCGGGATCGCCGGGTTGGGCGGCCGCCGCCACGGCGGGGGTGAGGGTCGAGGTCAGAAGCAGGGCCGCGGCGCACACACGGCGCGTCAGGGAAGCTCTCATGCCGATGATCTTGTCGTGGTCCGCCCGCGCGCCGCAGTCGCCCAACCGGGTACTCCTGCCGGCGAACGATCACACCATCCGCCCGGCGCACGTGACAGCGAGCGACCCGCATGAACGTGCGCGGCAGGGGCAGCGGCAGGGCGACGGAACTTACGGAGAGGAGTGGAGCACCGTGGAGCTCGACGGAATGAACGCTCTCTTCCTCACCACCAACTACGGCGTCGAGCAGGACGAGCTCGCCCGCCCCGCGGCCGCCCTGCGCGCCGCCGGCGCGACCGTCACGCTCGCCGCACCGCGGGCCGAGCCGGTCCTGACCCTCGTCTCGGACCGGCGGCCCGGCGCCGTCGTCGGCGCGGACACGCGCCTGGCCGACGTCACGGCGCAGGAGTACGACGCGGTCGTCGTCCCGGGCGGCACGCTCAACGCCGACCGGCTGCGCACGAACGTCCACGCCCGGCGCCTGGTCCGCGCCTTCGCCGAGGCCGGCAGACCGGTGGCCGCGATCTGTCACGGCCCGTGGCTGCTCGTGGACGGCTCGATCGTGCGGGGCCGCGAGCTGACCTCGTACCCCTCACTGCGTACCGACATCGAGAACGCGGGCGGCACCTGGCGCGACGAGCAGGTCGTCGTCGACACGTCCGGCGGCTTCCCGCTGATCACGTCCCGGCGGCCCGGTGACCTGGACGCGTTCTGCTCGGCGATCGTCCGCACGCTCCAGGCCCGCGTCGCGACGACGCGGTGACCGGGACACGGCGACCGTGACGCGGTGACCGTGCCGGCGCCTTCGGCGGCCTGGTCGGTCAGGTGCCCGTTCCCGAGGTGCCCTTTCGGACGATCACGACCGGGCACGAGGCGTGCACGGCGCACTGCTGGCTGACGGACCCGAGCAGCAGGCTGGAGAAACCTCCGCGGCCCCGGCTGCCCACGACAAGCAGTTCCGCGCCCTCCGCCGCCTCGATCAGCACCTGGGCCGGATTGCCCCGTACGACATGCTCGTCGAGGGGCACACCGGCCGTGCTGTTGAGCTCTTCCCGCAGTTCCTCGGAGAGCGCCAGGCCGGCCTCGTGCGCGTCGAAGGAGGCCTCCATGGCCGGCGCGGACCACCCCACGGCTCCCGGCAGGTCGTACGCGGCGACGGCCTGCACCGTCGCGCCGATGAGGCGGGCGTGCCGGGCCGCCCATCGCAGGGCCTCGTGCGAGGCCGGGGAACCGTCCACGCCGACGACGATGCGCCGCGTCTGCTCACTGGTGTTCTTGCCCGTGTTCATGCCGGTATCCATGCCCGTGTTCATGCCCCGCGCCTGCCCACGGAGCCCGCGCTCACCCGTTCCGGTGCATATCCGGCGCATATATGGGAGCGGCCAGGGAACGCGCCGCAAAGAGACCACCTGCGAGGCGGCGAGGCGCATCACGTCATGACCGACAAGAAGATCATCACGGTATTCGGTGCCACCGGCCGGCAGGGCGGCGGCCTGGCGCGGGCGATCCTCGCGGAGCACGGCGACGACGCGGAGTTCTCCGTACGCGCGATCACGCGGCACCCGGATTCGGAGCCGGCCCGGGAGCTGGAGCGGCTGGGCGCCGAGATCGTACGGGCCGACATGGACGAGGAGGAGAGCCTCGGCGCGGCGTTCGAGCACGCGTACGGCGCGTTCTGCATGACGAACTTCTGGGAGCACCTGTCCGCGGAGCGCGAGATCGCCCAGGCCGGGGCGGTCGCCAAGGCCGCCGCGCACGCGGGCGTGCAGCACGCGATCTGGTCCACCCTGGAGGACACCCGGGAGTGCGTACCGCTCGACGACCCGCGGATGCCCACGCTCCAGGAGCACTACAAGGTGCCGCACTTCGACGGCAAGGCGGAAGCCGACCACCTCTTCACCGACGCGGGCGTGCCGACGACGTTCCTGCGCACCACCTTCTTCTGGGAGAACCTGCTCGGCTCCTTCGCCCCGCAGCGCGGCGCCGACGGGGCGCTGTGGCTGACGTATCCGATGGGGGAGAGCCGGCTCTCGGGGATCGCGGCGGACGACGTCGGCAGGATCGCCCTGTCGATCTTCCGGCGCGGTACCGCGCTGATCGCCGCCACCGTCAGCGTCGCCGGTGAGCACCTTGGCGTCGCCGCCATGGCCGCCGCCCTCACCGACGCGCTCGACCAGCCGGTGCGCTACCGCCCCCTCACCCCGGACGAGTGGCGCGCCCAGGGCTTCCCGGGCGCGGACGAGTCGGGAAACATGTTCCAGTTCTACGCGGAGTGCGAGCACCGCTTCACCCGTGCCCGCGACCTCGACGCCGTCCGCGCCCTCGACCCCGCGCTCCAGGACTTCACCACCTGGCTCAACGCCCACCGCGAGCAGCTGCGCAACGCGTTGATCTGAGCCGCTTCGGCGGCGCGCTGTGGGTGCCGATGACGCGGAAGCCGGCCCGCCGGTGGAGGGCGAGGCTGGCGGTGTTCTCGGGCCGCGAACGCGTCGGCCGCCAGGAAGACGCCGGACTGGACGGTCCAGATGCCGGCGGACTCGGTGGAGGCCAGGAGGGCGGTCAGCAGGGTCAGCGCGACGCGGCGGCCCCGGGGGCGATCAGCACGGCCCGGCGAATCGGCGGCGCGGGGGCGGTCACGCCGACCCCTTCGCGACCGCCGTCGCGACCGCCGTCGCGGCCGGCGCCGCAACGGGCATGCCGAGGAGACGGTGGCGTGCTGGTTCTGCCCGAGCACCGGCAGCAGACCCGCCTGTTTCGACATTCCTCAATATTGACAGGTGTCGATCCCGGTGCCACTGTGGCCCCTGTATCGACAGGCGTCGATACAGGCCGCTTCCCGAGGAGTGAACCGCCATGTCCCGCGTCCAGCTCGCCCTGCGCGTCGCCGATCTCGAAGGCTCGATCGCCTTCTACTCCAAGCTCTTCGGCACTGAACCCGCCAAGCGCCGCCCCGGCTACGCCAACTTCGCCATCGCCGAGCCCCCGCTCAAGCTCGTCCTCATCGAGGGCGAGCCCGGCGAGGACACCCGCCTCGACCACCTCGGCGTCGAGGTCGCCACCACCGAGGACGTCACCGCGGCTGCCGGCCGGCTCAAGGACTCCGGCCTGGCGACCGTCGAGGAGGTCGACACCTCCTGCTGTTACGCCCTCCAGGACAAGGTGTGGGTCACGGGGCCCGGCAAGGAGCCCTGGGAGGTGTACGTCGTCAAGGCCGACGCCGACACGCTCGCTAAGAGCTCCCCGACCCCGGCCCCGGCCTGCGACACGGCGGCGGCCTCAGCGGGGTGCTGCGCCGGCTGACCCCGGCGTGGCCGCCCCGCGCCCGCGGTGCCGCAGATTGACCAGCGCCGCCTTCGCCAGCGCCAGCGGGTTGAGGAAGCGCAGGGGACCGATCAGACGCGAGCCGAAGAGGAACAGGTGCCGCGCCATCGCCGCATCCCGCGCCGCCGCCGCGAACATCAGGCGCTCGCCCGGGTTGAACGGCCGTGCCGTGGCGGCGAAGTCGACGGCCAGCATCTGGTGACCGCGCAGCCGGCGCCGGTGGGTGCGTGCGTACGAGGCCAGCGAGCGGTCGAGCTCAGCCCGGCCCCGGCCACCCCGACCGCCCTGGCCACTCCGCTCGTCCCGCTCGTCCCGCTCGCCCCCGTCGCCCCGGCCGCCGCTCACCGCCGGGGCGACCGCCTGCGCCAGCCACTGCGCGGACTGCAGCGCCCACCCGCAGCCCACGCCCCACGCGGGATCGCCGGTCAGGGCGGCGTCGCCGATCAGCGCGACGCCCGGGGCGGTCGGTTCGCGGCTGATCAGCGGGTAGTCGACCATGCCGACGATCTTCGAGACGCGCTCGGCGGAGTCGATGGGCGGCGCCTCCGGCAGAGCGCGTATCGACGTGTAGAAGCTGCCCTCCAGATCCTCCCGGAAGGCCGGCAGGCGCTTCTTGTCCGGGAGGACGGCGACGACCGTGACCCCGTCGTCGTTCGGGAACGCGTACGCCAGGTCGGGTTCGAGGAACCAGGCGTGGCTGACCCCGCGGTGCAGCGGAAGGCCGCGGAAGTGTGCGAGATAGCCGAACCGCGCGTTCTCGTGCCGCCGCGTCGGCACCTCGGCGAACCTCGCCACGGCCGAGTCCCTGCCGTCCGCACCGACGACGAGCCGGGCCCGGATCTCGCGTTCCTCACCCCGCGGCGTCGCCACCCGCACCCCCACGGTCCGCCCGTCCTCACGGACGAGCCCGGTCACCCGGTGGCCGGTGAGCAGATCGACGCCAGGGGTCTGGGCCGCGCGGGACCTGATGAGCGGGTCGAGGGTGCTGCGCCGGACGTTGTACCCGTACGGCAGCTCGGGACCGCCGGGGGCGGCCCGCGGCTCGATCCATCCCCAGCGCGTGTGCCAGCGGCCCTCGTTGCGGACGGCGCCCGCCTCCTCCAGGGCGGGGACGAGACCGAGTTCGTTGAGGACCGGGTAGGCGCTGGCCTGGAGGGAGTGGGTGCACAGCACCTTGTACGCCTCCGGGTCCGAGCGCCGCTCCAGGAGCGCGACGCGGGCCCCGCGCCGGGCGAGCAGAACCGCCGCGGCGCTGCCGGCGAGGCCGGCTCCACTGATGACGACGTCGTATGTCTCGGGCCTGGTCATGCCCTGATCGCCCCCTTCCGGTATCGCACCACCCGAGCGGATGGCGCGGCAGATCGCTGCAGAGCCAGAGCTGTCAGGAGCATGACCGAATGTCAAGAGGTGCGGCCGGTGCGAGCCGCCTCGTCACCGAACGGTGCCTCGATCGCCGCCACGATCGCGCCCTCCCGGTCCCGCACCTCCCGCGCCGCCGCCACGAAGCGGTCCACCGCCGCCGACCGGTGACCCCGGCGCCAGGCGACGGCCAGGGTCGAGGCGGGCACGCCGGTGAGGGGGACGTAACGGACCCCGGGGTGCGGGGTGTAGCGCTGGGCGCCGGCGACGGTGATCGCGCAGGCCAGACCGGCGGCGACGACCTGCATCTCCTCGGTGTGGGAGGTGGTCGTGCGGACGACTCGGGGCGGGCGGCCGCCCCGTCGCTCGTCGAGGGTCCAGGAGCGCCGCCAGACCGCGTCGGCGGTACGGCCGATGGCCAGGGGTTCGTCGATGACGTCCTCGGCGGCGAGGCGGGCACGGCCGGCCAGGCGGTGGCCGGCCGGGAGGGCGACGACCAGGGGTTCCCGGAACAGCGGGAGCGCGTCCAGGTCGGGCAGGGCCAGCGGGAGCCGGACGAACCCGACGTCGGACGATCCGCCGGCGAGCCCGGCCGACGGATCCTCGAACCCGGTTTCGTGCAGGTCGAGCTGGACGTCCGGGCAGCGGGCCGCGAACTCGGCGAGGATCGGCGCGGTCAGCTCCAGCGCACCGCCCGTCACGAACCCGAGGCGCACCGTCCCCGACAGGCCCCGGCTCGCGCTCAGCGCGGCGGCGACCCCGGCGTCCAGGGCGGCGAGGGACTCCCGTACCGAGGCGAGGAAGGCCGCTCCGGCGGGGGTCAGCGCCATACTGCGGGTGGTGCGCTCCAGGAGCCGTACGCCCACGGCGTCCTCCAGATCGCGGAGCTGCTTGCTCAGCGCCTGCTGCGTGACGAAGAGGCGGGCGGCCGCCCGGCTGAAGTTCAGCTCCTCGGCCACCACGACGAAGTTCCGCAGTTTCTGCGTGGCGACATCCACAACGGTTGATTGTAGACGCGGGCCCAAGTCGTTGTTTCCCTGGGTAACGGAGCGCCCCTACGTTGACTGCCCATACGGTGCCGCGTCTCCCCACGGGAGCCTCCGACAGGAGCCGATCATGCACGCATCCCCGCACGCATCCCCGCACGTGACCACCGCGGCCGAGCCCGCGGTCTGGCAGAACTGGTCGGGAGACGTCCGCATCCACCCCGCTCGCACGGTCGCCCCCGCCACGCCCGCCGAGGTCGCGGACGCGGTCGGGGCCGCGGCGCGGAACGGGCTGCGGATCAAGGCGGTGGGCTCGGGGCACTCGTTCACCTCGATCGCCGCGACCGACGGCGTGCTGCTGCGGATGGACCGGCTCGACGGGCTGGTCTCGGTGGACCGGGCGAGCGGGCTCGTCACGGTCCAGGGCGGGATGCCGCTGCACCGGATCAACCCGCTGCTCGCCGAGCACGGTCTCGCCATGGAGAACCTGGGCGACATCGACCGCCAAACGATCACCGGCGCGATCTCCACCGGCACCCACGGCACCGGCGTGCGCTTCGGCGGCATCGCCACCCAGGTGCGGGCCCTGGACCTGGTCCTCGCCGACGGCTCGGAGGTGCACTGCTCCGCCGAGGAGAACCCCGACCTCTTCTCGGCCGCCCGGATCGGCCTCGGCGCGCTCGGCATCATCACCACCGTCACCCTGCAGTGCGTGCCGAGTTACGCGCTGCGCTGCGTCGAGGAGCCGATGCCGCTGGACCGCGTGCTCGCGGACCTCGACCAACTGGTCGACGGCAGCGATCACTTCGAGTTCTTCTGGTTCCCGCACACCCGGACCGCCCTGACCAAGCGCCTCACCCGGCTCCCGGCCGACGCCGCGCTCTCCCCGGTGAGCCCGCTGCGGCGCTGGTTCGACGACGACTTCGTCACCAACACCGCGTTCGAGGGGCTGCTGCGCCTCGGCACCCGTTTCCCGGCCGCCGTCCCCGCGATCACCCGCCTCGCGACCGGCGCGGTCTCCTCCCGCGACTACAGCGACGTGTCCTACCGGGTGTTCGCCTCGCCGCGCGACGTGCGCTTCCGCGAGGGCGAGTACGCCGTCCCCCGTGAGCACGCCGCCGACGTCATCCGGGAGATCGCCCACTGGACCGCCACCCACGACGAGAAGGTCTCCTTCCCGCTGGAGGTCCGCTTCTCGGCCGCGGACGACATCCCGCTCTCCCCGAGCCACCGGCGCACCAGCGCGTACATCGCCTTCCACCAGTACCACCGGATGCCGTACGAGCGGTACTTCGACGCCGTCCAGTCCGTGTTCGACACCGTCGACGGCCGGCCGCACTGGGGCAAGATGCACCGCCTGGACGCCGAGCGGCTGCGACCGCGCTATCCGCGCTTCGACGAGTTCACCGCGCTGCGCGACAGGCTCGACCCGGAAGGGCTGTTCCGCAACACCTATCTGGACACGGTGCTCGGCGTCCCCGGACGACGGGAGGACTGACCCGGCCGCCTCCCCCGGCGTGCGTGTTACGTTCCCCCCTCGTCGGACGACCGGGAGAGTGGAGTGACGGACACAGCGGGTCGGGGGACGGGGCCGGAGACCGTACGGCGGGGGGCGAGGGAGCCGCGACAGGCGCGCAGCCGGGCGCGGGTCGAAGCGATTCTCGGGGCGGCCGACCGGATCCTGTCGCAGCAGGGGTACGAGGCACTGACGATGCGGCGGATCGCCGAGGAGTCGGGCGCGCCGGTCGGCAGCATCTACCAGTTCTACGCGGACAAGGGCGCCGTGGTGGACGCCCTCGGCCGGCGGTATCTGGAGGGGTTCAGGGCGGCGACCGACGATCTGGTCGAGCGGGCCGTCGCGGGTGAACTGACCGATCCCGTCGGAACGATGGTCGAGGTGTACGCGGAGCTGTTCCGGTCCCAGCCGGGCGGCATGGCGCTGTGGGCCGGGCGGCATCTGAGCCCGGAGCTCGCGCGGGCGGACGAGGCGAGCAACGCGCTCATCGCCGAGGGGCTGCGGCGGATCGTGGCGGAGCTGACCGGCGCGCCCGGCGGTGAGCTGGTGGGGCGCGCGGCGCGCATGGTGGTGTGGGCCGCCAACGCCGTACTGCACGAGGTGTTCAAGGGCGGCGGCGAGCCGGATGCCGAGGCCGTGGACGAGCTCAAGCGGATGCTGAACGCGTACTGGGAGGACCTGCGGGGACGGCTGACAGGCGGTGCCCTGACAGGAGGCGCACACCCATAGAACGTGAACGGATGTTCATGTTATGTTGCGGCCCGCCGTGAGCGACTCTCGCCTCAGGAACGAAGGCAGGTGCGCGTGACCACCAGCTCCACGGGTCCCTCCTGGACCCGACTCCCCCGGTTCCCGGCCGACTTCGTCTGGGGCGCGTCGACCGCCGCGTACCAGATCGAGGGCGCGGCCGAGGAGGACGGCAAAGGCCCGTCGGTCTGGGACACCTTCGTACGGCGCCCCGGCGCCGTCCGCGACGCGCACACCGGGGACGTGGCCTGCGACCACTACCACCGCCTGGACGAGGACGTCGCGCTGATGCGCCGCCTCGGCCTCGACGCGTACCGCTTCTCGATCTCCTGGCCGCGTGTGCTGCCGGCCGGTACAGGGAAGGTCGAGCCGCGCGGCCTCGACTTCTACGAACGCCTCGTCGACGCCCTGCTCGACGCCGGCATCGAGCCGACCCCCACGCTCTTCCACTGGGATCTGCCGCAGGCTCTGGAGGACGAGGGCGGCTGGCTGAGCCGGGACACCGCGTACCGGTTCGGCGAGTACGCCGCCGTGGTCGCCGGCCGGCTCGGCGACCGGGTCACGCGCTGGATCACCCTCAACGAGCCCTTCGTGCACATGTCCTTCGGCTACGGCTTCGGCGTCCACGCCCCCGGCCGCGCGCTGATGCTGGACGCCCTGCCCGTCGCCCACCACCAACTCCTCGGCCACGGGCTCGCGTCGGCGGCACTGCGGGCCGCCGCCCCGGACGCGCAGGTGCTCCTCGCCAACAACTGCACGCCCGTACGGCTGCGTTCGGACGCGCGGCGGGACGAGGACGCGGCGGCGGCCTCGGCGTACGACATCCTCCACAACCGGCTCTTCAACGACCCGCTGCTGCTTGGCACTTACCCGGACCTGTCGGACTACGGCGTGGGCGATCCGAGTTGGGGCGGGGTGGTGCGCGACGGCGATCTCGCCACGATCGGCGCGCCGCTGGACGGCCTCGGCGTCAACTACTACAACCCGACCTGGGTGACCGCCCCGGCCGACCCCGCGGGCGGGCTGCCCTTCGACCTGGCCGAGCCGGAGGAGCCGTACGAGCGCACCGCGTTCGGCTGGCCGGTCGTGCCCGACGGGCTCACCGAGCTGCTGACCGGCCTCAGGGCACGGTACGGCGAGGCCCTTCCGCCGGTCTGGATCACCGAGAACGGCTGCTCGCAGCCGGCCGGTCTGGACGACCGGGCGCGCGTCGACTACCTCGCCGGGCACATCGGCGCGGTCGCCCGGGCCAGGGCCGAAGGGGTGGACGTACGCGGCTACTTCACCTGGTCGCTGCTCGACAACTTCGAGTGGGCCGAGGGGTACCACCAGCGTTTCGGTCTGGTCGAGGTCGACTTCGCGACCGGCCTGCGCACGCCCCGGGCGAGCTTCGCCTGGTACCGCGACCTGATCGCCTCGCAGCGGTCCTGAGCGACGGAGCCGACACATGACGCACGCCTCCGCGGCGGGCGGGGCGGCCGCGGACGGGCCGCACCCGGCCGGACCGGCCGCCGGCGGACCGACCGCGAGCGGACCGGCCACGGCAGGACCGGCCACGGGACCGATCACGACAGGACCGGTCACGGGACCGGCCGTCCTCGCCGAGCCCACCGTCCCCGTCACGTCCGGCTGGACGACGGGCCTCTCCCTCGCCACCCTCGCCGTCTTCATGGCGTTCATGACACCCATCCAGATCCTGCTGCCGCTCCAGCTGGAGCAGATCGACCCGCACGGCAAGAACGGAGCACTGGCGCTCGTCACCGGCCTGGGCGCGCTCGTCGCCGTCGTCGTCAATCCGCTCGCGGGCGCCTGGTCGGACCGGACGACGAGCCGGTACGGGCGGCGCCGGCCGTGGATCCTGGGCGGCGCCGTGGCCGGGGCGGCGGGCCTGGTCCTCACCGCGTCCCAGCACACCGTCACCGGGGTCGCCGCCGGCTGGTGTCTCGCGCAGGCGGGCCTGAACGCGATGCTGGCCGGCGTCACCACGCCGATCGCCGACCGCGTGCCGCTCGCCCAGCGCGCCCAGGTCTCCGGCTGGACCGGCCTGATGCAGTCCTTCGGTCTCGTCCTCGGCGCGCTGATCACCACGCTGCTCGTGACCGGAGTCCGGTCCGGTTACGGCACCCTCGCCCTGCTCACCGTCGCCCTCGCCCTGCCCTTCGTCCTGCGCCACGGCGAGCCGGCCCTGCCCCGCGCGCTGCGCCCCGCGTTCGACGCGCGCGCCTTCGCCCGCTCCTTCTGGGTCAGCCCGCGGCTGCACCCCGACTTCGGCTGGGCGTGGCTCACCCGCTTCCTGATCAACCTGGGCAACGCCCTCGGCACGCTCTATCTCTTCTACTTCCTCGCCGACGCCGTCCATCACGCCGACCCCGGCACGGGCGTGCTGATCCTCACCGTGGTCTACACGCTCTGCGCCGCGGTCACGGCCGTTCCGGCCGGTGTGCTGTCCGACCGCGCCGGACGCCGCAAGACCTTCGTCCTCGTCTGCTCGCTGGTCATGGCCGCGGCCGCGCTGCTGCTCGCGTTCCTCCACACCTGGCCGTCCGCGCTCGCGGCGGCGGCCGTGCTCGGTGCGGGGTACGGGATCTATCTCGCCGTCGACCAGGCTCTGGTCACCCAGGTCCTGCCGCGGGCCGCCGACCGCGCCAAGGACCTCGGCGTCATCAACATCGCCAACTCCGGCCCCCAGGTCCTCGCCCCCGCCCTCGCCTCCCCCGTGATCGCCCACCTCGGCGGCTACACGGGCCTCTACACCGCCGCCGCCCTGGTCACCCTCCTCGGCGGGCTGCTCGTCGGCCGCGTCCGCGGCGTGGCCTGACCGGCGGGAAGGGGGCTTCAGCCGTACGAGAGGTCGGCGCAGGGGTCCTCGTCGGCGGCGCGGGTGGCGGCGGGCGGCACCGTCGCCGGGGTGCGGCCGGGGGCCGTGGCGGTCGCGGACGCCGGCGCGGAGGGGTTGTCCGCGTAGGAGCGGCCGAGGGTGACGGTGATGCCGGGTGTGGTGACCTCGGTCAGGTCGGCGGCGGCGAAGCGGGTGGCGACGGCGGCGGCGCGGTCCCGCTCCCCCGGGCCGTACGCGATCACCGTGAGCGGGTGGGTCTGGTCCGGTGCGGTGGACGTGTCCGTGACGGTGAAGCCGGCCTCGCGGAGCATCCCGGCCGCGCGGGCGGCGAGGCCGCTGGTTCGGGTGCCGTTGCGGACGGCGACGGAGATGCCCGCGCCGGAGGCGGGTGAGGGGGTCGCGGTGGGGGCGGGGGCCGCCCCGCCCTTTCCCGTGCCGGCGCCGCCGCCGCCGAGCGGACGGTCGGACCTGAGGGCGGCCCAGAGCGCGTCGGCCTCGGGCTCGACGATCGCGACGCGGGCGCCCTCGTACCGCCAGGGGAGGGTGACGAAGGTGGTGTCGTGCAGGTTGACGTCCTTGAGGGACATCGCGAAGTCGATCAGCCTGTCGGCGGAGCCGAGTCCGGGGTCGACGGTCAGCGCGTCGGTGGCGGCGTTCGCGAGCGGCAGCAGCTTCGCCGGGGTGAGGCCGTCGCTCCTGACCTTCTTGAACAGGCTGCCGACGAAGGCCTGTTGGCGCTTGATACGGCCGATGTCGGAGCCGTCGCCGATGCCGTGGCGCAGCCGTACGTAGTCGAGCGCCTTCTGGCCCGAGACGGTCTGTTCGCCCTTGGGGAAGAGGAGTTCGCCCCGGGTGGGGCGGCGCGGGCTGAGGTCCTTCTGGTAGATGTCGTGCGGCAGGCACACCCGGACCCCGCCGACGACGTCCGTGAGCGCCGCGAAGCCCTTGAAGTCGACGACCACGGTGTGGTCGACCCGCAGTCCGGTGAGCTTCTCGACGGTGTTCTGGGTGCAGGCGGGATTGCCCTTGGCCGTCTCGCCCACGCTGAACGCCGAGTTGAACATGGCCCGGGTACGGGGCCTGGTCCAGGTGCCGTCGGGCAGCCGGCACGGCGGGATGTCCACCAGGGTGTCGCGGGGGAAGGACACGGCCACGGCGTGCCGGCGGTCGCGGTAGACGTGCAGCAGGAACGCGGTGTCGGAGCGCCCGATGTCGTCCGCGCTCCCGCCGCCGAGTTCGCTGTTGCCGTCGGTGCGCGCGTCGGAGCCGATGACGAGCACGTTCTGC
This sequence comes from Streptomyces sp. NPDC048623, assembly GCF_040650755.1. Classification (NCBI taxonomy): domain Bacteria; kingdom Bacillati; phylum Actinomycetota; class Actinomycetes; order Kitasatosporales; family Streptomycetaceae; genus Streptomyces; species Streptomyces sp. NPDC048623. The sequence continues at coordinate 336,103 of NZ_JBEZHV010000006.1, forward strand.
CCGTGGGCGGAGGCGGCGGGCCGGTTGTCGGAGATCCCGTCGGCGCCGAACGTGGCGATGTCGCCGTCGAGTTCGAGATAGATCCAGCCCAGGCCGGACACCGCGAGCACGAGCAGTGCCAGCGCCGTGCTGAACAGGCGCCCGCCACGGCGGCGCCCGCGCGGAGTGTGGAGCTTGGCAGTCATCGGTACGCCCTCGTCACGCCCTCGTTCGTCCGGTCGTACAGAGAGGGACGAGCGGCGGGGCCACGGGGTTGCACCGGGCGGGCCCGGGCGGGGACGTGCGGACGCCGCTCCCTTCGCCCCCGCCACCCCCACGTCCCTTGACAATCCGTCGCCCGGCGCCCAGCACGGACCGCCGCCCCGGATCAAGGGCAACCCGGAGAGGCCAAGGTCACAGCTGATCACGCTGCTGCTCGTATGCGCGGCGGCCTAGGCTCCGTATATGACTGTGCTGCCTGACGACGGCCTTTCCCTGGCCGCCGAGTTCCCCGCAGCGACCCATGCGCAGTGGCAGCGCCTCGTGGCGGGCGTGCTGAGCAGGTCGGGCAAGGACGTTCCCGAGACCGAGGCCGAGGACGCGCTGTCCACCGATGTGGGGGACGGCCTGCGGGCCCGGCCGTTGTACACGGCCGCCGACGGCGTGCCCGATCCCGGGCTGCCCGGCTTCGCCCCGTTCGTCCGCTCCGGCCGGGCCGAGGGGAACACCGCGGGCGGCTGGGACGTACGCCAGCGGCACCGTACGGCCGACCCCGAGGCCGTCCTGACGGACCTGGAGAACGGCGTCACCTCGCTGTGGCTGGCCGTGGGCACCGGCGGCATCCCGGTGTCCGAGCTCGACCGGGTCCTGGAGGGCGTCTACCTCGACCTCGCGCCCATCGCCCTGGACGCGGGCGCGGAGACCACCGCCGCCGCCGAGGAGCTGCTCGCGCTGTACGGGCGCCGCGGCGTCGCCCCGGAGGCCGTGCGCGGCAACCTGGGCGCCGACCCGCTCGGCACCGAGGCCCGCACCGGCACCGCGTACGACGGCGAGGCCGGGGACTTCCCGGGCTCCGTCGCCCTGGCCCGCCGCTGTGCGGACACGTACCCGGGTCTGCGCGCGCTGAGCGTGGACGCCCTGCCGTACCACGAGGCCGGTGGCTCCGCCGCTCAGGAGCTCGGTGCCTCGCTCGCGACCGGTGTCGCCTACCTCCGTGCCCTCACGGACGGTGGTCTGAGCGTCGAGCAGGCTCTGGGGCAGCTGGAGTTCCGCTACGCGGCCACCGCCGACCAGTTCCTGACCATCGCGAAGCTGCGCGCCGCGCGCCGCCTGTGGGCGCGGGTCGCCGAGGCCTCCGGCGCACCCGAGGCCGGGGCGCAGCTCCAGCACGCGGTCACCTCGCCGGTGATGATGACGGCCCGTGACCCGTGGGTGAACATGCTGCGGACGACGGTCGCCACGCTCGCGGCCGGTGTGGGCGGCGCCGAGTCGGTCACCGTGCACCCCTTCGACCACGCGCTCGGGCTGCCGGACGCGTTCGCGCGCCGGATCGCCCGCAACACCTCCACGATCCTCATCGAGGAGTCGCACCTGTCCCGGGTCATCGACCCGGCCGGCGGTTCCTGGTACGTGGAGACGCTGACCGACGAACTCGCCCGGGCCGCCTGGGAGTTCTTCCAGGAGATCGAGCGGGAGGGCGGCCAGGTCGCCGCGCTCCGCTCGGGCTGGATCGAGCAGCGGCTGAGCGCGACCTGGGCCGAGCGCTCGAAGGCCCTGGCCAAGCGCCGTGAACCCGTCACGGGCATCAGCGAGTTCCCGCACCTGGCGGAGAAGCCGGTGGTGCGCGAGCCCGCGCCCGCCGAGCCGTCCGGTGGTCTGCCGCGGGTCCGCCGCGACGAGGCGTTCGAGGCCCTGCGCGCCCGTTCCGACGCGCATCTCGCCGCGACCGGCGCCCGGCCGCGGGTCTATCTGGCCGCGCTCGGACCGGCCGCCGCGCACACCGCGCGCCTCACCTTCGCCGCCAACCTGTTCCAGGCCGGCGGCATCGAGCCCGTCACCGAGGGCTCGTTCGCGGACAGCGGCGCCGCCGAGGTCTGTCTGTGCTCCAGCGACGCCGTGTACGGGGAGCGGGCCGCGGAGGAGGCCGCCGCGTTCCGCGCCGCCGGTGCCGGGCACATCGCCCTCGCCGGGCGCCCGGCCGCGTACCCGGACGCCGACTCGTACGTCTTCGCGGGGTGCGACGCCGTCGCCGTGCTCTCCGCCACCCTCGACCGCATGGGAGTGTCCTGATGGGAATCCCCGACTTCACCGGGATCGACCTCGGATCCCCCACCCCGGCCGGCAGCGCCGACGACTGGCGTGACGCGGTCAAGCGCGCGTCGGGCGGCGACGACCTGCTGTGGGAGACGCCGGAGGACATCGGGGTCAAGCCGCTCTACACCGGCCGTGACCTGGAGGACGTCGACTTCCTCGGCACCTACCCGGGCGTGACGCCGTTCCTGCGCGGCCCGTACCCGACGATGTACGTCAACCAGCCGTGGACGATCCGGCAGTACGCGGGCTTCTCGACCGCAGAGGAGTCGAACGCCTTCTACCGGCGCAACCTCGCGGCGGGCCAGAAGGGTCTGTCGGTCGCCTTCGACCTGCCGACGCACCGCGGCTACGACAGCGACCACCCGCGCGTGACCGGCGACGTCGGCATGGCGGGCGTGGCGATCGACTCGATCTACGACATGCGGCAGCTGTTCGACGGCATCCCGCTGGACAAGATGTCGGTGTCGATGACGATGAACGGCGCGGTGCTGCCGATCCTCGCGCTCTACATCGTGGCGGCGGAGGAGCAGGGCGTCTCCGCCGACAAGCTCGCCGGGACCATCCAGAACGACATCCTCAAGGAGTTCATGGTCCGCAACACCTACATCTACCCGCCGAAGCCGTCGATGCGGATCATCTCCGACATCTTCGCCTTCACGTCGCGGAACATGCCCCGCTACAACTCCATCTCGATCTCCGGCTATCACATCCAGGAGGCCGGTGCGACGGCCGACCTGGAGCTCGCGTACACGCTCGCCGACGGCGTCGAGTACATCCGGGCGGGCCGTGAAGCGGGCCTGGACGTGGACGCGTTCGCGCCGCGCCTGTCGTTCTTCTGGGCGATCGGCATGAACTTCTTCATGGAGGTCGCCAAGCTGCGCGCGGCCCGGCTGCTCTGGGCCAAGCTGGTCAAGCAGTTCGACCCCAAGAACTCCAAGTCGCTGTCCCTGCGCACCCATTCGCAGACCTCCGGCTGGTCGCTCACCGCCCAGGACGTGTTCAACAACGTCACCCGGACGTGCGTGGAGGCGATGGCGGCGACCCAGGGCCACACCCAGTCGCTGCACACCAACGCGCTCGACGAGGCGCTCGCCCTGCCGACGGACTTCTCGGCGCGCATCGCCCGCAACACCCAGCTGCTCATCCAGCAGGAGTCGGGCACCACCCGGGTCATCGACCCGTGGGGCGGCAGCGCGTACGTGGAGCGCCTGACCTACGACCTGGCGCGCCGGGCCTGGCAGCACATCCAGGAGGTCGAGGCGGCCGGCGGCATGGCGCAGGCCATCGACGCGGGCATCCCGAAGCTGCGCGTCGAGGAGGCCGCGGCCCGTACCCAGGCCCGGATCGACTCCGGCCGCCAGCCGGTCATCGGCGTCAACAAGTACCGGGTCGACGGCGACGAGCAGATCGAGGTCCTCAAGGTCGACAACTCCTCGGTCCGCGCCCAGCAGATCGAGAAGCTGCGCCGGCTGCGCGCCGAGCGCGACGAGCGGGCCTGCCAGGACGCGCTCGACGACCTCACCCGGGCCGCGGGCGGCGAGGGCAACCTGCTCGAACTCGCGGTGCGCGCGGCCCGCGCGAAGGCGACGGTCGGCGAGATCTCGGACGCCCTGGAGAAGGTGTACGGACGGCACGCGGGCCAGATCCGTACGATCTCCGGCGTGTACCGCAACGAAGCAGGCGAGTCCCCGTCCGTGGACGGCACCCGCGCGCTCGTCGACTCCTTCGAGGAGAACGAGGGCCGGCGTCCCCGCATCCTGGTGGCCAAGATGGGCCAGGACGGGCACGACCGCGGCCAGAAGGTGATCGCGACCGCCTTCGCCGACCTGGGCTTCGACGTCGACGTCGGCCCGCTGTTCCAGACGCCGGCCGAGGTGGCCCGGCAGGCCGTCGAGGCGGACGTCCACATCGTGGGCGTCTCGTCCCTCGCGGCCGGTCACCTCACGCTCGTCCCCGCGCTGCGGGACGAGCTGGCGGCGGAGGGCCGCGAGGACATCATGATCGTGGTCGGCGGGGTCATCCCGCCCCAGGACGTGCCCACGCTCCTGGAGATGGGCGCGGCCGCGGTGTTCCCGCCCGGCACGGTGATCCCGGACGCCGCCGCGGACCTGGTGCGCCGGCTCTCGGCCGACCTGGGACACGACGCGGCCCCGGGACACGAGGCCGGACCGGGACACGACGCCTGATCCCATGGCCATCGACATCGACACGTACGAGAAGGGTGTACGGGACGGGAAGCGCGCCCTCGTGGCGCGCGCCATCACCCTGGTCGAGTCCACCCGGCCGCAGCACCGGGCGCTCGCCCAGGAGTTGCTGACCCGGCTGCTGCCGCACAGCGGCCGGGCCCGGCGGATCGGCATCAGCGGGGTGCCGGGCGTCGGCAAGTCGACCTTCATCGACGCCTTCGGCACGATGCTGACCGGCCTCGGGCACCGGGTGGCGGTGCTCGCCGTCGACCCGTCCTCGACCCGCACGGGCGGCTCGATCCTCGGCGACAAGACCCGGATGGAGCGGCTCGCGGTCGACCCGGCGGCCTTCGTGCGGCCCTCGCCGAGCGCGGGCACGCTGGGTGGTGTCGCCAAGGCGACCCGCGAGTCGATGGTGGTGATGGAGGCCGCCGGTTACGACGTCGTCCTCGTCGAGACGGTCGGCGTCGGGCAGTCGGAGACGACCGTGGCGGACATGGTCGACTCCTTCCTGCTGCTCACCCTGGCCCGCACCGGCGACCAGCTCCAGGGCATCAAGAAGGGCGTCCTGGAACTGGCGGACGTGGTCGCGGTCAACAAGGCCGACGGCCCGCACACCACCGACGCCCGCGCCGCCGCGCGCGAACTCGCGGGCGCACTGCGGCTGATGCACGGGCATGAGGCCTTCTGGACGCCGCCGGTGCTGAGTTGCAGCGCCCGCGAGTCGACGGGCCTGGAGGAGGTGTGGGAGCGCCTGGAGAAGCACCGCGCCCTCCTCGACGCGACCGGCCGCCTCGACGCCCGCCGTCGCGACCAACAGGTCGACTGGGCCTGGTCGATGGTCCGCGACGAACTCCTGAACCGCCTCCACTCCGACCCGGCGGTCCGGGCGCTCACCCCCGAGGTGGAGCGCCGGGTCCGCGACGGCGAGCTGACGGCGACGCTGGCGGCGGAGCGGATCCTGGAGGCCTTCCGAGGACCTTAGTCGGTCCAGTACTGGGCGAGGGCCCCCTCCCGGTACGGGGCGGGGCTCACGCTCAGTTCGCCGGCGAAGGGCCGGTCCAGGACGAAGACCAGCAGCAGGCTGAAGCCGACGAGCGCGGCGACGGACGCGACGAAGAGCAGCTGGATGCGCAGCTTGCGCATGCCGTACAGGAAGGTCAGCGGGATCAGCACGATCGCCCCGCCGAAGGCCAGCACCTGGAGCAGCGGCGGCAGTTCCTGCTGCGCCATGGTGATGCGGGCGCGCCGCTGGGCGGCGACGTCGTTGAGGTGCGAGACGGCCTCCTCGTAGAAGACCTCCTCGCGCGGCGACTTCGGCTCGTACGCCTGCAACACGTCGAACGCCGACCGCAGATGCACCTCCGTCGCCCCGTACGACGGCTGCCCGGCCCGCATCCGCGGCCACTGGTCCTCGACGACGGCGTGTACGTACCCGCTGAGCGCGCTGTCGAGGTCCGCGCGCACCGGCGCGGGGAACGCTGCGGCGTCGCGGGCGATGAGCGCGGTGTCGGTGGCCTCGGTGGCGACGATGGTCTGCGTGCTGTCCAGTTGCGTCCAGAGGGTGACGATGACGAACGCGAGGATGATCCCGTAGATCGCGCCGAACATCCCGAGGGTCACCCCGACCATGTCGTTGTGCTCCCCGCGCGCGAGGGAGGGATACCTGCGCCGCAGCAGCACGCTCCCGGCGACGGCGACGAGGACGGCGCCACCGACGGTGACGACGGCCAGGGTGAAGGTGCTGAAATGATTGAGCAGCCAGAGGGACATGAGCGCGGAGTCTAGGCTCGGCCTGTTCGCCCTTTTCCCGCTGTGACCTGCCACGACAGGCCGTTGGGCGCCCCCCGCGCCTCGGAGTCCACCCCATCGGGTGACGGCCCGTTCGGGCCGCGACGGCCCGGGGCACAGAACCGGGAAACAGAAGAGGCGAGGAACACTCTCCTCGCCATGTTCAACTTATAACACGAGGGGGGCCTTGCCGCAAGGCCCCCCTTGTGGCGCACAATCGCTCTCCTGACGCCGGAACCTGCGGAAATGGGAGCTTTACCACGTGCGTATGGATACGTCCGCGTTCAACCTGCCCGACACCCTCTCCCCCAAGGCCGACCCGGCACTGATCGGCGCCGACGAGCAGCACTTCGCGGCCGTCGCCGAGAGCCTGGAGCAGGCGGTCGCCGAGCTCTCGGAGCGGCTCGACGCGCTGCGCAGGGCGCCCGGCGGGATCGGGCGGGAGGCGATGGAGCGGGACAACGAGATCCACCGGGTGACGGCCCGGCTGCGCACCCTGCGCCGCTTCGGGCTCGACCTGTGCCTGGGGCGGATCGTTCCCTCGGGCTCCGCCGGGACCGATCCCGTCTACATCGGCCGGCTCGGCCTCACCGACGCCGGCGGACGGCGGCTGCTCGTCGACTGGCGCTCGCCGGCCGCCGAGCCGTTCTTCGCCGCCACCCACGCCCACCCGATGGGCCTGGCCAGCCGGCGCCGCTACCAGTGGACCGGCGGCCGGATCCACGACTACTGGGACGAGGTGTTCACCGCCGACGCCCTCGAAGGGCACGCGGCGCTCGACGACCAGTCCGCGTTCATCGCGAGCCTCGGCGGCAACCGCTCCGCGCGCATGCGTGACGTCCTTGCCACCATCCAGGCCGACCAGGACGCGATCATCCGGGCCGGCTCGCGCGGCACGCTGGTCGTCGACGGCGGCCCGGGCACCGGCAAGACCGTCGTCGCCCTGCACCGCACCGCCCATCTGCTCTACTCCGACCCGCGCCTCGGCCACCGGCGCGGCGGCGTCCTCTTCGTCGGCCCGAGCCGGCCGTACCTGGCGTACGTCTCCGACGTGCTGCCCAGCCTCGGCGAGGGGGGCGTGCGCACCTGCACGGTGCGCGACCTCGTCCCCGAGGGTGCCGGAGCCGTACCCGAGTCGGACCCGGCGGTGGCACGGCTCAAGTCCTCGGCGGAGATGGTGCGTTCGATCGAGATGGCGGTGCGGTTCTACGAGGAGCCGCCGACCGGCGCCATGACCGTCAGCACCCCGTGGGCCGAGGTGCGACTCACCGCCCACGACTGGGCCGAGGCCTTCGAGGCCGCCGACGGAGTGCCGCACAACGAGGCCCGCGAGCGGATCTGGGAGGAGCTGGGCAGCCTGCTCCTGGAGAAACTGGACGCCGCCGACGCCGAGGTGCCCGAGGTACCCGAGGAGCCGTTCCGGAAGGCGCTGCGCGCCGACCGCGAGGTGGCCGAGGCGCTGCACGGGGCCTGGCCGGTGCTCGACCCGGCCGATCTGGTCGGCGACCTCTGGTCCGTACCGGCGTATCTGCGCCTGTGCGCGCCCTGGCTCTCGCGTGACGAGGTACGTCTCCTCCAGCGCGCCGACACCCGGGCGTGGACGGTCTCCGACCTGCCGCTCCTGGACGCGGCGCGGCAGCGGCTCGGCGACCCGGAGGCGGGGCGGCGCCTGCGCCGTCACGAGGAGGCGCTCGCCGCCCAGCGCACGGAGATGGCGGCGGTGGTCGACAACCTGATCGCCGCGGCGGCCGACTCCGGTGCCGACGGGGACGACGGCGAGGGTCTGGTGAGGATGCTGCGCGGGGAGGACGCGAAGGTCAGCCTGGTCGACGAGTCGGTTCTTCCGGGCGCCGAACGCGACGTCCTGGCCGGGCCGTTCGCGCACATCGTGGTCGACGAGGCGCAGGAACTCACCGACGCCGAATGGCAGATGCTGCTGCTGCGCTGTCCGTCCCGGTCCTTCACCGTGGTCGGCGACCGCGCCCAGGCCCGGCACGGCTTCACCGAGTCGTGGCGGGAACGTCTGGAGCGGGTCGGCCTCGACCGGGTCGAGACGGCCGCGCTGAGCATCAACTACCGTACGCCGGAAGAGGTGATGGCGGAGGCCGAGCCGGCCATCCGCGCCGCACTGCCCGACGCCAACGTGCCGGCATCGGTGCGCCGCGCCGGGGTCCCGGTCGTCCACGGCCCGGCCGCCGACCTGGAGCGGATCCTGGACACATGGCTGGACGAACACGCCGAAGGGACCGCCTGTGTCATCGGCGGTCCCGTGGGAAGCGGTCCCGTGGGCAGCGGTCCCGTAGGCAGCAGTCCCGTGCTGCGGGGCAGGGAGCGGGTCGCCTCGCTCACTCCGTCGCTGTCGAAGGGCCTGGAGTTCGACCTGGTGGTCCTGGTCGACCCCGAGCGCTTCGGCACCGGCATCGAGGGCGCGGTCGACCGCTACGTGGCGATGACCCGGGCGACGCGGCAGCTCGTGATCCTCACGAGCGGCTGAGCCGCCGCCCGTGGTTCAGCCGCTCAGCGGGTCGCGTGCATCTCCTGGAACAGGTCCCATCCGCCGTCGGGCGTGGCGTTGAAGCCCTGCCAGTGGAAGGAGGTCGGGGTGACGTCGCCGAACGTCCAGCGCGACAGCCTGCCTTCGGCGTCCGTGCCCTCCTGGATCATGCCGCCGGAGCCGTCGGGCCGCCCGGTCTGGGAGAAGTACGACGGGAGCTTCGGCGAGAACCAGGTGATCTGCCACAGCCCGGTGTTCACGTCGTACATCCGGACCGTGGTGCCGGGGAAGCGTCCGTGGAAGTCCGGGCAGTACAGCACGTCCTGCACCACCCGGCCGCCCAGGGCCCAGCCGAAGCGCCACTCGCCCCGCGCGGTGCGCCACTGCCCGTCGGGGAAGCGGTAGCGGTTGCTGATGCGCCAGGGGCGGCCGACCAGCCTGCCGTAGAGCATCAGCGCCTCGGCGTGGTCGGGGTCGGGGCCGTCGGCCGAGAGCAGTTCCGGCATCGAGTCACGGGACCTGTCGGGGGACGTATCGGGGGACGACGTCGTCATCAGGGCTCGAACCTCCTTCTGGCGGGGCGGGGTCGACCGGCAGAGGGTAGCCCTGCCGGTGGCCGGAGGCAGCCGGATTTCGCGCGCCGCGAGATCCGGCCCGACACGGCCGCGCCGTCCACCCTTCCGGTGAAGGGGGACGGCGGGTCGGATTCCCGGGGTGCGGACTCAGCCGCCCACGGTGCCCCTCACGATGCGGCGCTCGAAGGCGCCGAACGCGGCCTCCTGACGCCACTCGACGGCGGCCTTGGGGCTGGCGTCGAGGAGGCGGCGGCAGGCGGGGCGGAGCCGGTCGGAGCCCGGCTCGTCGTGGCGGCAGGCCCCGGCGAGGCGGTAACCGTCGCGGGTCGGGTTGCCCTGCCAGATGCTCGCGCCGGGCAGGAAGGCGTACTCCAGGGAGGCGCGGGCCAGGTCCTTCAGCTCGCGGTAGCCGAGGTCGTACGTCGCGGCGGCGTAGCGGTACTCGTGGGTGATGTCGATCCGCGAGACGCCCGGGTCGTCGGTGGCGAGGACGACCGGGACGCCGTGCGCGCGGTACGTCTCGAAGGGGTGGTCGGCGCCCTTGACGCCGAGGATCTGGGCGTTGCTGGTGAACGGCACCTCGACGGCGATCCGCCGTGCGGCCATCGTGTCGGCGACCCGCTGCCAGTCGTTCTCGTGGACCAGGTCGACGCCGTGCCCGATGCGCTCGGCGCCGGCCACGTTCACGGCCTCGCCGATGTGGAAGCCGAGGTCCTCGGGCTTGACGAGCCCGGGCCACAGCTCGCCCGCGTGCAGGGTGACATGGGCCTTGGGGTAGACGCCGCGCAGATACCGCAGCATCCGCATCTGGGTGCGGTAGTTGGCGAGCGAGGTGTCCCAATCCTCGGGCTGGACCAGGTTGACGGCGACGAAGCGCGGGTCGGCCTCGGCCAGCCGCATGCCGAGCGCCATCTGGGTGAAGACCCGCTCGTTGGAACTGCCGCGCGACACCTGGGAGATCCAGCGCACGGTGAGGGCGCAGCCCGGGCGGGGCGCGTCGGTGGCGCAGCGGGCCGCGGTGCGGAACTCGGCGTCGCCGGCGTCGGCCTCCTTGCGGGCCTCGGCGACGACCTTGTCGAGCTTGCCGTCCGCGACCAGCTTGCCGTGCATCTTCGCGAGGTCGGCGTCCCAGCCGACCTCTCCGGCGAGCTTCTTCGCGCTCTCCGAGGCCGGGCTGACCATGGTCTCCAGATAGAACTGGTTCTGCTCGGCCACGGTGTCGGCGACCTCGGCGAGCAGCTTGCCGCGGTGCCGCCAGGTCACCTCGCCGAACTTGCCGAAGGTGTCGAAGAAGTGGTCGTGCCCGTTGCCGCCGGGCGGGAAGTCCTGCATGGACCACGCGCGTACGAGCGCGTCGCGGAAGGCGGTGTCGGTGCGCGCGTCGGCGGCGGGCCGGGCGCCCGGGCCGCACGGCGGCACGACGGCGGTCATGGTCGTGGTGTCGACGCAGAGCCCGTCCTCGGCGGCGAGCTCGATCAGATACTCGGTGGTGACCGCGCCGGAGAGGTGGTTGTGCAGTTCCCCGCCCTTGGGCAGGGCCTGGAAGAAGGCCTGGAGCGCGGCGGGGTCGTTACGGATCGCGGCGAGCCGCGCGGAGGCGACCGCCTCGCCGGACGTCGGCGCCGGGCGAGGCGCGGCGCCGGCCGGGGCAGCGCCCGCCGGGGCGGCCACGGTGACGGCCGGCAGCAGGCACAGCGCCGCGAGGACGAGCGAGCCGCGGCGCGAAATACGGTGCGGGGCCGGTCGGTTGGGGTCCTGTGGGGGTACGGAATTGATCACTCCGCCATGATCGCGAGTGATGGCGGGGCCCAGGTCGGATGACGTCCGTTTCACCCGTCACTCCACCCGCACGAGAAGATTCTTCGTACGGAACAGCGGCTGCGCGAACAGACGTCCGCCACCCCGCGGCGGGCCCGGACCTAGGTCCCGTCCTAGGCCCCCGTGTACGACTCCCCTACACCTCACGCCCGTTACGCCGCCCGTACGGCCCGGCCTACCGTCCCTCGCATGGAGACGACAGGCAGCATGAAGACGACGGGCAGTACCGAGACGACAGGCACCCACCACACCGACACCAGCGGCGTCCTCGACGAGGCCTTGGACCGCCTGCACACCACCGGGCCCGAGCGCCTCGGGCGGCTCACCAATCACGCGCCGATGGCCGTCGAGGCGCTGGCCGCGCACGGGCAGGAGCGGGCGGTGCACCGGTGGCTCGACCTGTACGCGCCGAAGCTGGAGGAGTTCCCGTCCGGGATCGCGCCCGTCACGGCCGCCGGATGGCAGGAGGCCCTGGGCGATCCGCGCCGGGCAGCCGACTGGATCGCGTACTTCGGCCGGGAGCTGTCCGACCGGCCATGGCAGGACGTACTCGCCGAGTGGTGGCCGCGGCTGCTGCCCGGCCTGTACGGCGGGTCGTCGCACCCGGTGATCCGGGTGGGCCACGCCGTACGCACCCTGCTCGCGGACGGCGGCGACACCACCGGCCCGCGGCTCACCGAACTGGCGCACGGCCTCGGCTATTGGGCCGCCCGGCACCGCCCGGTCACCGGCGTCACCCCGCTGCCGGGCGCGGACGGCGCACCCGCCTCCGCCGCGCTCGACGCCGTACCGCGCATCGCCGAGCAGCAGGGGAGCTTCCCCGACCGGCTCGGGCGGGTCGAGCGGCTGCCGGCCTGGGCGGGCGCGGTGACCGGGCCGGACGCGGCGTACGAACACCTCACCGAACTCGTCCTCGCCGCCACCCACCGCTATGCCACCCACGGGCACGGCCAGGAGACCATGCTGGTCCACGCCGCCACCGCCCCCAACGCCGTCCTGCGCACCCTCCCCGCGCTCCCCCGCGCCCTGTGGGTGCCGAGCCTGCGCGTCGCGTGGACGGCATCGGCGGCGGTGACCGCGATGTACGCGCCGGCCGAGGCGGTCGTGCCCGCCGCGCCGGGCCCGCTCGCGCCCGAGGAGGTCTTCGAGCGTGCCCTCGCGCACGGCGACGAGCACGTCATCAAGCTGACCGACACCGCCCTCGACTTCTCCGACGAGCTGTCCCTCGCGGCGGCCCTGCGCGCCGTCGAGCTCAGCGAGCCGCTGAGCCGCTGAGCCGCTGAACTGCTGAACCGCTGACCCCGGCGTGACCGCATGGGCGAGCCCGATCGGGGCAGGCGCCCCACGGAGGTGCCGCCATGATCCCCGCGCAGTCCGTGCCGCCCCAGGGCGGCGAGCCGGACCCGACGCCCACCGGCCCCGGCCCGGAGCCGCGGATCTATCGCGCCCCGGCCGGCACGGCCTGGGTGGTCCGCGAGCCGTCCCCGGCACCGGGGACGGTGGTGCTGTCGGCGACCGGGGAGTTCGACGTCGACACGGTCGTCTGTCTGCGCCGGGCGCTCGCCGAGGCCCGGCGCTCGGGGAGCCGGCGAACCGTCCTCGACATCTCGCAGATCGGTTTCGGCGACTCGTCGTTCCTGCACGAGCTGCTGACCGCGCACTTCGCGGACGGCCGGTTCGTCCTCGCCGGGCCGGTGCCGCGCCAGCTGAAGCAGCTGTTCGCGATGACGGGGACGCTGCGGCTCTTCACGATCGTCAAGGATCGCGCGGTTCTCGGCTTCGCCTGATCATGGGGTTCAGGGTGGCGGTACGGAGGGACGGAAGGAGGCGGCCGGCGCATGGAGGCCATGGATCGGAGGGAGGGCTTCCCCGGGCGGCTCGGTGTCCGGACCCTGCGCGGACCGCGCCCGGGAACCGTCGTCGTCGCCGTCTCGGGCGAACTCGACCACGACACGGCGGCCCCGCTCCGCGAAGCCCTCGCGGCGCACCAGGGCACCGGCCGCGTCGTCGTCGACTGCTCGGACCTGCGCTTCTGCGACTCCACCGGCCTGAACGTGCTGCTCCGCACCCGCCTTCACATGGCCGACGCGGGCGGCCGCCTCGACCTCGCGGGCCTGCGCCCCCCGGTGGACCGCATGTTCGAGATCACCGGCGCGCGGTCGGTCTTCCGCGTGTACGACGACACCGCGGCCGCCCTCGCGGACGCGGCACCCGTCGGGGAGGAGCCATGAGGCGCGCCACGGGCGGCGCGAACGCCCCGGAACCCGGCCCTCCGGGTCCCCCGGGCGCCGGCGGGGGCACCCAGGTGCAGGTCAGGCGGCTCGTCCTGGGTGGGGCGGCCGGTGGGGCCGTGACGCGGTGCCGGGACTTCACGGCCGACGCGCTGCGTGACTGGGGCTGGCTGCCCGCGGCCACGGCGGAGGACCGGGAGCGCGCCGAGGACGTCCTGCTGCTGGTCTCGGAGGTCGTCACCAACGCCTGTCTGCACGCCGACGGGCCCGAGGAACTGGTTCTCCGGTACTCCGCCGACCGCCTGCACCTGCGCCTTGAGGTGTCCGACGCGAACCCGGCCCCGCCCCGCCCGCGCGCCCCCCGCTCCCCCGCGCTGCCCGGCGGCCACGGGCTGATGGTCCTGAGCCGCCTGGCCGGGGCCTGGGGCAGCGCCCCGAAGGCGGACGGCGCCCTCGGGAAGGTGGTCTGGGCCGAGGTCGCCCGCCCCACCTGAGACGGCGCGCCCACCCCCGTACCCCCGGATCCCGTTTGTTCCCGGAGATGCCGGAGATCCCGGAGATCCCGGAGCCGTCGAGCGGGCACTCGGCCTAGAGTGGATGGGCGGGGCGTACGACCCCGCCGGGCAGGCCCCTTATGGCAGAGCGCACTCCGGCAGCACCCTACGGCGGTCACGGCGACCAGCGCCGCGACCGGGGCGCTGATGTCCTCGCCGAGGAGGGGCTGCGGCGGCTGCTCGCCGGGCTGACCGCCGTACGGGACGGGGAGCTGTCCGTACGGCTGCCCGAGGGCGCGGACGGCGTCCAGGGCGAGATCGCGAGCGTCTACAACGACATGGTCGACCGGCTGTCCCTGCTCACCTCCGAGGTGACCCGGGTGGCCGGCGAGGTCGGCGGGCAGGGCCTCCTGGGCGGCCGGGCGGGGGCGCCGCGGGCGAGCGGGGTGTGGCGGGAACTCACCACCGGCGTGAACACGATGGCCGACAACCTCACCTCCCAGGTGCGTTCCATCGCCCAGGTGGCCACGGCCGTGGCCCGCGGCGACCTCACGCAGAAGATCCGGGTGGACGCGCGCGGCGAGATCCTTGAGCTGAAGGAGACCATCAACATCATGGTCGACCGGCTCTCCTCCTTCGCCGAGGAGGTGACCCGGGTGGCCCGCGAGGTCGGCACCGAGGGCAAGCTCGGCGGCCAGGCCCGGGTACGCGGGGTGTCGGGCACCTGGAAGGACCTCACCGACAACGTCAACTCGATGGCGGACAACCTCACCAACCAGGTCCGCAACATCGCGCAGGTGACCACCTCCGTCGCCCAGGGTGATCTGACCAGCCGGATCGACGTGTCGGCGCGCGGCGAGATCCTGGAACTCAAGACCACCATCAACACGATGGTCGACCAGCTGTCGTCGTTCGCCGCCGAGGTGACCCGGGTGGCCCGCGAGGTCGGCACCGAGGGCAAGCTCGGCGGTCAGGCGGAGGTCGAGGGGGTCTCCGGCACCTGGATGCGGCTCACCGAGAACGTCAACGAGCTGGCCGGCAACCTGACCCGGCAGGTACGGGCCATCGCCGAGGTCACCAGCGCGGTCGCCGAGGGCGACCTCACCCGCTCCATCACCGTCGACGCGCCCGGCGAGGTCGGCGAACTGCGCGACAACATCAACGCCATGGTCGAGTCGCTGCGCGCCACCACCCGCGCCAACCAGGAACAGGACTGGCTGCAGACGAACCTGGCCCGGATCACGGCGCTGCTGCAGAGCACCCGCGGGCTGCCCGAGATCGCCGAACTGATCATGGCGGAGGTACCCCCGCTCGTCTCGGCGCAGTACGGCGCCTTCTTCCTGGCCGCCGAGCCCGAACCGGAGCGGAAGGACGAGGGGCCGGGTTCCGACGGGGATGCGGAGCCGGGCGAGGACGCGGATCCGGGCGCGGTGTCGGACACCGGACCGACCAGGTCCGTACCGGCCGGGCCCCCACCCACCGGGCCCCCGCCCACCGGATCCCCTCCCCCTGGGCCCCCACCCACCGGATCCGTACCGGCCGGGTCCCCTCCCACCGGGCCCGACCTCGTCATGGCCGCCTCGTACGGGCTCCCCGTCGTCCCCGGCGATCCGCCGCGCCGCTTCCGGAGCGGCGAGGGTCTGGTCGGGCAGGCCGCCCGGGACCGGCGGGTCCTCCTGGTCGACCCGGTGCCCGAGGGGTACGCGACGGTGTCGTCCGCCGTCGGCACCGGCGAGCCGGCCGCGCTGATCATCCTGCCGATCGTGGTCGAGGACCAGGTCCTCGGCGCCGTCGAACTCGCCTCCCTCCAGCCCTTCGGCGCGCTCCAGCGCGACTTCCTCGACCGCTTCGTGGTCAGCGCGGGCGCCGTCCTCAGCTCGCTCGTCGCCAACCTGCGCACCGACGAGCTGCTCGCCCAGTCCCGCAGCCTCGCCGACGAACTCCGCTCCCGGACCCTGGAGTTGCAGGCCCGGCAGCGCGAGCTCCAGCGCTCCAACGCGGAACTCCAGGAGCAGGCGGCGCTGCTCGCCGAGCGCAACCAGGACATCGAGTCGAAGAACCGGGTCATCGAGCAGGCCCGGCAGGAACTGGAGGCGCGTGCCCAGCAGTTGTCCCGCACCTCGATGTACAAGTCGGAGTTCCTGGCCAACATGAGCCACGAACTGCGCACCCCGCTCAACAGTCTGCTGATCCTGGCCCGGCTGCTCGCGCAGAACCCCGAGGGGAATCTGACGGAGAAGCAGGTCGACTACGCGGAGGTCATCCACTCGGCCGGGTCCGACCTGCTCCAGCTCATCAACGACATCCTCGACCTGTCGAAGGTGGAGGCGGGCAAGATGGAGGTGCGGCGCGAACCGTTCGCGCTGGCCCAGCTCCTGGAGTACCTGGAGGCGACCTTCGGGCCGGTCGCCGACCAGCAGGGCCTGGACTTCGCCGTCACCGTCGCCCCGGACGTACCCGGTCATCTGACCACCGACGAGGCGCGGTTGCGGCAGGTGCTGCGCAATCTCCTCTCCAACGCGCTGAAGTTCACCGAGGTCGGCGAGGTGTCGCTGACCGTCGAGCACACCCCGCCCGACGAGGTGCCGGCGGCGCTGCGGGACGGGCATCCCGTGCTCGCGTTCCGCGTCGCGGACACCGGGGTCGGCATCCCGGCCGACCGGCTGCGGCACATCTTCGACGCGTTCCAGCAGGGCGACGGGACGACCGCGCGGGAGTACGGCGGGACGGGGCTCGGGCTGTCCATCAGCCGGGAGGTGGCCACGCTCCTTGGCGGCACCATCGAGGTCGAGAGCACTCCGGGACGCGGCAGCCGCTTCACCTTCCATCTGCCGGAGCGGGCGGCGGCGGGTGTGACGGGTGTGGCGGGTGTGGCGGCCGGGTCCACGGACCGGAACGAGGAGGCGGGTGGCTCCGCCGACCCCGCCCCCGCCCCCGCGCCCGCGCCCGCGCCCTCGGCCGGGGACAGGGGCGAGCCCCCCGCGGCGACCGTCCTCGTCGTGGACGACGACACCCGTAACCTCTTCGCGCTCACCGAGATCCTGGAGTCGCACGGGCTGCGGGTGCTCACCGCCGACGGCGGCCACCGGGCCGTCGAGGTGCTCGCGGCGCACACCGAGGTCCGGCTCGTCCTGATGGACGTGATGATGGCGGGCATGGACGGCTACCGCGCCATCGAGGAGATCCGCCGGATGCCCGGCCTGGCCGGGCTGCCCGTCATCGTCGTCACCGCGAAGGCCATGCCGGGCGACCGGGCCCGCGCCCTGGAGGCCGGTGCCGACGACTACCTCGCCAAGCCGGTCGACGAGGCGGAGCTGATGGTCAGGATCCGCCGCCGGCTGGAGGGCTGACCAGGTCGCGACCGGCGGTCTCCTCCGGGCGGCGGACCCGGACCGCGACGACGCTCGTGTCGTCGTCCGTGTCCCCCAGGGCCATCCCGAGCAGCGCGTCCACGAGCAGTTCGGGGCTCTCCCGGCCCGGCACGGACAGCCGGGTCGCGACCGCGAGCAGCCGGGCGAGCCCGGGGCCGAGGCCCTCGTGGCGGCGCTCCACCAGGCCGTCGGTGTAGAGCAGCAGGGTGTCGCCGGGGCGCAGGGCGGTGCGGCGTTCCTCGTACGCGTACGAGGGCACCGCGCCGAGCAGGATGTCCTGCGGCGGCTCCAGGAGGCGGGCCCGGCCGTCGCGGATGAGGAGCAGCGGCAGATGGCCGGCGCTCGACCAGACGAGGCCGCCGTCCTCGGGGTCGTACAGCGCGCAGACCGCGGTGGCGGTGGAGCCGTCGCCGGTGCGCAGGGTGACCTCGTTGAGCCAGCCCATGAGCTGGTGGGGCGGGCGGCCGGTGAAGGCGAGGGCGCGCTGGGCGTTGCGCAGGGAGACCATGCCGGTGACGGAGTCGATGCCGTGGCCCGCGATGTCGCCGACGGCGAGCAGCACCTTGCCCCCGGGCAGCGGAAGCACGTCGTACCAGTCGCCGCCGACCTGGTACTCCTCGGCGGCGGGCCGGTAGCGGGCGGCGACGGTCAGCCCGCCGGGGAGCTCGCGCAGGGCGGTGGCCTCGGGGACGATCGCCTGCTGGAGCTGGAGGGCGACCTGGTGGCGCAGTTCGGCCTGGTCGCGGACGGCGGTGAGCCGGTCGAAGGTCGCGGTCAGGGCGAGCTCGGTGCGGCGGGTCGCGGACACGTCCTGGTAGGCGCCGACGAAGCCGGTGACGGTGTCGCCGTCGAGGAGGGGTTCCGCCGCGACGCGGACATGCCGCACGGAGCCGTCGGGGAGCACGGTCCGCAGGACGGTCTGGGCGCCGGTGCGGCGATCGGTGAGCGTCCTGAGCAGCGCGGTCAACGCCTCGCCGTCCTCCTCGTGGACACGGGCGCGCAGCGCGAGCAGCGGCAGCGGCGCCTCCTCGCGCGACATGCCGAAGATGCCGTACGCCTGCTCCGACCAGACCGTGTCGCCGCCGGTCAGGCTGTCCTGGAAGGTGGCCACGCTCTGCAGCCGGGCGACGGCCCGGCCGGTCGCGAGGCCGGGGGCGCCCGCGGTGTGCCAGAGGACCACGGCCCGGTCGGGGCCCGCGGGCAGCACGCGTACGTCGAGCAGCGGGCCCGGCCCGTCCGCCGGGTCCACGGGCGGGCCCGCGGCGGGAAGGCGCGCGGCGTGGCCGGGGCGGCGGGTGTGGCGGGCGCGCCGGGCCAGACGGGCGAGTTCGGGGTGGACGTGCGGGAAGGCGCGGGCGAGCGAGGGGTCGTCGGCCGGGAGGGTGCCGCCGAGGGCGGTGACGGCGGCCTCGTTGACGTGCTCCAGGACCGGGGCGCCGGTCGCCGCGTCCGTACGCAGCAGGGCGGCCGGGTGGGTGAGCGCGTCGAGCAGGTCGACGAGGACGGGCGCGCCGGTCTCGTCGGCGTCCGGCCGGTCGAGGAGCGCGACGGCCACGTCCATCAGGCCGTCGACGGCCCGCCGCAGCGCCGGGTCGAACGCCACGGGCCCGGGCCAGCCGACGAGCGCGACGCCCTCCGTCGTACCGCGCCGGCGCAACGGCAGCACGGCCCGGGCGGCGTCCACGCCCGCTCCCGGCAGGTCGGCGGGGTCGGCGGGGCCCTCGGGCAGCCACACCGGCGCGTCGCCATCGAGCACGGCGCGGATCGCCTCCGGCGCGGCGGGCGGGATCCACCACCACGCCGCCGCCTCCGCCGCCCCGACCCCGGCGTGCCCGGCAAGCCGCAGACACCCCCCGTCGACGAGCCGCCACAGCCACACACTGTCCGCCCCGAGCGGCCCGAGCCCACCGTCGAGCAGCGCCTCCGCCGCGCCGCCGACATCGTCGGCGGTCTCGACGGCGGCGACGGTACGGCGGAGCCGACGGGCGAGGTGCGGCGGGGGCGGGGCGGCGGGGGGCGCGGGGGCGGCTTCGCCGCCGGGTGCGCTCGGGGCGGTGAGGCCACCCGGGGCCTCGGGGTACGCGGGGGTGCGCGGGCCACCGGGACCCCCGGGGGTGCCGGAGTCCTCCGGGCTCGCGGGGGCGGCCTCGCCGCGGGGGCCACCCAGGGCCTCGGGGCTGCCGGGGCGACCCGGGCCGCCCGCACCTCCGGTGCCGGCGGGGCCCACGGCGTCGGCTTCACCGCCGGGGGCGCTCGGGGCGGCAACGCCGCCCGTGCCCCCGGTACCGCCGCGCCCTTCGGCGCCGGTGAGCGCGTTCACGACGTCCGCCGCGAGGTCCTGGGGCGAGAGGCCGGTGGCGGCCGCGAGCGCGGTGAGGTGTTCGGCCGCGTCGGCGGTGGAGAGGCCGAGCTGGGCGGCGAGGACGCCGGTGGCGAGGTCTGTCAGATGCCGCTGGGCGCGCTCGGCCCGCAGCCGCCGGTTCTCGGCGGCCAGGCCCGCGAATCCGGACTCCGCCGCCCAGGTGTCCGACGCCCACGACGGCCTTCCATGGGACCCCGCGGAACCGGCCAAGACAACCTCCGGCACAGGCGCTCGTACCCCTTCGGAGTCTACTCGCGGGGGCGGGTGCCGGACCGGTCCGGCACCCGCCCCCCCCGCACCCACGCCGGCGCCACGGCGCCCGGCCGCGCCGCGCCCGTCTCGCAGGTGGGGTGTAACTCCCCCCCCGCAGCGCCC
>NZ_JBEZHV010000006.1:356101-381372 GCF_040650755.1 Streptomyces sp. NPDC048623
ACACCGCGTCCACGCCCCGCAGGGCCTCCGCGACGGCCATGCCGTCCCGCACGTCCGCGCCGGTCCGGCACCCGCCCGCCCTGCACCCACTCCGTCGCCTCGGCGCCGCGCCGCGCCGCGCCAGTCCGGCCGCGGCCACCACAAACCGGCCTCCCGCCCCCGAGATGGCCGGAACACGCCCTGACCGGCGGGAACCCTTCCGCTTCCTCGCCACTCATGATCGGTGAGCGAGTCGTCCGGAACGTCCGGGTCGACCGCATCGAGCAAGAAGCCGAGGGATTCCGTGCTCCTTTCGCCGCACCGTCGTCTGGCCGCGGGCGCCGCGCTGATCGCCGCGCTCGCCGGGACGCTCGTCCCGGCCACGCAGGCGTCCGCCGCGCAGGCGCCCGCCGCACCGAACCGGGCCCAGGCTCACGCCACCGCCCCCGACATGGACGGGGTCGTCGCCGCCCTGAACGCCGCCATGGCCAATGGCGCGCCGGGCGCGATGGCACGGTACAGCGGTCCGGAAGGGGTACGGAGCCGGACCGTCGGTGTGCAGGACCGTACGACGGGCGCGCCCATGGACATCCGCTCCCGGTTCCGGATCGGCAGCGTCAGCAAGACCTTCTCCGCCGTGGTGCTGCTCCAGCTGGTCGAGGAGGGCCGGCTCGAACTGGACGCGCCGGTCAACCGCTACCTGCCGGGCCTGCTGCCCGACGACCGCATCACCGTCCGGCATCTGCTCACCCACCGCAGCGGTCTCGCGGACTACACGGACCCGATGTTCAACCAGACCGTGCCGGGCTTCGAGGCCGTACGGAACCGGGTGTTCACCTACCAGGAGCTGGTGGACCTGTCCCTGGCCCTGCCCCGTACCACCGAGCCGGGCGTCTCGTACAAGTACTCCAACGCCAACTTCGTGGTCGTCGGCATGCTGATCGAGAAGCTGACCGGCCGCCCGGTGGCCGACGCGTACGAACGGCGCATCTTCAAGCCGCTGAAGCTGCGCGGGACTTCGTACGTGCACCCGGACACCCGGATCGCCGGCCGCTCCGTCCGCGGCTATCTGCACCCGGACGAGGCGGGCGCGCCGCTGGTCGACTCCACGGAGCAGACGGTGTCGTGGGCGCAGTCCGCGGGCGCGGTCATCTCCACGACGGCCGACCTCGACACGTTCATGAGCGCGCTGCTGCGCGGCCGGCTGCTCTCCCCCGCCATGCTCGGCGCGATGACCACGGTGACGCCGACGGACACCGCCAACACCCGTTTCTACGGGCTGGGGTTGCGCCGTTACGACCTGTCCTGCGGCACGCGCGTGTACGGCCACACGGGCACGGTGCAGGGCTTCTACACGTACGCCTTCACCACCGAGGACGGGCGGCGCAGCGTCTCGGCGCTCGCGAACACGTCCAACCACGGGGCCGCGAACACGGCACTCGGCGGGACGCTGGAGGCGGCCTTCTGCGGGTCCGTCAAGAAGCCCTCAGCGCCCGGCGCTTCGAGTGCTTCGCCCTCGGCCCGTTCGCTGACGCGCGAGACGCCGAGCGCGACGGACCGCCCGGCGGAGCGCGACCTGCCCGAGCGGAACTGAGCCACGGCCGTCACGTGTTCCCGTACATCCTCTCGGATGTACGGGAACACGTGAACACCCGTTCAGTCACCGCCGGTTCATCGGCCCATCCCCCGCCCGCCACCCCGGGCTCACCGGCGCCGATGACGATCCGGCCATGACCAACGCCTCCCGCACGCTCCGCGCCGCGTCCGTCGCCGTCGCGCTGCCGCTGTCCGCCGCGCTCGCCCTGACCGCCGTCGCCTGGCCGGCCTCGGGGGCGCCGGCCCCGCACGGGCCCGCGCACGACACGGCCCCGGCCGCCCGCGTGGTGGCGAGCGCGACGCTGCCCGACATCCCGCTGGCCGCGTTCAGCAACCGGCTGCTGCCCGGCACCGTCGCCGACGACCGCGGGGTGGACCTCGGCGGCATCGGCAGCGACCTCTACCCGGGCGAGCGGCCCGGCGAGTACTGGACCGTCACCGACCGCGGCCCCAACGGCCAGATCTCCGTGGGCAAGGACAAGCGCCGCACGTTTCCGGTGCCCGGCTTCGACCCGGCCATCGTGAAGATCCGCGTCGTCGGCGACCGTATCGACGTCCTCGGGTCGATCCCGCTCACCACCGCTTCCGGCAAGCCGGTGACCGGCCTGCCGAACCAGGCCGGCCGCGACGAGGCGCCGTACACCTACGACGCCCTGACGCCGCTGGAGCACGACCCGAACGGTCTGGACACCGAGGGCCTGGTGCGCGACCGCGACGGCGGCTTCTGGCTGGTGGACGAGTACGGCCCGTCGCTCGTGCACGTCTCGCCGAAGGGGCGGGTGCTCGCCCGCCATGTGCCCCGGGGCCTGAACCTGACCGGTGCCGACTACCCGGTGATCGAGTCGCTGCCATCGGTCTTCCTCGGCAGGAAGACCAACCGCGGCTTCGAGGGCCTCACCCTGCTGCCCGACGGCGACCTGGTGATGGCGCTGCAGAGCCCGCTGCTCAACCCCGACAAGAAGAGCGGCGAGGAGTCCCGCACCACGCGTCTGCTGCGCTTCTCGCCTCGCCAGGGCAAGGTCACCGGCGAGTACGCGTACCGCTTCGACCCGGTCGGCGAGATCGAGCCCGGCCAGACCAAGACCTCCGAGCTGAAGATCTCCGCGCTCGTCGCGCTCGGCGGCGACCGCCTGCTCGTGGAGGAGCGCACCGACAAGGCCGCGCGCCTGTACGAGATCCGGCTGCGCCGGGGCTCGGACATCCTGGGATCGGCCTGGGACTCCACCGCCACCAGCCCGTCCCTGGAGCAGCTGGCCGACCCGGCCGCCGCGGGCGTCCCGGTGCCGGCCAAGCACCTGGTCGTCGACCTCGGCAAGGTCGCGGGCGTGCCCGGCAAGATCGAGGGCGTGACGGTCGAGGGCTCGCGCACGCTCGTCCTGCTCAACGACAACGACTTCGGCATGACCGACGGCTCCGGCGCCTTCGACGCGAACGGCCGGCTGGTCGACAGCGGCGTGGAGACGACGCTGGTGAAGGTGCGCCTGGACCGCCCGATCCACTGAGCCGCCAACCCCGAAGCCCCGCACGGGCATTGACCTGCATCCTCACGCTGTGGTTCGGGGCGCGCCCCGGCGTGCACGCCCCGGTGCAGATCACCGAGCACTCCGGGGCCCTGGACGAGTCAACGCGAGGCCCTGGAGTTCGGCATCCGCTACGAGCGGATGAGCGGCGTCAGCACGCGGCCCGGTCCTCCTCCGCCGCCCCCGCCGCCTCCGCCAGGATCCGGGCGAGTTCGCGGGGCCGGGTGGTCATCGGCCAGTGGCCCGAGTCGAGGTCGACGTACGAGAGACGCCTGGCCGCGGTGAGCTCCGGGCTCTCGCCCGCGGCGAGCCACTCGCGCGCCTGCGCGGGGGTGAACTCGGGGCAGACCAGCGTGACCGGCACCTCGTGGCGGCGCTCGTCGGTGAGCCGTACGACGCCCTGGGCGACCGCTCCGGGTACGGGCAGGGCGGCGGAGGCGAGGCGCTCACGGGTCGGTCCGTCCAGGTCGGCGGCGTCGGGGCCCTCGAAGGGCGCCCAGCCGGGGAACGGCATGACGCCGTCGACGACCGGGAAGAAGGGCGCGTACGCACGCCCGTCGGGGGCGGGGAAGCCGCCGATCAGGGCGACGCCCGCGATCCGCTCCGGCCGCCGGTCGGCGGCCAGCCAGGCCAGGCTCGTGGCGGCCGAGTGCCCCACCACGTACGGCTTCCCGGGCGCCGCGTCCACCGCGGCGACCACGGCCGCGACCTGGTCGTCGAGCGTGGCGGAGGCGGCCCCGTCGCCCTGGCCGGGCAGGGTGAGCGGCACGGGGCTGTGCCCGAGCGCGGTGAGTTCGGGCACGACGTCGTCCCAGGCCGATCCGTCGAGCCACAGACCGGCGATGAGCAGGATGTCCACGAGCGGTTCTCCCGGTGAGAGTGCGGAGGCGAACACGGAGGCGAGTGCGGTACTGGCCGTGCCTCGCACGCTAGCGAGAGGGTCTGACAGTGCGGCGCCTCCCGGTGCGTCAGGCGCCCGCGGCCTTGGCGGCCGCGACGAACTCCCGGATCAGGCCGTGGTCCTTCACACCGGGCGCGGACTCGACGCCGCTGGACACGTCCACACCCCAGGGGCGGGCTTGTTCGACGGCCTCGGCGACGTTGTGGGGGCCGAGGCCGCCCGCGAGCAGCCAGGGGCCCTCGGGGCGGGCGGCGTCCAGGAGCGACAGGTCCCAGCGGGAGCCGGAGCCGGCGCGCGGCGAGTCGAGCAGCAGGACCTCCTCGCCGTAGGCGCCGACACGGGTGTCGGGCCGCTCCTTCAGCGAGGTGGCGCGCCACAGGCGCGGGAAGACGGCGGCCGCCTCCGCGAACTCCTTCTCTCCGTACGCCGGACCGTGCAGCTGGAGCGCGTCGACATCGATCTCACGGGCGAGCGCGGCCGCCTCGGCGGCGGGCGTGTCGTTGACGACGAGGACGGAGAGCACCTGGGCGGGCGTGTGGGCGCGGGCATGCGCGGCGAGCGCCGCGGCGCGGTCCCGGGTGAGCCCGCGGACGCTGGTCCCGCTGACGACCAGGCCGATCGCGTCGGCCCCGGCGTCGGCGGCCACGTCGATGTCGGCCGTCGTGGCGAGTCCGCACACCTTCACGAACACGGTGTCTCCTTACTCTCTGTCTTTCTCTCCCGGGCCTTCCCTCGCGCGGCCGAGCCTAGCGCCGCGCCCGGTCGCGCCCGGCATTCCCGCCGCTCTAGCCGCCCTCGCTCCGCTCGGCCGGCTCCTCCTCGCCGAAGGTGTCCGCGGCGTAGGGGTGGACGTAGCGGTCCTCGCCGAAGGGGGTGAACCAGGTGCCGAAGCCGAGCAGTGGGGGGTCCGCCTCCGCGTCCTCGTGGAGGTGGGCGCGGAAGCGCTCCAGGGCGGCGGCCACGTCGTCGTCCAGGAGGCCGTACAGCTCCAGGGCGGCCCGGGTCTGTTCGAGGAGGAAGCCGAGGACGAGTTCCTCGGCGAGGCAGCCGAGCCGGCGGAAGCCGCCGTCGGTGAAACGGGTGGTGAGGGCGATGGCGGTGACGAGGAAGCGGCGCGCGAAGGGTTCGTCGTAGCGGGCCGCGTGGTGGGCCGGGAGCCGGTCGAGGTGCCAGAGGTGGCCCTGGCAGCCGGCGACGTCGGTGTCCTCGTCGGCGAGCGCCTGCACGTCGTCGTACAGCTCGTCGATGAAGACCTCGGCGGCGTGCACCAGGGCGCCGGCGGCGAGTTCGGCGGTGTCGGGGCTCGTGCCGAAGACGGCCGGTTCGAAGGAGCGCAGTCGGACGGCCATGGCCCGTATCTCGGTCTCGGGGTCGGGGGCGTCCTCGACGACGTCGGACCAGACGCCGTCCTCGTCGTCGCCGTCCCCGACCCCGGCCCCGCCCTCGCCGGACCGGCCGCGCCCCGGCGCCGTGTGCCGGGCCCGGCGGGCGGCCGGGTCGGCGGGCGGGACGTCCGGCCCGTCGGCGGCGGCGAGGCTCTCCCGGGCGCGGTCGGTGTGCAGCCGGACCTCGCTGCTGACGACGAGCCAGCCGGCGAGCGGTTCGGCGCGGTCGAGGACCTCCTGGGTCACGGCTCCCACGGCGTCCTCGGCGGTCTCCAGGGAGGGGGCGAGGGTGGCCACGGTCAGTTCGGCGCCCCTCGTGTGGGAGGTCACGGTCACGTCGAGGACGTCGACCTCCACGCCGTCCGGCCCCTCGGCACCGGCCACGGAGCCGAAGCCGCGCTCCAGCAGGACGGCGGCCCCGAACCTGCCCAGGGCGTCGAGGTCGGCGGCGTCGTCCGGTATGCAGATTTCCACGCTCACGACGTACGTCACGACGCAAGCCTGCCAGGCCGGGCGGGGCGGTTTCGAAGGGATTGCGGAATCCGGACACGGCGGGGCCGGCATCGAGCCTGACGACCCTGGCCGGCGGGCATGTCATCGCGGGCTTCCGCGACCTGCTCGAACTGGTCACGACGGTGGTCGCGATCGCCGCGGGTCTGCTGCTCGGCGCGACCCTGGCGACCGGCCGCGTGGGTCCCGCGATGCGCGCGTCGAAGGCGTTACCGGTGGAAACAGCCCACGCCCCGCCCCGTGTCCGGCACCACACCCGACCCCCCTGCCGCACACCTGAAGGGGCGGGTTAGCATATGAGCACCGCCCAGCTCGATCGAGAGATGCTTTCTGTGACTGTCAACGAGGACTCGTTCACAAACTGGAAGAACCGCGAGGAGATCGCGGAGTCCATGATTCCGATCATCGGGAAGCTGCACCGGGAGCAGGACGTCACCGTCCTCGTTCACAGCCGCTCCCTGGTGAACAAGTCGGTGGTGAGCATTCTCAAGACCCACCGGTTCGCCCGCCAGATCGACGGCGAGGAGCTGTCGGTCACCGAGACCCTGCCGTTCCTTCAGGCGCTCACCACGCTCGACCTGGGTCCGTCCCAGATCGACATCGGCATGCTGGCCGCGACGTACAAGGCCGACGACCGGGGTCTGTCGGTCGCCGACTTCACCGCCGAGTCCGTCGCCGGTGCCATCGGCGCCGAGAAGATCGAGGGCGGCGCCGGCCGCGACGTCGTCCTGTACGGCTTCGGCCGCATCGGCCGCCTCGTCGCCCGCCTGCTCATCGAGAAGGCCGGCTCCGGCAACGGTCTGCGGCTGCGCGCCATCGTCGTGCGCGGCGGCGGCGACCGGGCCGCCGAGGACATCGTCAAGCGCGCCTCGCTGCTGCGCCGTGACTCCATCCACGGGCAGTTCCAGGGCACCATCACGGTCGACGAGGCCAACGGCACGATCGTCGCCAACGGCAACACGATCAAGGTGATCTACGCCAACGACCCCTCCGAGGTCGACTACACGGCGTACGGCATCGACAACGCCATCCTGATCGACAACACCGGCAAGTGGCGCGACCGCGAGGGCCTGTCGAAGCACCTGCGTCCGGGCATCGACAAGGTCGTCCTGACCGCCCCCGGCAAGGGCGACGTCCCGAACATCGTGCACGGCGTCAACCACGACACGATCAAGCCGGACGAGCAGATCCTGTCCTGCGCCTCCTGCACCACCAACGCCATCGTCCCGCCGCTCAAGGCGATGGACGACGAGTACGGGGTGCTGCGCGGTCACGTGGAGACCGTCCACTCGTTCACGAACGACCAGAACCTGCTGGACAACTACCACAAGGCCGACCGCCGCGGCCGCTCCGCGCCGCTCAACATGGTGATCACCGAGACCGGTGCCGCCTCGGCCGTCGCGAAGGCGCTGCCGGACCTCAAGGCCCCGATCACCGGCAGCTCGATCCGCGTCCCCGTCCCGGACGTCTCGATCGCGATCCTGAGCCTGCGGCTCGGCCGCGAGACCACGCGCGAGGAGGTCCTCGACTACCTGCGCGACGTCTCGCTGCACTCGCCGCTGAAGCGCCAGATCGACTTCACCACGGCTCCCGACGCGGTCTCCATGGACTTCGTCGGCTCGCGCCACTCCTCGATCGTCGACGCCGGCGCGACCAAGGTCGACGGCGACAACGCGATCCTGTACCTGTGGTACGACAACGAGTTCGGCTACTCCTGCCAGGTCATCCGGGTCGTCCAGCACGTCTCGGGCGTCGAGTACCCGACCTACCCGGCCCCGGCGGCCTGATCCGCCGAGGTTCCGGACACCAGCAGCACACGCACGACGCCGAACGGCGGTGGGGCAGTCGCCCCACCGCCGTTCGGCGTTTCGTGTCTTCCCGCCCAGCTGCTCGCCAAGAAGAACGACCTGAAGAGCGGCGCCTTCCGCGACGCGAGCATGGCGATGTGCGCGCTCGTCGCCGCCGCCGACGGCACCGTCGACCCGGCCGAGCGCCGCCGGGTGGCCCAGCTCATCGCCACCAACGAGGTGCTGCGGAACTTCGACGCGACGGATCTGCAGCGCCGCTTCGACGCCAGCCTCGAACGCCTCACCGCCGACTTCGACTTCGGCAAGGTGAGCGTGCTCCAGGAGGTCGCCAAGGCGAGGAAGAAGCCCGCCGAGGCCCGCGCGGTGATCCAGATCGGCATCGTCATCGGCGGCGCCGACGGCGACTTCGACAAGACCGAGCAGGCCGTGGTGCGCGAGGCGTGCTACGCGCTCGACCTGCCGCCGCACGAGTTCGACCTGTAGCGGGACGTCGGGCCGTCACACCGGACAGGCCCTAGACGGGGGTCGCCGCCCGCAGCACCAGGAACAGTGTGACCGCCGAGTTGGCCGAGGAGAGCGCCGACAGGGTCGCGCCGACCGCGGCGGACCACACGGCCATCCCGACCGCCGTGCACAGCGGCGGCCAGGCCGGTCTGGCGGGCGCGGGGCCGAGCAGGGCGGCGACCCGGCGCGGCACCGGGCCCGCTCCCCCGCCCGAGACCTGCGCGAGCGCTCCGGTGGTACGGGGCGCGGGCACGGCGATGAGGGCCGCGCGGGCGACCGCCCGGGCGACCGTGCGGCGGCTGCCGACCGCGGCCGCCGCCTCCTCGTCGGCCCACCGCTCGGCGGTGTACGTGACGGCGGTACGCAGCGGGCGCAGGAACGGATTGGCCCGCGCGGCGAGCTGCACCGCGAGCAGATGGCGGTGGTGACCTGCCGCCAGATGGGCGCGCTCATGGGCGAAGAGAGCCCGCCGCTCGGCCGGACCGAGCGACGCCAGCATGCCGGAACTGACCACGACCCGGTCGCGCCTCCGGCCGGGCAGCGCGTAGGCGTACGGGACGGGGTCCGGCAGCACCGCGACGGGCCGCCCGCCCGGCAGCGCGGCGAGGGCCCGCTCGGCCCGCCGGCGCACCCGCAGCTGCCGGACCGGTGCGTGCAGACAGGCCACGACCACGGCGCCGAGCGCGGGGATGGCGGCGCGCCCGGCGATCTCGTCGTACGGCAGGGCCGCCCGCACCTCGGGGTCGGACCAGCCGTCCGGCAACGGGTTGCCGGGCAGCTGGGCGGTGCCGACGACCATCAGCAGGGCCAGGCAGAGGGTGCTGCACACGGCGAGGACCACGGCGAACACGGTGAGCAGCCGGGTCGCGGCGCGCGGGTGCAGGCGGTGCGCGGCGAGCCGGGCGACGGGCCAGGCGCTGAGCGGGAGCAGCAGCGGAAGGAAGACGAAGACTCCCATGTCCGCTAGTCTCCGCCCTCCGTCGCGCCGTCCGGTCTGTCTTCGCCCTCCTCGGTGAGGAGTTCACGCAGGAGTCGCTCGTCGTTCGGCGAGAGCGCGGTGACGAAGGAGGCGAGGACGGCCTTGCGGTCGGCCTCGGCGTCGAGGACCTTGCGCATCCGCAGCGCGGCGAGCCCAGCCTCGTCCGCGACGGCGGTCCAGAGGAAGGAGCGGCCGCCGCGTTCGCGGGCGACGGCGCCCTTGGCGTACAGGCGCGTGAGGATGGTGATGACGGTGGTGTAGGCGAGGCCGCCGCCGAGCCGCTGCTGCACCCAGGCCACGGGTACGGGGGCGGGGGCGTCCCGGAGCACGGTGAGCACCTGGGCCTCCAGCTCGCCCTGGCCGCGCCTGCGCGGGGCGGACCGTTCCGCCCCGGCCGCCGCGCCGCTGCCGCCGCCGCTGTCCGTCACACCCGCACCCTTCCGTGCCCGCGCCTCTACCCGTACGCGCATCCGCGTCCGTGTCTGTGTCCGTGTCCGTGTCCGTGTCCCCGCCATCGTACTGACGGGGGCTGGCAGACTGGCGATCTTGTGCCCGAGGCCCACCTGGAGGAGCAGAGTGTCAGAGAACCGTGCGCTGGATCCGAAGCCGGATCTGAAGGTGGGGCAGGTGCTGCGGGCGGAGCGCGTCGTCACCGACGCCGCGATCGCGGCCTTCGCCGAGCTGGCCGGGGACCGCGGCCGGCACCATCTGCCGGAGGAGGGGCGCCAGGCGATGGCACACGGGCTCTTCACCGCCTCGCTCGCGACCGAGGTCGGCGGGCGGATCGACTACATCGCGCGGCGGATGAGCTGGGAGTTCCTGCGCCCGGTGTGGTCCGGGGACACGATCAGCGCCGAGGTGACCGTACGGGCGCTGAGCGAGGTCCGGGCCGGTACCGGGGTGGAGCTGACGGTGGAGATCACCAACCAGCACGGGGAGGCGGTGCTGCGCGGCGAGAGCACGGGCGTGGTGCGCCACTGACGCCGAGACACCCCCTGGGGCCCGCGTACCTGGTGGTGCCACGGCCCACCCGCGTCCTCTGGAGCCCGGTCGGGGGTGTGGGTCCGGGGAGGGACGGGTGTGCCGTGGCACCGGTTCTGGGGGGCGCGGCCCGTCGCGGGGACCGGTCCGCGCCATGGGGAGCGAGCCGAACGTCAGTTGGCCAGGCCCGGGTTGGGGCCGAGCACGGGCACAGGACCGGGCACAGGACCGGGTACGGGGCCGGCGCCCTCGGGGTCGCTGACCGGGACCGCGCAGGCGAGCGCGGTGGCCTGGCGGAGGGTCTCGGCGAGGTTCTCCCAGTCGAGCGCGGGGCGGTCGTCACCGCGCGCGGAGACCAGGGAGGCGTTCCAGCGCATCCGGGGCACGCCCGGGAGCGGGCGCAGTCCGCCGGCCTCCTGCGGGGAGGCGGCCAGGGCCATCGGGAGCATGGCGCAGCCGAGCCCGGACTGGGCGGCGGCGCGGACCCCGGCCATGGAGCCGAGTTCATGGATCTCGGGCGGTCCGTCGGAGCGGAGCCGGAGGAATTCGGGCAGCCAGCGCTGCGAGGGGCAGTCGGGGTCGGCGATGACGACCTGGCGGCCGGCGGCGGCCGCGCCGCGCATCCGGACGGCTCCGGTGACGGGCACGAACTCGACTTCCTGAAGCCGCACTTCTGTCAGGTCGTCGGGCCGGTCGGCGGTGCGCAGCGGGTCGGCGAGCGCGCCGGGCAGGGCGGCGGGGTCGTCGGCGTCGACGACGGTGAGGACGAGGGCGCCGTCGATGGTGCCGGCCCGGAAGGCGTCGTGGATCTCACCGGTGCCCATGACCCGCAGGGCGAGCTGGACCCCGGAGAGGAGGCGGCGGCCGATGTGGGTGAGGCGGGCGAGCTGCTGTCCGTAGGCGAGCGTGGGCACCACGCCGACGGTCATCCGCGGCGGGTTGACGGCGGGACGGCGCAGGGCGGCCTCCATCTCGCCGACGAGCGTGAGGATCTGGCGGGCGTAGTCGCAGAGCACCGTCCCGGTGCGGGTGAGCCGTACGCCACTGGGCAGCCGCTCGAAGACGGGCTCGCCCACCTGCCGTTCCAGGGCGCGCATCTGCGCGGTGACGCTGGACTGCGAGTACCCGAGGCGGCGGGCCGCCTGGGTGAAGGACCCGGTCAGGGTCACCTCACGGAAGGTTCTCAGGGTTCTTGCGTCGATGTCCACGTGTTCAACCCCCTTGCCGCCCCCCGGCGGCGTCTGGCACTGGGGGCGGCTGGTCGCGCCGCCCGAACGATCGCCCCAGAACTGTCTGTTCACACCACAGGGGTGCCGGACGCTCCTTCGCACCCGGCACCCCTGTCGGCCGCGGAGGACTCTACTCGGCGAGCTGCGCCGGAACCAACGGAAAGTCCAGTTCCGGCTGCGCAACGTGATTGAAGAAGTTGGACAGCACGTTGAGCGCGACATGGCCGACGATCTCGGCCAGTTCGGCGTCGGTGACGCCGGCGGCACGGGCGTCGGCGAGGGCGGCGTCGGAGACACGGCCGCCGCTCTCCATGATGGCGCCGGTGATCCGGAGGACCTGGTCCATGTGCGGGTCGCCGGCGTCCTGGCCGTGGCGGGTGGCGAGCAGCTCCTGCTCGCTCATGCCGACCTTGCCGCCGCGCAGGGTGTGCGCGGAGACGCAGTAGGTGCAGTCGTTGCGCTGGGCGATGTAGAGCGCGAGCTGCTCGCGCTGCCTGGCGCCGAAGCTGCCGCCGACCAGGGCGTCACGCATGGCGAGGTAACCGCGCAGCGCGGCCGGGCCGTTGGCGAGGGCGGCGTAGAGGTTGGGCAGCTTGCCGAGCTGCTTGAGGGTGCTCTCGAGCAGCTCGCGCTGCTCCTCGTTCGCGGACTCGACGGTCAGCTGGGGCAGGCGGGACATGGAACTCTCCTTGAGCCGAACCAAACACGGAACTGAACACGGAACTCAACACGGAACCGATCGGTACCATCATGACGGTACCGATCGGTTCCGTCTGGCGCAACGGGAGGCAGGCACTCCGTTCCCGGCTTCGGAACCGAGTGGTACCGTTTGGTATGGCCACGAACGCGAAAGAACGACTCCTCAGTGCCGCGGAGCGTCTTTTCTACGAAGAGGGCATCCGGGCCGTCGGCATCGAGCGGATCCTGTCCGAGTCCGGTGTGGGCCGCGCCTCCTTCTACCGGCACTTCCCCAGCAAGGACGACGTGGTCGTCGAGGTGCTGCGGCGCCGCGACGGCATGTGGCGGGCCTGGCTGGAGGGCCGGATCGAGGCGAGCGACCGCGACCCGGAGGAACTGCCGCTCGCCCTCTTCGACGGACTGGCGGAACGCTTCGCCGCGGCCGACTTCCGCGGCTGCGCCTTCATCAACACGATGGTCGAGGCCGCCGACCCCGAGAGCCCGGCCCACCATGTGGCCGCCGAGCACAAGGAGAAGGTCATCGCCCGCCTCGACGCCCTCCTCACGGACGGCGGCTACCACGACCACGAGACCCTCGCCCGCCAGCTCGCCCTCCTCGGCGACGGCGCCATCGTCACGGCCCTCCGCGAGGGCACGACCGAGGCGGCGCTCCGCGCCCGCGCGGTGGCGACGGTGCTGCTGCGGACGGCGGACCGGGAGCCGGTGGCGTCCGAGGTCGGCTGAGTTCCCCACTGCACCACGGCCCCTCGCAGGAACGCCCGGGGCGCCCCCCCTCACGAGGGCGCCCCGGGCGTCGCCGTACCTCGGACCGATCCCTCGGACCGGACCCTCAGTCCAGTCCCTCCGGGCGCAGTGCCGTACGGCGGAGCTTGCCCGAGCGGGTACGGGGCAGGGCGCCGATCAGGGTGACGGACCTCGGGACGAAGACCGGGGCGAGCCGGCGGCGGGCCAGCGACAGCAACTCGCTGCGCAGGACGTCGGGTTCGACGACGCCCCGGGGTTCCACCACGGCGTACGGAGCGAGGCCGCCGAGGGCGTCGGGGCCCGGGATCACGGCCGCGTCGGCGACCGAGGGGTGGGTGCGCAGGACCGCCTCGATCTCCATCGGGGAGACCCGGTGGCCGTGCGACTTGAAGACCTCGTCGCTCCGGCCGAGCAGCCGGATCGAGCCGTCGGCGAGCCGCTCGCCCCGGTCCCCCGTCCGGTAGAGACCGTCCGCGAACGCCTCCGCCGTGCGCTCCGGCCGGGCGGGCAGGTCGACGTATCCGCGCATCAGACCCGGCGGACGCTCCGTCAGATCCACGCACACCTCCCCGGATTCGCCGAGCAGCCCGGTCTCCGGGTCGCGCAGCACGATCCGGTACCCGGGCAGCGGGTGGCCGAGCGGGGCCAGCGGCGCCGGACCGTCGGGGGCGCGGCCGATCAGGGCCGTCGCCTCCGTCTGGCCGTAACCGTCGCGGACCCGGACGCCCCACGCCGCCTCGATGCGGTCGGTGACCTCGGCGGTCAGCGGCTCGCCCGCCGCCGTCGCCTCCCGCAGCCGGGGCGCGCCCCGGCCCCCGGTCACGTACGGCAGCATCGCCCGCCACGCGCTCGGCGGTGCGCACAGGCTGCTGATCCGCTGGGCGGCGAGCACCCCGGGAAGGAGCTCGGCCGGCAGCCCGCCGTCGGGCGGGGCCACCACCGTGGCGCCCGCCGTCCACGGCACGAAGAAGCTGGACCAGGAGTGCTTGGCCCAGCCCGGCGCCGACAGGTTGAGGTGCCGGTCGCCGGGCCGCAGGCCGCTCCAGTACAGGCTGGACAGGTGCCCGACCGCGTACCCCGCGTGGGAGTGCTCGACGAGCTTCGGCAGCGAGGTGGTGCCCGAGGTGAAGTAGCAGAAGGACGGGTCGCCGGCCGCCGTCGGTCCCGTCGGCACGAAGGCCCGGCGCCGGCCGGTGTCCCGCGTGTCGGGGTACGGGATCCAGCCCGGCACTCCCCCGGCTCCGGGCGCCATCCGCACCCCCGGCACGGCCGGCACCTCCGACTCGCCCAGCATATGGACGAGTTCGGGCGCGCACACGAGGTGCCGGATGCCGCCGCGGCCGATCCGGTCGGCGGCCTCGTCGCGGGTGAGGTCCTGGTAGCCGGGCACGACGACCGCGCCCAGCTTGATGCAGCCGAGCAGGGTCTCCCACAGCTCCGCCCGGGTGCCGAGCAGGACGAGCACCCGGTCGCCGCGGGCCACCCCCGCCTCCGCGAGCGCCACCGCCAACTCGTCGGAGCGCGCGGACAGTTCGGCGAAGGTGACCCGGTCGACGACCGGCACCGTGCCGTCCGGGCCCGGCGTGCCCAGGATCTCCAGGGCGGTGCGCCGGTTGCCCTCGGCGACCACGTCGAACCACTCCAGGGCCCAGTTGAAGTGCCGGGCCCGCGGCCACCGGAACGCGGCCGAGGCCGCCTCCCGGTCGCCGCGCAGCCGCAGCAGCAGGTCCCGGGCCGCCCGGTACTCCTCGTGCGCGGCGGTCCTGCGGAACTCCGCGCGGGCGGGCGGCTGCCGCCGGGCGTCGGGCGCGGTCATCCGGCCGCCCCCACCAGCGCTCCCGCGATGTCGTCCGCGTCGCGCGTGAAGGAGCCCCAGCGGCCCGGCCGGCCGCTGCCGACCTGGGTGAACCAGCGGGTGTGCTCGCTGGGGATGCCGAGGACGTGGATCGCCGGGTCCGTGGCACCGTCCGCGCCGACCGGGTGGAACGGCGTGGCGGTGCAGTCCACCCCACCGGTCCTGAACTCCCCGGTGCCGTCGCCGGTTTCGGCGGCGTTCACGAAGGGCCGCACCAGGCCGTCCGCGAGCAGCCCGCGGATCAGCGGATCGCTGTCGGTGGTGATGTCGGTGGTGGGAAGGCGCGCGTCGACGAGGACGTCCAGCGCCGACCAGGAGTTCTCGACCTGCGTCGACTCCACCGTGAACCGGCCGCTCACCGGATCCGTGCCGAACCGCACGCCCGGGCCCACCGGTTCGAGCACCCCGGCGGCGAGCAGCGCGAGGAACTGCTCGGAGCGCAGCGGCGGCGGCCCGGTCGACACCATGGACGCCACGGGGCCGAACTCGGCGAGGAACCAGGCGTGCGAGGCCGGGGTCAGGCCGCCGAAGTCGACCAGGTCCCGGATGGTCTGCCGGACGTCGCGGAGCACGTCCGCCGCCGCCTTCATCGGCCCGTCCGCGTTGCCGAGCCGGGCGTCGCCCAGGTCGGCGCGCAGCCACTCGGTGAGCACCTTGTGGAACTCCGCGGGCGAGCCGAACCGGCGGCCGTGGAACGGCCGGGCCAGCGCGCCGAGTCCGGTCAGCGGCCGCGGGTCGATCCGGTAGCCGGCGGCGAGCCCCTGGAGCACGTCCTGGTCCGGGACCATGGCCAGGGCGTCTTCAGCTCGCTCGGTGAACTCCCTTGCCGCGTCGGGCCCGTGGACCTGCCGGATGCGGGTGGCGAGCAGCACCAGGTTGACCTCGGCGAGCAGCCAGGGCTGCACGAGCCGCTCGAAGTCCAGCGGTGCGTGCTCGGCACGGAGGCGCGCCATCCGCGCGGGCGTGAACAGCAGCGGCCGGTAACGGTGTTCCGGCGCCTTCTGGTTGACGCCCCGGGTGAGCAGCGGCACTCCGGCGCGCGACCCGGGGAGGATCCGCGGCTCCTTGCCGCTGGGCAGATAGAGCAGCCCGTCGCCGCCGTCGGTGAACGCGCCGCCGCGCCCGAGGGTCAGCTCGGCCAGGACGTCGTAGAAGGTGAGCCCCATGCCGATGACGCCGACGCTCGCGCCCGCCGGGATGTCGGCCAGCGGCATCTCGGTGGCCGAGCCGCCCGCCACGTACCGCAGCGGACGGGCCGGGGTTCCGTTGTCGCGGGCGAACCGGCGCCACTCGCGCTGCTGCCGGTCGGGCTCGTTGACCGGGTGTCCGGTGGCGAGCAGCAGCCGGTCGACGGTGAGCACGTCGCCGCGGTCGAGCCGCAGCCGGTACGGCCCGCCCGGCTGTCCCGGCTGTCCCGGCTGCCCCGGCTGCCCCGTCTGCCCCGTCTGCCCCGTCTGCCCGGGATCCGCCGGCCGGCCCCGGTCCGCGCAGATCACCCGCGCCGGCACCTGGTGCACGGTGAGACAGGGCGGCAGGGTCTCCTCGATCCGCCGCATCACATAGCGCAGATAGCGCCCGTAGACCGCGCGCGGCGCGTAGCCCTGCGGCTCCGCGCGCGCCGGGTCGTGCTCCGCCCACCACTCGCCGAGCGAGGGACCGGCGCCCGCCCGGTGCGGGCCCTCGTCCGCCGGGCCGGAGAACATGGTGATCTCCTGCGCCGGGGTGTTCATCAGGAACCACGGCGACTGGTCCGTACGCCAGATCCGCCCGGCCCCCGCCTCGTACGGATCGATCGCGAACACCTCGATACGGCGCGCGGGCGGCCGCTCCGCGCAGCGGGCCGCGAGCCGCTCCAGGACGGAGAGCCCGCGCGGGCCCATGCCGACGAAGGCGATCCGCAGCGGGTCCGCGGCCGGATCGGCGAGGCAGCGCGGGGTGTCGAGCGGGGCGGGCTCCGGCGGCGGCGTGGTCTCCGCGGTCAGGTCGTGCTCCCGGGCGACCCGGCCGAGCATGCCGGCGAGCTGACGCGAGGTCATCGGGGTGGTCCTCCGGCTGGTGGTGAGCAGCGGCAGCGCCCCCAGATCGGTCCACTGGAGCCGCCCGTCCGGGGCGACGGCCGAACGGGCCTCGCCGCGGTTGTCCGGGTGCAGGCAGAACGGCACGTCGAGCAGCCCCCGGTCGAAGGCCTTGAGCAGGGCGACGCCCAGGTCGTCGGAGAGCGCGAGGACCGCGCCGACCAGGGCGCGCGCCTCGGCCAGGATCTCCTCGGCGTCGCCCCCGACGGCCTGCCCCGCTCCGCGAGCGGCCCGCCGCCGGGCCGTGCGGGCCGCGTCGGCGGCCACGGACAGGGCCGTCAGGTTCTCCGCGACCGTCGGGATGCGGTGCGCCTCCGTCTCGGTCTTCACGATGAGCCGCTGCGCCCCGCCGAGCACGGCGAGTTCGGCGCTGCGGCGCAGCAGCAGCCTCGCGCCGGGCACGGTGCGCGGATAGACGCCCATGTACGTGTAGAGGACGATGTGCCGGTCCACGGCGGCCGGGAGCAGCTCGTCGGCGAGCTGCCGCAGCGCGGCGAGCGCCCCGGCGTCCTGCACGGGGTGGGTCTGCTGCGCGTACGACAGGGACACGCTGGTGGCGCCGTTCTGCGCGAAGAACAGACACTCCAGGACGGACACGGCGACCAGCATCGACGGCGGGCACAGCTGGCCGAGCAGACAGCCGCCGAAGGACTCCAGGTGCGCACGCCGGCCGTGGGCGCGGCTCTCCTCGGCGAGGAACTGCACGGAGTCGCGCCAGGCGGCGACGGACCGGGCGAGCGGGGTGCGGCCGTAGGGCAGGCAGTACGAGACGGGGCCGCCCTCGCTGGCGGAGAGCCCGGCGGAGGCCATGGTGCGGAAGATGGCCATCGGGTCGGCGGAGCCGTGCCGGACCTGCACCGGGGTGCGGCGGCCGGCGGCCGCGGCGGTCCTGGCGGCGGTCCTGGGGCCGTGGCTGACGATCGGGAAGCCGTTCAGGGGCCGCCCGGTGCGCAGGGCGGCGGTGGCGGCGGCGTGGTCGCCGACCCGGGTGTAGCTGTCGATGGTGAGGGTGGCGACGGTCCGCTCGGGGAGCGCGGCGACGGCGGCGACGCCGGCGGCCATCTCCTCCGGGGAGACCATGCCCATACGGGGCTGGACGACGAGCTCGCCGGCCGCGGCGGCCTCCTGGACGAAGGCGCCCAGGTCACCGGCGGACAGGGTGTGCTGCGGGTGTGAGGGCGGATGCGGGTGCTGCGGGGACCGGTCGGGAGTCGTCACGCCGCGGCCCGCCCGGTACACGCGCCTCTCGGCTCACCGCGCCCGCCGCGCTCGCCGCGCTCGCCGAGCCGGCCGAGCCTGGCGAGCAGCGCGGTGGGCGCCGTGCCGTCCGGGTACACCGCGTCGTAACCCGCCGCGAGCAGCTCGGCGGTGCGCTCCTCGGCGCCCTGCGGCGAGATCCCGAGGAGACCGCCGATCACCATCGGGATCCCCCGGGTGTCCTCGTCGTCCCGCAGCGCCCGGGCGGCGCGCAGGCCGTCCTGGTGCCCGTGTCCGTTCACCGAGGAGACGACGACGAGATCGGGGCTGGTCATCCGTGCGGTGTCGACGAGCAGCCGCTCGGGCACGCACGGTCCGAGGTTGAGCACCGAGTGCCCGTGCTCCTCCAGGAACAGCTGCAGGTGCACCAGATTCCAGGTGTGCGCGTCCGAGGACCCGGTGGTGAGGAGCACCCGGCGGGACGGCTCGGGGCTGTGCGGACTTTGCATGGCGTCTCTCCAGTGACAGTGCGGATGCGGAAGGAGGCGTGCGGGCGTGCCCGGACGCGGCCGTACGGCGGCGGGGGCGTCGCGGGCCCCGCCAGGGCCTGTCCGGCAGATCAGGCCGGCCCGACAAGGCCACGGCGTCCGGCGCACGGGTTCTCCCCCGGCCCGCCAGGGCCGAGGGGGAGCGGTACGGAGGTACGCCCCCTGGCATCGCCGGTGGCCCCACCCGGGCCCGCGGGGCCCAGGGGGAGTGCCGTGCCGGGCTTCGCGGACCCGGCCGTGATCCGCCGGGCAGGCTCCGGGTGCCGTGGTCACCGGCAGGCGGGGCCGGTGGCGGGTGCCGGCGGCCGCTACGGGGGTGCGGCGCGCCGGTGTGTGCGGGTGCTGCGTTACGGGTTACGGGTGCTGCGTTCGGGCCACGGGGAGGCCCGTACGGCGACGTGCGGACAGGCGGACGGGCGGACGTGCCGGGAGGGGCCGCCGCCCTCACGGGCGGTGGGGGCGTAGGGCCTGTCCGGCGGATCAGGGTCGGGCAGGCCGCGGCTCCCCCGGAGCTTCGCCTGGGTGGGGGTACCACCGGCGACGCCAGGGGGCGTACCCCTCGACAGCGGAGCCGTTGGGGCTTTCGGCAACGTGGCCTGGGGGTACCTCCCGGGCGAAGCTCCGGGGGAGTCGCGGGCCCCGGCCATGATCCGGCGGACAGGCCCTGCCCGCCGAGGGACCGGACGCGGACCGGACGGGGACCGGTCCGCGCCGCCGGAGGGTCGGGCCGTGACGTCCGGGGCTTGCCGGGGTCACGACGCCCAGCACGCACGTCTGCCGCGTTGTCGTCGGTCGCCGACCGCCCCCTCCGCCCTGCGGCCGGGGTGGGGGAGCCGTTCCCCGGCCCGGCCTGACCCGGACGTCACGGCCTAGGCGCCGGCGCCGGCGCCGACGCCGGTGGTGATCTCGCCCGCGCGGGGCGTGCGCGGGGATGCCGGGCGGGCGCGGACCGCGAGGACCGTGCAGCCGGTGGCGCTGGACATCTGGTGGCGGGTGCCCGGCTCCTCGATGACGAGGTCGCCGCGGTGGAAGCGGCGCCCGTCGCTGTGGTCGAGCGTGCCGTCGAGCACCAGCATCAGCTCGTGCCCCAGGTGCTCGTGGAAGTCGCCGTGCGCGCCGGGCGGGAAGCGGAGCAGCAGCGAGGCGGAGTCCTCCTCGCCGGCGTCGCCGGGGCCCCACAGGACCACGAACTCCACGCCCTCGCGGCCGGGTTCGGTCCACGGCACCCAGGGCAGTCCGGTCTGCTCGAAGCCGTTGCGCAGCACATCGTGGTAGATCGTGACGTCAGGCACGGGTGGTGACCTCCGTATCGGCGGCGACTCGCTGGGGGACGACGGACGGGATCGGGTCGGGGCCCCACTGCTGCGGGCCCTTGACGATCGGCGCGCCGATGAGGGAGCCGAACTCCCGCCACGCGCCGTCGTAGTTGCGTACGTCGGTCATGCCGAGCAGCTCGTGCAGCACGAACCAGCTGTGCGCGGAGCGCCAGCCGACCCGGCAGTAGAGGACGGTCGGGACGCCGGCGTCCAGGCCGCCGTAGGCCGCCCGCAGTTCCGCGTCGTCGCGGAAGGTGCCGTCCGCGTGGATGGCGGTCTGCCAGGGGATGTGCTCGGCGGACAGGGCGTGGCCGCAGCGCACGCCGACGTCCTCGGGCACGCCGGGCGGGGTGTTGCTGTGCCCGAGGTACTCCTCCAGGGAGCGCACGTCGAGCAGCGTCCGCCGGCCGATGTGGTCGAGCATGTCCTCGCGGCGGGCGCGGATCGTGTCGTCGGCGGCGCCCGGCACGGGGTAGTCGGTCGCGGCGCGGACCGGGGCCTCGGTGGTGAGGGCGCCGCCGGTCGCCTCCCAGCGGGCGCGCCCGCCGTCGAGGATGCGCAGTTCCCGGTGCCCGTACAGGCGGAACTGCCAATAGCCCGCGGCGGCCCACCAGTTGTTGTTGCCGCTGTAGAAGACGACGGTGTCGTCGGCGGAGATGCCGTGCCGGCCGAGGAGGGCCGCGAAGGCCTCCGGGCCGATGAGGTCGCGCCGTACCGGGTCCTGGAGGTCGCCGGTCCAGTCGAGGCGGACGGCGCCGGGGATGCGGCCGGGGCGGCCGCCGCCGTCGTTGCCGCCGTCGGTGATCTCGACCAGGACGAGGCCGGAACCGGCGGGTCCCGCGGGGTCCTTCAGGTGCTCCTGGAGGCGTTCGGTGCTGACGAGGAGGCTCTCGCGGTTCATCGGGTTCACCACCAGTAGGTCGGGTACTTGGCGATCACGCCGGCCTTGGAGGCGATCAGGCCGATGAGCACGAGCAGCACGCTGCCGATGCCGAGCAGGAGCAGGAAGCGGACCGGCTGGGGGTCCTGGAGCACGGCGAGGACGGCGGTCGCGGCGGCCGGGGCGTGCACGGCGCGCAGCAGCAGCATCAGGCCGACGCTGAGGCCGGCGGCGACGGCGGCGACCCACAGGGAGTGGCCGAGGAGCGCGACGGCCGCGAGGCCGAGGGCGCCGGAGCCGAGCTGCCCGAGGAGCACGCCGCGGGGCTGCGCGGGCGGCAGCGCGGGGGTGGAGCAGATGATCATGGCGGTGGCGGCGAGCGGGGCGATCATCAGGAGGTGGCCGGTGGCCTCGCCGAGCGCCACGAGGACGACGAGCGAGACGACGGTGGCGAGGGTGCCGAGCAGGGCCGGCTTGGCGCCGGGGAACGGCGGGGCGCCGCTGCCGCCCTTCGCCGGGGCGGCCGGGGCGGGCGCAGCAGGCGCGGCAGCCGGGGCGGCCGGGGCCGGGCTCGGCTTCTGCCCCTGGCTCTGGGTCGGGGTCTGGTTGCTCACGTGCTCGCTCCTCAGCAGCCGTTGAAGTAGTGCATGGCCTGCCGGTGCACGACCGCACCGATCCGGTGGCCCAT
The DNA here is from genome assembly GCF_040650755.1 of Streptomyces sp. NPDC048623. Taxonomy (NCBI): domain Bacteria; kingdom Bacillati; phylum Actinomycetota; class Actinomycetes; order Kitasatosporales; family Streptomycetaceae; genus Streptomyces; species Streptomyces sp. NPDC048623. Next base: position 377,496 of record NZ_JBEZHV010000006.1, read on the forward strand.
CTCGATGCCGGGCTCGTTGTCGAAGCTCCAGTGCATGCCGCCGTACACGCGGGAGATGCCGGCCTGGCGGGCGGCCTCGCTGAAGGTGGGCCAGGTCAGGACCACGTCGGTGCGCGGGGTGAGCCCGGGCTCGACGGTGGAGGTGCCGGCCTTGAAGCGGAAGGAGTCGCCGAAGGAGTCGGTGCCGGTGAAGCGGCGCAGGAACTCGGCGGCGGCGCCGGAGAAGGTGCTGTGCCCGGAGACGGTGGCCGGGAACGGCGGCACCGCGACGTACGCCTGCCAGTCGACGCCGTCCAGGGTGACGGTGCCCTGGCCGGGGCCGCCCCAGGCCTGGATCCGCCGGCCGCGCCGGTCGTACGGGATCAGGGTGGAGGGGCGGGCGAAGTCATGGTCGAGCTTGACCGCCCAGGAGCCGATGGCGGCGTCGCACTCGGCCATGTTGAGGCCGAAGAACAGCTTGGCGTCCTGGTCGACGTCGTGGCCGTCACGGGCGGAGACGAAGCGGCCCCACATCTGCTGGGCGCCGGGCGGGGTGACGTCGTCGTTGAGCCAGAACTCGGCGATGCACTTCTGCTCGTCCGTCAGATGCGCGCTGATGTCGAGGACTTCCTCGATCGCGGCGGTCATGCGGACGGAGGGGTACGCGGGCGGCGCGGCGACCGTGAACTGGTCGGGGCTGGTGAGGGCGAACGGCTTCATCACGGCGAACTGCGGCGTGAGGTACTTCTGCAGCTTGCCGCCGACGATGAGCGGGGCCCAGTGCTCGGGCGCGACGACGATCGAGGGGTCGTAGGCGCCGGCGATCTGCGGCGGGTTCTTCGGCTGGTAGCCGGTGGTGTCCGCGTACGGCGGAGTGCCGAGCTGGTTGGCGCCGTCGCCGTGGCGGTAGTCGAGCACGGCCCGGGCGGTGCGGAGGCCTGTCCAGGCGGGGCTGTGGCGGCGCGGGGCGGTGAGCTCGGGGTCGTAGCCGAGGCTGGTCAGCATCGAGTCGATGGCGACCTTGTACTCCGGGAAGAACTCCAGGAGGGCGAGGTGGGCGGCGTAGCTGATGGCCTCGTTCTTGTTGTCGAGGGTGCGCTCGGAGCGGGGGCGGCGCAGGGCGCCGCCGAAGCGGGTGCCCGAGGCGACGGCGTCGTAGCAGGCCCAGGCGTCGTAGATGCAGTTGTGGACGATGGCGAGCGTGCGGGCGTTGACGGTCGCGGGGCCGAAGCGGTTGCCGGTGGCCTGGTAGCGGCCGAGGATCGCGTCCATGGTGGCCTGGTTCCAGCGCACCACGACGGTGGGCTCGGCGACCGCGCCGGGCGCCCGGCGGCCGGTGCGGGTCTCCGCCTCGAACCGCGTCGTCGGGGCGGCGGCCCAGGCGGTGCCGCCGGCGGAGGTGGCGAGCGCGAAGGCGCCGGCCGCGGCGGCGGAGGCGGTGAGCACCCGGCGCCGGGTGAGGGGCGCGGGGGTGGAGGGTCCGGTGGAGGTTCCGGTGGAGACGGGTCGCTGAGACATCCGTGTTTTTTCCTTCGCGTGTGGTGCGGGAGCGGAAGCGGATGGTTCCGATCGCGGATCGGTGGGACCGCAGTCGGACAGAAGCTCGAACTGCCCTCAGGCTGGCGAGAATTGATCGCGTGAGGCAACGACCTATCGGCTTCTTCCATCGGAGGCATGCAAGGAAGCGATGGGCGGGGGCGCGGGCGCCGGACAGGCCCTAGCGTGAGGTGACGACGTCGGCGCCGCCGGTCCTCCGCCGGACCGTCGGAACGGCGACCCGGGGTACGCCGTGCCGCATCATGACGGCACCCGGGTCCCGGGTCCGGTCCCCGGTTCCCGGTTCCCGGTTCCCCGGGGCGGCGGCACGTCCTCGGGGGGCCGGTCCGGTTGCCCGCCGCCCGACGCGCAGGCCGCCCGTGGCCCACCCCGTCGCCCGCTCAGCGGGCGGGGCCCCGACGACCTGGCACCGCGGGGCCCGCACCCTGCACCTCGCACCTCGCACCTCGCACGCGCACCGCCGACCCGAGGACTCGGGTCCGCCCGGTCATCCCGGCCACCCCCGGTCGCCCGTCCCTCGGGCGGACGCCGCGGGCCGCCGGCCGCCGGACCGGTGACCGCACCTCGCACCGTCCGTGCACCTCGCGTGCACCTTCGTGTGCGCCTTCCGTCCGGCAAGACCTCGCCGATCCCGACCGATCCGTTTGGAGTGGCCGCGCATGTCCGTTTCCTCGCAGCTCAGAACGCCGACGCGTACGACGTCCTCCCCCGCCGCCCCGTCCCTGCCCGGGCTCCCCGGGCTCTTCTCCCGCCTCGCCCCGCGCCTGCACGGCTACGGCTTCGTGCTGCTGCGGGTGGGTCTCGGCGTCGTCTTCGTCTGGTTCGGCGTCCTGAAGGTGGCCGGCCTCAGCCCGGCCGCCGAGCTCGTCGTCGACGTGATCCCCTTCGACACCGGCACCTGGTTCGTCCCGGCCCTCGGCTGGGCCGAGATCGCCCTGGGCCTCTGGCTCCTCACCGCCCGCGCCCCATGGGCCCTGCTCCCCCTCCTCGCCGCCCACCTCCTGGGCACCTTCTCCGTCCTCCTCCTCACCCCGCACGCGGCCTTCGAGCACGGAAACCCGCTGCTCCTGACGCTGATCGGCGAGTTCGTGGTGAAGAACGTGGTGCTCCTTGCGGGGGCGGTGGTGGTGGCGACCCGCCCGAGGCCGTAGGGGCACCGGAACCGGGGGCCGGCCCCCGCCTCGCCGTCACCCTCTCGCCCGCGCGGTCGGCAGCCGGTTCGCCCCGGCCGCCGCCCGCGCGGGCTACGCCCATTCCGTCCCGGTGCCACGCACAGGGCCGTCAAGACCGCCCTCTCGGCCACGCGCGGCGCGATGGCGCCGCGACCTTCACTCCCCCGCCGCGTTCCACTCCTCCGGCAGCCCGGCCCCACACACCGCGCACTCGTACACGCCTTCCCGTACGACATTGAGCTGCGCGCATCCCGCCTCCGGGCACCGCCGGAACACGAAGGCGAAGGTGAACCCGCCCGGGTGGGAGAGGCCCGCCGTCTCCAGGGCCGCCGCGACCGACGGCCAGGACGAGGGGTCCGGGGCGTAGCCCGTGGAGAGGTTGGTCACCTCGGTGGCGGACCAGGAGCCGTCGGGCTCGTGGGTCCAGGTGATCTCCCCGGCGGAGAGAACCGGGCCGCGGGCGGCGCAGGCGACGTGTTCGGTGGGGCGGGGGGCGAGGCGGAGAGTGGAGGTGGGGTCGATGACGTAGGTGAAGGGGGCGGCCAGGTCGGTACGGGACTGGGCGGCGGCCCAGGCGGCGAAGTCGGCCGCGGTGCGGATGGGGGTGCCGCCGGGGCTGTCCGGGGGCACCGCGCGGCGGAGTTCGGGCGGGCCGATGTAGCCGTAGCGGCGCGGGCCGGCGGTGCTGACGGTCAGCCGGGGGCGCAGGTCCGGCACTCCGGGGCCCGTGAAGCGGACCCGGACCGCGTGGGGCGGGTCGATGAAGGGCAGGGCCCTGCGGAGGGGGCGGTCCAGGCGTTCCACGGTGAGGCGGTCGCCGTCGAAGCGGTCACCGGGACGGACCACTCCCCCGACACACCGCGCGACACACTCCGCCCAGCCGAAGCCGGTCTCCTCGATCTCCTCCACCTGGAGCTCGCCGTCCGTCATGTCGGCACCTTAGCCACTAGCATCGTGGCACTGAGTGTGTTTTGCTGAGGGTACTCAGTGCCATCATTGCCACAAGCGTTGCTAGGGGAGCCCCAGACCATGGCCAAGGACTTCGATCTGTATCGTCCGTCGGAAGAGCACGACATGCTCCGGGAGACGGTGCGTGCGCTGGCGGAGGCGAAGATCGCTCCGTTCGCGGCTGCGGTGGACGAGGAGGGCCGGTTCCCGCAGGAGGCGCT